>CAYTSW010000032.1:0-23314 GCA_964440605.1 uncultured Phycisphaeraceae bacterium | reverse complement strand
GCCTTCTAGCTTCATCAGTTCGCGATCATCGCGCATTTCCGTCCAAGTGATCCCGCCCATCGCTTTCAGTACAACCCGCAGCGTCTGCGCGAGGTCGAGGCCGAACTGCTCGATGCCGTCGGCAAAGAGGGCTACTCCGACGTCGCGACCTTCGCCATACGCCTGGCGCTCGAAGAAGCGGTCGTCAACGCGTTCAAGCACGGGAATCGGGGCCGTTCCGGCTCTTCGATCGAACTCCAGTGGGAAGTCCGTCCCGATCGAGTCACGATCGAGGTCGCCGACCAGGGTGCGGGCTTCGATCCCGAGGACGTGCCCGACCCGCTGGCCCCGGAGAACCTCGAGCTCCCCTCGGGGCGGGGCATCATGCTGATGAAGCAGTACATGACCGAGGTTGCGTACAACGAGGCGGGCAACCGCGTCACGATGGTCTACCGGCGTGACCGCAAGGACGACAGCGCCCGCGCCGCCGCCTCCCGCTCCTGAAGCGGTCCGAAGCGGAGATCACGCATCCGAGGCGTTGCCCGCGCCGCTCGATTGCCCGGCCGGGCGGTGCCACTTGATCTCGTGCACGCGGTTCGTCGACAGGTCCACCGCGCTCGCTGTGATCCCGAGCATCTTGGCGAACTCCTCGGGCAGCACGCGGTCGAGGTTCGTCGGGTCGATCTCGATCCAGCCCTCCTCGTTCGGGGGCTCCGCCGCGATCGCTTCGGTCGCGAGCGATTCGGCGGTGTCCAGCGAGTCGGCGGCCAGGAACACCTCGGCGTAGGTGTCCAGCCCTTCCGGGTCGTCGAGACACCGCACCACGCATCGCCACGCCGTGATGCCCAGCTCGTTCCCATCGTCGTCGACGTTGGAGTCGGTCGGGATGTTGAGCTGGAGCAGCCACTGGCGGCGGAGCTGCTCGACGATCTCCTCGGCCGTCACCAGATCTTCGCGTTCGGGAGGCGCGTACAGGGCGCTGCGGTGCTCGTGCGCGACCGCGTCGGCACCGCGGATCTCCGGGACGCTCTGGAGCCCGAACGCCTCCATGATCTTCTCGACACGCTCCTGCATGTCGAGTTGGACACGCACCGTCGCGATCTTGTGCTCGTCGAGGAAGACGTAGACAAACGGGTCCACGCTCATCGCGCCGAAGCCCACCAGCCCGTCCTCGAAGAGCCACGGCCCGAACATCCGCACGCCCTCGATCATCTTGTCCAGCCCCACGGGGTCGTACGCGATGTACGGGTCGATCTCGCGGAACGCGTCCACGCCCAGCACGTCGAGGATCGGAAAGACCCGCGCCGGGAGCAGCGTCATCAGCATGCGCATCAGAGCGGGGATGCGCTCGGACGACACCATCGCGTCGAACATCATCCGGTCGGGCCACTCTTCCCAGTCCTCGAACGCGTCGGGCGTCGAGCCCGAGAGAAAGCTGTCGGCACCGTCGGCGTGCTCGAACTGCGTGTACAGACCGGGCATCGGCTCCATCGTCTCGACCGGGTACACCCCCAGCGGGAAGGCGAACTCGCCGACGGTGGTCCGTTGGAGCGTCTTGTCGATCTCGATGCCGGGCATGGGCTCCTCGACGGCCTGCGGTCAGACGTTCGTGCGCGCGATCGAGCCAAGATGATAGGCTGGCCCGCTCCCACCGAGACCCCCGGAGCCCGTCCCGATGGAATCGATCAACGACGTTGTCAGCAGCCTCAACGGCATCCTGTTCTCAGACTACACCGTCTACGCCCTGCTCATCGTGGGCGTGCTCTTCACCGGCTGGTCCGTCTTCGGGCAGTATCGCGCCCTGACCCACGGCGTCCAGGTCATCCGAGGCAAGTACGACGACAAGGCCGACCCCGGCGCCATCAACCACTTCCAGGCCCTCTCCGCCGCCCTCTCGGCGACCGTCGGGCTGGGCAACATCGCCGGCGTCGCGCTGGCCGTCGCCTTGGGCGGGCCCGGCGCGATCCTCTGGATGTGGCTCATCGGCATCCTGGGCATGGCCCTCAAAATGACCGAGGTCACCCAGTCGCTGCTCTACCGGAATACCAACGACCCCGAGAACCCTCACGGCGGCCCCATGTTCGTCGTCAAGAAGGGCCTCACCGAATCGCGCGCGCTCCGCTGGCCCGCCGCGCTGCTCTTCGCAGTCGTCGCCCTCGGGCTGGGCTACATCGGCTGGGACGTCACCGGGCACTGGATCGCGCCGACGATCGCCGGCGTGCTCGCGCTCGTCTTGATCGTCCTCGGCGCCACGTCCGGCCTGATGCTCGGGTCCTTCATCGGCGGCGTCTTCGTCCTCACGCTCATCACCTCGGCGATCACCGGCGGCAACATGTTCCAGGCCTGGAACGTCGCCGACATCACCCAGACCAACTTCCAGATCCCACAGGTCGCCAGCGGCATCGTGCTGACGATCGTCGTCGGGCTCGTGATCATCGGCGGGATCAAGCGCATCGGCTCGGTCGCGGGTCGCATCGTCCCGTTCATGTGCGTGCTCTACGTGCTCGCGGCGCTCTATGTGCTCGGGCTCAACATCGGCGCGATCCCGGAGATGCTTCTGCTGATCGTCAAGAGCGGCCTGCCTCCCTTCCTCGGAGGCGAAGCGCCCGACGCCACGGGTGCGTTCCTCGGCGGGACCTTCGGCTACGCCGCCATGTGGGGCGTGAAGCGCGCGCTCTTCTCCTCCGAAGCCGGCCAGGGCTCCTCGCCCATCGCGCACTCGGCCGCCAAGACGGACGAACCGGTCCGCGAGGGCGTGGTCGCGGGCCTCGAGCCCTTCATCGACACGATCGTGGTCTGCACGCTGACGGCGCTCGTGATCCTCTCCAGCGGCGCGTACAACCGCGAGGCGGAAGCCGTCTTCGGTGACACGACGCCCAACATCGTCTTCGCGTCCGAGACCGCGGGACAGCTCTCGGGCACGATCGACGCGGTCGAGGAAGAAGGCGGCTGGACCATCCAGCCCTTGGACGCTCCCAGCCGCACTCCTCGCAGCACTGAACGGGAAGAGCTCGAGGACGGCGAACAGCCGCCCGCGTGGGAGGACGGCGAGGCGGTCTTCGTTTACGTCACCGCCCAGCCGGGCGAGCGCCGACGCGTCCTCGCGGGTGAGCTGGTCGACAACGGCGGCGCCATGACCATCGAGTTCGGGTCCATCAACGCGGGCGAGGACGAGCCGCCCATCGACGCCGTCGAGGTCGATCGCACCGTGTACCACGGCGGCAAGCCGGCGTGGGCGCTGGATGTCACCGAGCTGCCACGCATGACCACCGACGCCAGGCGCATCCGCCTGTCTGAGGAAGGCACCGCCGGCTGGCGCGCCGATGAGACCATCTTCGTCGTCGTGCGCGCCGACCCGAACACCGACACCGGCCGCGATCTGCGCAAGCTCACGGGCAAGGCGCGGCTGGTCGAGATCGACGACCCCGAAAGCGACGATCCCGACGACGTGATCACCGACTGGCGTGTCGATTGGACGCCCTTGCAGTCCGAGATGCGTCCGCGCTTCCGCGAGACCGCCGAGGGCGAGCGCGACCTGGGCCTGTACGCCGACTACGCCGGCGCTTCGCTCACCGCGTACGCATTCGACCGCGTGACGCCCGGGCTCGGCAAGTACCTCGTGACGATCGCGGCGTGGCTGTTCGCCATCTCGACGATGATCTCGTGGAGCTACTACGGCGAGCAGGGCGTGTACTTCCTCTTCTCGCGCATGGGCGAGGCCGGCACCAAGTCCGTCGTCCTCATCTACAAGCTCATCTACTGCCTGCTCATCCTCGCGACGACGATCCTGGCCATGCCCATCCTCACCCGCGACGACGGCTCCGCCGTCGCGGTGATCGGCAACGCCGAGCAGCTCGACATGTGGACCACCCTCGGCCTGGGCGTCATGCTCGTCGCCAATATCCCCATCATGCTCCTCTTCGGCGCCAAGGCCATGAGCGCCTATCGCAACTACTTCGACCGCATGAAGCACGAGGGCGACGACGCCCACGAAGCCCCGCCCATCACCGACGTCGTCGAAGGCAAGGACGTGGAGTAACCAAAAGCCTTGGGTGCCACTGACCCCGGCTCTGCGGGGTCAGTGCTCTGGTTTGGATGACAGATGGGGCTCTGGCGGCACGATGCGCCGAAGGCGGGTCGTGCGAGCTGCGGACGGTGTTCGCGCGCTACACGGCTGCGCGGCAGAGTGTCACCGCGACGCGCGCGGCGTTGTCGTTGCGTGCTCCCCGATGGGCGCACGGGGGCACGGCTTGCAAGACAAGCCGTGGCACGATCGCCTCTATTGCGCTCTTTGCTCCACCGTAGCGCCGGCCGAAGCGTTCGCTGGCACGTCCGTCGGTGTGAGGCCCGCGACGCGTTCGATCGCGTCGGCGGCGGCGTGCGAGGCCATCGTCCCGTCGAACTTGCTCGTGATCGACCGCAGGTTGAGCCGTTGGGCTTCCCGTCGCTCGGGGGAATCGATCAGCTCCTGCGCCATGAGCACAAGACGCTCCGTGCCCTTGAAGTAGGGCACCAACTCGGGCACGATCTCCTGATTGGCGATCAGGTTGGGCAGCGTGACGTAGCGCGTGCGCACGACGCGTTGCAGAACCAGACGCGTGAAGAGCTGATTCATCTTGTAGACAATGACCATCGGGCGGTACTGCCGCGCCAGTTGCAGCGTGACCGTGCCCGACACCACGAGCGCGAAGTCGCTCCAGCGGGCGATGAGGTCGGTTTCACCGACGCGGACGTCGAGCCCTTCGGGCCAGCCGCCCAGCGAGCGCGCGCGTTCATAGAGATCCTTGCGCACGGCCTCGGTCGTCGCCCCGACCACGCCGACGAGCCCCGGGTTGTTCGCGCGCAGCTCGCGGAAGCTCGCCAGCAGCAGGGGGAAGTTGCGCCGGAGCTCGGCCGGGCGGGAGCCAGGGAGGACGCCGATCTTCACGGCACCCTCCGGGAGCGCGCCGGCACGCTCGCTCAGGGCGTTGAGGTCGAGCGGCTCGTCGAACAGCGGGTGCCCGACGAACTGCGCCGGCACGCCGCGGTCACGGAACCACTTCTCCTCGAACGGCAGCAGGCAGAGCACGAGGTCGGTGCACGAACGCAGCTTCTTGATCCGCCACGGCCCCCAGGCCCAGAGCTGCGGCGCCACGAGGTGGACCACCTTGCGCTTGGCCCGTTGGGCGATCTTGGCGATCGGGAAGTTGGCCGCCGGTGAATCGACCGGCACGTGCACGCACACCTCCGGGTGCTCACGCAGCCACACGTCGATCTCGCGATTGATTCTGCGGTGCTGGAGGATCTTGCTGAGCCCGGGCACGCCCACGACCGCGTCCTGTCCCGTCTCGGCGACGACGGTCGCGCCCGCCCGGGCCATCTTGGGGCCGCCCCAGGCGTAGATCGTCAGGTCGGGCCGTCGTCGCTTGAGCTCGCGGATGACAAAGGCCGCGTGGTCGTCGCCGCTCGGCTCGAAGGCCGTAAACAGCAGCGCGGGCTCATCACGTTCGGGCTTCATCGCGGACGTCCTCAAGGCGGCGGGCGGGGGGCTCGATACCCGGGGATATACTCGCGGCTCGTGGCGTGAGCCGTCACCGCACACCGATTCATCGTACCCCACCACACCACGAAGGGTCCCGAGCATGTCCGCCGCCCAAGCGATCGAGCACCCCTCCAGCAACACGCGCACGCACACCTGCGGGGAGCTTCGGCCCGACCACGTCGGGCAGAGCGTCGCGCTCTGCGGCTGGGTGAACTCCTACCGCGACCACGGCACCGGCCTCGTCTTCATCGACATCCGCGACCGCTTCGGCCTCACCCAGGTCGTCTTCGACCGCGAGGACGCTACCGATGAGCTCCTCCGCATCGCCGACACGCTGCGCTCCGAAGACGTTATCCGCGTCGAGGGCAAGGTGCGCACCCGCGACGGCGGACCCAACCCGCGCCTCGAGACCGGGCAGATCGAGGTCGTCGCCCGGACGCTCGCCGTCCTCAACAAAGCTCAGACACCGCCCTTCCAGCCCTCGGAGACCGAGAGCCTGCCCAACGAGGAACTGCGGCTCCAACGCCGCTACCTCGACCTGCGTCGCGGCGACATGCAGCGGATCCTGGCCATCCGCCACCGCGCGGGCAAGGCGATGCGCGACTACTTCGACGCCCACGGCTTCCTGGAGGTCGAGACGCCCATCCTCTGCAAGAGCACGCCCGAGGGCGCGCGCGACTTTCTGGTGCCCAGCCGGCTCACGCCCGGCTCGTGGTACGCCCTGCCCCAGTCGCCGCAGATCTTCAAGCAGTTGCTCATGGTCGCGGGATGCGACCGGTACATGCAGCTCTGCAAGTGCTTCCGCGACGAGGACCTGCGCGCGGACCGCCAGCCCGAGTTCACGCAGGTCGACCTCGAGATGAGCTTCGTCGGGCGCGATGAAGTCATGGACATCACCGAGGGCTTCGTGCGCACGCTGTGGAAGGACGTGCTGGGCGTCGAGGTCCCGACGCTCGAGAAGCTCAGCTACAACGACGTGATGGACCGCTACGGCTCGGACCGCCCCGACCGGCGCGTCGGCCTCGAACTCGTCGACCTCACCGACCTCGCCAAGAAAACCGACTTCAAGGTCTTCCACCAGGCGCTCGACAAGCGACTCGGCGTGGTCAAAGCCATCCGCGTGCCCCGCGGCGCCGACGCGCTCACGCGCAAGCTCACCGACGGCTATACCGAGTTCGTCAAGCAGTTCGGCGCGGGCGGCGTGCCCGTCGCCAAGTACACCGGCTCGGGCGACAACGCCGGCTTCGAGACAGGCATCGCGCGCTTCATCGAGCCGATCGCGGGCGACATCGTCGAGCGTATGGGGCTCGAGCCGGGCGACAGCGTGCTCTTCGGTGCCGACACGTACGCCGTGTGCTCCAAGGCGCTGGGCGAGCTGCGCCTGAAGGTCGCGCGCGATCTCGACCTCTACCCCAAGCGTGGCGACGCGAACTACTGGGACTTCCTCTGGGTCGTCGACTTCCCCATGTTCGAGTACGACGAGGAGACCGCCCGCTTCTACTCCACGCACCACCCCTTCACCGGCCCCAGTGCGCACGAACTCGACAAGTTCCTCGCCGCCGACCCCTCCGACCGCGACACCATGGAGTCCATCGCGACCGACGGGTACGACATCGTCTGCAACGGCTACGAGGTCGGAGGGGGCTCGATCCGTATCCACCGTCAGGAAGTCCAGTCCAAAGTCTTCCAGTTGCTGGGCATCGGCGAAGAAGAAGCGCAGGAGAAGTTCGGCTTCCTGCTCGAGGCCTTGAAGTTCGGTGCCCCGCCCCACGGTGGCCTGGCCTTCGGCTTCGACCGCCTCGTCATGCTCCTCGCCGGCACCACCAACATCCGCGACGTCATCGCCTTCCCGAAGACGCAGGCCGGCGCCGACCTGATGTCCGGCTCGCCCAGCCCGGTGGAGGCGGCGCAGTTGCAGGAGCTGTTCGTGCAGAACACGGAGCTGCCCGAGTAACCAACCTCGGGTGCCACTGACCCCGGCTCTGAGGGGGCAGTGCTCAGCGTCCGTCGACGCCCTTGCGCATCCATCAACACCCTGCTCGGTGGCACGGGCGTCTCGCCCGCGCGCCCGGGCTACGTCGCCTTCGCTGGCTGTCCCGGCTCCTCGCCAACGTCCTCGTCCGGCGCGAGGCGCGTCATGATCCTCGCGCCGATCGCGTCGCCCCAGACGTTCACCGCCGTGCGGCACATGTCGAGGATCCGGTCGATGCCGAGGATGATCGCGACGGCGCTGAGCGGGAGCACGGCGTCGGCCTGATCGATCGCCACCAGCGACGAGTTCACCGCCGTGATGACGATGGCCATGGTGATGAGCCCCGCCGAGGGCACGCCGGCGGCGCCGATGGCGGCGAAGGTGGCGGTCAGCAGAATGACGAGCTGGTCACCCAACGAGAGGTCGGTCCCGAAGATCTGGAAGAGGAAGACGACGGCGACGGCCTGGTAGAGAGCCGTCCCGTCCATGTTGACGGTGGCGCCGAGGGGGACGACGAAGTTTGTGGCGCGTTCGGAGCAGCCGCCGCGGCGTTGGGCCTCTTCGATGGTGATGGGCATGGTCGCCGCCGAGCTCGCGGTGCTGAAGGCGAGGATGATCGGCTTGCGCATCTGCCACATGAAGCGATAGGGGTTGGTCCGCCCGAAGAGGAAGGCGATCAGCGGCAGGGTGACGGTGGCGTGGAAGAGCAGGCCGAAGATGACGACCAGCATGTACTTGCCCACTGGCCCCGCGAGGTTTCCAAGACCCACCTCGCCCACACGCCCCGCGACCAGCAGGAAGACCGCCAGCGGCGCCAGCCAGATGATCCAGATGACCAGCTTGATCAGCGCCTCGAAGAGCCCTTGGACGACCTTGATCGCCGGCTCGGCCACCTTGCCCGCCGAGACGAGGGCGAGGCCGACGAGGATCGCGAAGAAGACGACGCCGAGGGTGTTGCCGTCGTAGGCCGCCTGGATGGGGTTCGTCGGCACGAGGCGTTCGCCCAGGTTCTGGATGACGGCCCAAAGGTTGGTCGCGGCGCCTTCCTCGAGACTCACGCGCGTCGCCTCGGGCAGCTCGCCCGACTCCTGGAGCAGCGCCTCGGCCGAGCCGCCGGCGCCGGGCTCGATCCAGCGCACGAGCGTGAGGCCGACGATGATGGCCAGCATCATCGTGGTGATGTAGTACGCGACGGTCGAGAGCCCGAGCAGGCCGAGCCGCTGCGGGTTGCCGATCGCGGTGACGCCCGCGATGACGCTGATGAACACCACGGGCAGGATCAGCAGCTTGAGCGGGCGGATGAAGATGAAGTCGCCGATGGCCAGCCAGGTGCTCACGTTGTCGGCGCGTGTCGCGGCGTCAGCGCCCGACTCGAACAGGATGAACTGCCCTACCAGTACGCCCAGCACGAGGCCGAGGAAGATCAGTCCCGTCAGCAGCAGCTCGCTCTTTTTCATCCAGCCTTTCCCCCGATCGGGCTCGTCTGAGCGTGTGGTTCGGTTAGACCTGGTCGGCGTACGCCGCGACCGACTCGCGGAAGGGCTTGGGGTCGAATCCGAGGTGCGCGATGGCTTTGTGCGTGTCCGCTGTGTTGTCTTCGGCGGCCATCGCCGGCTCGCTCGGCCCGAAGGGCAGCGCCTCGCTCAGCCCCAGCACCCGCGCGCCGAGGGCCATCGCGACGCCCGCGGGCGCGGGCAGACCCAGCGCCGGCTTCCTGCTCGACATCGGGAGGCTGTCGCGGACGTGCGTGAGCAGGCTGGGCCAGTCCAGCGTCTCGGGGCCGGCGAGGTGGTAGACCTCGCCCACCGCCTCGTCCTTCTCCAAGCTCCGCACCACCGCGAAGGCCACATCCTCGACACGCACCGGCGCCACCTGCGCCGAGACGAACTTCGGCACGGGCGGCTTGCCCGACACGCCCTCGAAGCGCTGGAAATACGGGAGGAAGAAACGCGGCGCTGCGCGCCCGAGCGTCCAGTCCTTGATCATCTGGATGAACTCGCCGTCGGGCCCGTGGATGATCGAGGGGCGCAGGATCGTCCAGTCCAGCCCGCTCTTGCGTACCAGCTGCTCGCCCTCCCACTTGCTTTGCTGGTACTTCGTCCCCGCCTCGGGACGCACGCCCAGCGCGGAGATGTGGACGTATCGCCCGACGCCGGCCTCAGCGGCGGCGTCGAGCACGTTCTTGGTCGCCGCGACGTGCAGGCGTGCAAAGGTGACCCCGAGACGAGGGATTTCACGTCGGATGCCGATGGTGTGGACCACGCCCCGGCAGTCCGCGCACAAGTCGCGCAAGGTGTCGGGCTTGAGCGCATCGCCTTCCACCCAAGTCAGATCGTCGTGCGCAGGAAGCACGTCCTTGGCCTTCTCGGCGTCGCGGATGAGCCCCCGCACCGCGTAGCCGGCGTCCAGCAGCGCCCGCACCGTCCAACGCCCCACGAAGCCGGTGGCCCCGGTCACTGCGATCACTGACTTGCCCGACTGATTCACGCGCTGGACCTCCGATTGCAACGCGAGGACGACCACCTCGCGGGGCCGGAGTCTAACGCCCCTCGTCGATCGGCTCCATCTTCAGAGCGTCGGCGCGGCGAGGAGCCGCGGGGGGGGCTGGGGCGACTGGCACGCCCTTCGCGGAAGCCCGGCACGCCGTTCACGGACGAACCGAGCCCGACCACACGCTCTCGCGACACTCATCCGCCGTCAGGAGGACCACCATGTACGACCACGCCGGCATGATCTTCACCAACGAGGAGCTGCTGATGGCCCTCGTCGCCGAACGTCTCGACCGCCTCGCCGACCGCATGGTCTACCGCGGCTGCACGAAGCTCGCGCTCTACGGCTCGGCGGCCCACGTCGAGTGGATGCACGAGAACATCATGGGCCTCCAGGCCTTCCCGATCGGCGCCTACATCGCCGGCCCCGACGCCGCCCTCACGTCGGCGGACGTCATGCAGTACCGCGATCGCCCGCTGGTGTCGATCGACCACCCGCGCATCGCGGATCTGGCCGACGCGGTGCTCATCGCCGACGACCGCTTCGAGGACGACATGTATCAGAAGGCGATGCGCTGGCTCCCGCCCGGCATCATCGTCCACCGCCTGTACGAGCGTCTGAACATCGGCAAGGAGTCGCTGGTCCGCGCAACGATCGCCAACCGCGGCCCCGCCCCGCGCGTGGTGGTCCGCCCGACCCGTCCGGCCAGCGTCCCGGCGGAACAGGTCGCCAACGCGTGACGCGGTTCTCTTCTCTCTGACTCTGCCGCACCACCACCACCGCGACGCCCGGCTCCCGCACAGGGAGCCGGGTCGTCGCGTCGTGCAACCCGTGCCACGGGTTGCTTGCAACCCGTGCTCATGCGTGAGCGAACGCCCACTGATCACCGGGCTCGCGCCCGGTGTTGATTGTGTCGCTCCGTCGCTTTCCCCCCTTACCATCCGCCATGCTCTCTCTCCTTCCCACCTTGGCGGCGACGAACGAGGAGTCGATCCTCCTGCTCGACCTCGGCGTCATCCTCGGCGCCGCGGGGCTGGTCGCGACGCTCGCGCACCGGCTCAAACTCCCGACCATCCCGGCCTACCTCATCACCGGCGCCCTCGTCGGGCCGGGCACCACCAACGTCCTGGGCTTCATCACCGGCGAGGCCGACCCGACGCAGAGCGTCTCGGAGATCGCCAATCTCGCCATCATCCTCCTGATGTTCGGCATCGGGATGCACATGGACTTCAGCGCCATGCGCGCGGGGCTCGGGCGGCTCGTCGCGGCGGGGCTCGGCGCCGTTGTCCTCTGCACGCTGCCCATGTGGCTGCTGGCGATGCTCATTACCGACGGGTGGGCCCCGGCGCTCGTCATCGCCATGGCGCTCTCGCTCTCCTCCACCGCCGTCGTCATGGCCGCCATGCAACGCCGACGCGAGCTGCACCGCATGTCGGGCCGCCTCTCGCTGGCCATCCTCATCGTGCAGGACCTCGCGGTCATCGCGATGCTCATGGCCGTGCCCGCGCTCGTCGCGGCCCACAACGCGGGTCGGGGTGATAGCGCGGTCGTGGCAGGCGTCAGCGTCGGCTCGATCGTGCTCTGGGGCACGGTCGCGGTCGCGGGGACCGTCATCTTTGGGCGGTACGTCGTGCCGTTCCTGCTCCGACACGCCGCGGGGCGCAACACGCCCGACGAAGTGCTCACCGTCCTCTGCGTGGCCTTCGCCTTCGCGGCCTCGGCGGCCACCTTCGGCGCAGGCCTCAGCGCCGAACTCGGGGCCTTCCTCGCCGGCTTCATGCTCAGCACGACGACCTTCAAGCACCATCTCTCGGGCCAGGTCGGGGCCATCCGCGACCTCTTCATCGCCATCTTCTTCACCACGCTCGGCATGCAGCTCGACGCGGGCGTGCTGCGCGAGGGTTGGTTCATCGTGCTCATCGCCGCCGCCACCGTCCTCGCGGTCAAGGCCACCGTCATCGGCTTCGTGAGCTGGGCGGCCGGGGCGACGCACGCGGTGGCGCTCAAAACGGGCCTCTCCCTGTCGCAGGCCGGCGAGTTCACGCTCATCCTGCTCGCGGTCGCCGCCGCGGGCTTCGGGCCCGAGTTCTCCGACACGGTCTCAAAGATGACCGCGGTGGTCGTGCTCACGCTGATCGCCACGCCTCCCCTGATGACGCTGGCCGACGTGATCGCCCGCCGCGTGCCCAGCGGCAAGCTGGCGCCATGGGTGCATACGCGCACGCTCGTCGACGCCGACGAACGTCCGGTCGTCGAAGTCACCGATCCGAAGGACGAACGCCGTCGCCATGTCGTGGTCGCCGGCTTCGGCGTCGTGGGGCGGACCGTCACCGATCGCCTCTGCGCCGAAGGCGTGAGCGTCTCGGTCATCGAGATGAACCTCGAAACGGTCAAGCGCTACAAGGCGATGGGCCGCAGCTTTGTCTTCGGCGACGCGTCAGACCCCGAGGTGCTGTCCACCGCCGGCATGCCCGACGCCGACGCGCTGGTGCTGACCATCCCCGACGACGAGGCGGCGACGCGAGCCGTGCGCGTCGCCAAGCGCATCAACCCGCAGGCCCGCGTCATTGTGCGCACGCCTTACATGAGCCGGGCGATGACCGCCCGCGCGATGGGCGCGGACGTCGCGGTCATCGAGGAAGTCGCGACCGCCGAGGCCATGGACCGGCTCGTCCTCGAAGCCGTCGGCCTGCCCTACCGCCCCCAACACCCCACCGACGCTTCGCTCCACAACCACCACCCCGGCGACACGCCGACCCGACGCGAGCATCAGCCCCCCAAAGTCAAGCATCAGACCAAGGCGTCCGACGGCGAGGGGTGAGGGCGCGGCGTTCGTCTACTGATCACCGGGCTTGCGCCCGGTGTTGACTGTTGAACGTGGCTTTACGCCAGACCTTGCTCGCCCAACCAGCGCTCGGCGTCCATCGCCGCCTGACAGCCCATGCCGGCGGCGGTCACGGCCTGGCGGTACTCGGCGTCGGCGACGTCGCCGGCCGCGAATATGCCATCGATGTTCGTCGCCGAGTGGCGATGCTCGAGCTGGATATAGCCCTTGTCGTCGAAGACGAGGCCGGAGCTTCTGAGGAAGTTCGTCGCCGGCGTGTGGCCGATGGCGACGAACAACCCGCTCACCTCCAACGTTGACCGTTCGCCGGTCTCGGTGTCTTCGAGTTCAACGCCGGTGATGATGTCATCGCCCAACACGTCGACGACCGTCTTGTTCCAGAGCACCTTGGCGTTGGGCTTGGAGAGGTAGCGTTCCTGCATGATCTTGGAGGCGCGGAGCTTGTCGCGCCGGTGGATGACGTACACCTCCGAGGCGTACTTGGTGAGGTACGTCGCCTCTTCCATGGCGCTGTCGCCGCCGCCGACGACCGCCATGGGCTTGCCCCGGAACATCGGCAGCGCGCCGTCGCACACGGCGCAGGCCGAGACGCCCCCGCCCGATCGCGCGAGCCGCTGCTCGTTCTCCAGGTTGAGCCAGTTCGCCGTCGCGCCGGTCGCGACGACCACCGCGTGGGCGCGCACCGTCTCGCCGTCGGAGGTCTCCATCTCAAAGGGTTTCTTCGTGAAGTCCACCTTCGTGACGTCCGCCTGCACCACCTTGGTTCCGAAGCGTTCGGCCTGCTTCTGGAACATGTCCATCATCTCGGGGCCGGAGACGCCCTCCGGGAAGCCCGGGTAGTTCTCCACGTCCGTCGTCAGCATGAGCTGCCCGCCCGGCAGGATCGGCCCCGGGTCGTTCTTCGGGACGCCGATGTAGGCCACAGGGTCCAGGTTCGCGCGGGCGGCGTAGATCGCCGCCGTCCAGCCCGCCGGGCCGGACCCGATGATCACCAGCTTCTGAGTGTCCTGCTCCGAACCGTTTTCGCTTGCGGCCATGTCTGCTCCAAACCTGTCGTGACTGCTGAAAGGGGCGGGTAGCCTATGCCGAAGCGTCCGCTCACGCCCCCATGAAAAACGCCGGCTCGCGTGACGCGAACCGGCGCTCCAGGAGTTTTGTTCCACCGCACGCCGACGAGTGCCGGCTGGCGGTGGGAGGGGCGTTCGGGTCAGAAGCCGCCGCTCTCGACGTGCTCGCGATGCAGGCTCATCACGGGCGGCCAGAGGAGGATGTCGTCGCCGCCGACGCCGACCTTGCGGGCCTCGTTGTCCATGCCGTCGGGACCGACCGAGTACATCACCCACTGGTCGTGGCGGTTGTAGCTGCTGTCGCCCGGGTCGCCGATGGTCGCTGTGAACGACTCGCCGCCGGCGGCCATGCCGCCCATGCCCTGCATGTTGGCCATCGACTCGGTCAGGTTCTTGAGCATGGCCATCGCCGGGTCGACCACGTCGTCGACAACCAGCGCCTCGATCAACGCCAGCTCGAGTTCGTCGACCTGAGCCGTCGTGACCGATCCGCCGCCCTCGACCCGCTGCATCAGATCGGTCACCATCGGCACATCCATGGCGCGCTCGGCCATGGTGGCCACAAGGTCGGTCAGGGCGCCCATGTCGATGCCGAACATCTGGGCCATCATGCCCATCTGGGCCGCCTGCTGAGCCGAGCCGCCCTGCATCTGGCCGCTCATCATCGCGCGGACCTGCTGCGCGGGGTTGTCCGCGGTCAGGCCCCATGCATTGAAGTCGCCCAGCATCTGCTCGACCGACGCGACCGCCTCCGCGGTCGCGGGCTGCATCTCGGCCATCTCACGCAGCACCGAACGCAGCTCGCGCACGTCGGCGGTGAAGTTCTCGAAATCGACGGCGCCCATCAAACGGGCCTGCATCTCGGCGGGGACGTCCATGCCCCCCAGGCCACCGGCGAGCATCGTCGGGTCCATCCCGCCCATGCCGCCGCCCATCGCACCCATGTCGCCGCCCATGCCGGACATGTCGCCCATACCGCTCATGCCGCCGCCCATCTCGGGCATGCCGGCGCCCATCGCGGCGAACTCGTCGCCGGCGACGGACTCGGCGGTGGGCTGCTCAGCCATCAGTGCCGCGACGGCCTTGTCCAGGTCGTTCGGGCGTACGCCCGCCGCCCGGACCACACCCTTGCGGTCGATGATCACGGAGTACGGGAAGTGGGGCACCTTGTACGCCTTCTCGGTCTCGCCCGTGTTGTCGAGACCGGTGGGGTAGGCCATGTCGTGCTGATCCGCGGTGCGGGCCATGGTGTTGCCGCCCCGGTCGTTGCAGACGCCGATCATCGTCAGCCCGCGGTTCTTGTACGTGTTGTAGACGCTGTTGTTGGAGGGAATCGACGCCTTGCAGGGGCCGCACCACGTGGCCCAGTGGATGGAGACGACGATGTCGCCCTTGAGGTCGGCGAGCTTCAGCGGCTCGCTGTTGTGCCAGTTGGTCAGCGCGATCTCCGGCGCGGGCCGGCCGATGAGCCGCTTCACCGCGGGGGAGTTCAGGCTGAGCTGTTTGAGTACCGCGTCGGCCGAGCCCCCACCGCCGCTCGAAGCCGCGAACATGCTCGCGCCCTCTTCGGGCAGCATCACCTGCACGTCGTACCCCTGCGGATCCTCCCGACGGTCCCACTGCTGATCGCGGATGGGCACGAGGTACTCGAAGTCATAGAACGTCGTCAGCGCGTAGTCCCGAGCGAAGTGGTACGGGTCCTTGAGCGTCCGCGTGACGTAGTTGGGCTCGATGGCCGAGATGACCAGCGGCAGCGTGCGGTTGTCACGCCGGTACGCCTCCATGCCCAGCGACATCACTGTGCCCGCCAGGTCGACTTCAAGCGACGTGCGCGTGTTGAGCAGGTCGCGCGCGCGGTCCGATGCGAGATGCACGAGGGTCCGCGTGCTCGCGTCCAGCCGCTCCACCACCGGCACCGTCTGGAGCAGGCGGTCCTGGTAACCGGGCACGATCCATCGCTTGTTGAAGTCGCTCCACACCGCTTCGATCATGTCGAGCTGGTCGAACCAGTCGCCCTGCGCATCGGCGACGGCCTGCCACTGCGCCGCTTCGGACAGGCGTCGCAGCGGGCGCTCGCCCGACTGGATCGTCGCCAGCATCCGGGCGAACTCGCCCCGATCGACGCCGGCGCGCCGCTCGAAGGCGCGCTCGAGCATCTGCATGGCCGCCAGCTTGCCGCCCATCGGCATCGCCGCCTGGCGCAGACGCAGCGTGCGCATGTCGAACTCACGCGCATAATCCTGCAACTCGTCGGACTCGAAGGCGTCGGGGAAGCTGTACATCACGTCGCGGGCCCGCTCCGACGCGAGGCGCATGATCGCCAGCGCCGCCAGCGTCTCCTCGTCCGTCGGTCGCTCCACGAGCATCCGTCCCAGCCGATTGACCGCGCTGACCGCGGCCAGTGACCCCTCCCCATCACCCTCGGCCGCGAGACGCATCGCCTCGAACATGCCCAGGGCGGCGGCCCACTCGATCCGCTCGAGGTAGTGGGGCGTCATCCCCGCGATCATCTGCCCCTTGCCCAGCTCGACGTACAGCCCCGCGTCCACCCACTCGAGCTCGCTCGAATCCGCGCCGTACGCGATGCCGAGCACCGGCGGGAGGTCGCCCGTCGCCAGCTCCTTGAGCACCTCGATCACATCCTGCTGAGCCTGACGCCGCGCCCAGCGGGACATCGAGCCCCACTGGGCCGAGTTCGGACCCACCAGCAGCAGAGCGTCCATCTCGGCGCCCAGCGACGCCGGCATGGGCGGCTCGTCCATCTCCGCCAGCACGGGGAAGAGCGTGTCTTCCGCTCGGACCGTCTGCCCGGTCGCGTCCGCCAGAGCGTTCAACTCCTTGACGCGTTCGGGAACCTGAGCCATCGCCGGCGAAACACCGACCGACGCGACGGCTACCACAGCCGAACACGCGGTCACGAAGCAAAGCGGGGTGCGCATGGATACCTCCTGGAGGGGGTGCGGCCTACCTCTATATTTATCCTACAACTGAATCGCCCGAACGCCTGCACTGTTCCCGCGACGCGGACATGTGCGCCGAGATACGCGGGCCGCCCTGCGGGGTCTAGGATGGCCTATGACGGCCTCCAATCGGGTGTACTTTGATAACGCCGCGACGAGCTTCCCCAAGCCACCGGGCGTCCTCCGGGCCATGACCGACTACGCGACCCGCCTCGGCGCGTCCCCCGGACGAGGGGCGTACCGTGAATCCAGAGAAGCTGGGGACCTAATGTGGGGGTGTCGCGAGCGGCTGGCCCGCCTCCTCAACGCCGAGGGGCCCGAGCACATCATCTTCACCCTCAACACTTCCGACGCCCTCAATCTGGCGATCCGTGGCCTACTGGGCCGCCTCGGGCCCGACGCCCACGTGGTCACCACTTGGATGGATCACAACTCCGTCCTTCGCCCTTTCAACGCGCTGGTCGAGGAACTCGGCCTCGCGCAGACGCGCGTGCAGGTCGATCCCCAGACGGGCGTTGTGAACCCCGACGACATTCGCCGGGCAATTCGGAAAGACACCAGGCTGGTCGCGGTCGTCCACGCGTCGAACGTCACGGGCACGCTCCAGTCGGTGGGGGAGATCGGGGCGATCTGCCGTGAGCTGGCCGTGCCCCTGCTGGTGGACGCGGCTCAGACGGTTGGGCATGTGCCTGTCGATGTACAGGACATGAACATCGATCTGCTCGCCTTTCCCGGCCACAAAGGGTTGCTCGGCCCGCTGGGCACGGGCGGGCTGTACATCCGCCCGGGCCTCGAACGCCTCATCCGCCCCATCCGCCACGGCGGGACGGGCTCGGTCAGCGAGCGCGACACCCAGCCCGACACGCTGCCCGACAAGTACGAGCCGGGCAGCCATAACGCCATCGGCATCATCGGTTGGTCCGAGGGCGTCAAGTACCTGTTGGACCGGGGGATGGACGACGTCGCGGCCCACGGGCGGGAGCTGACAGAGCTCTTCCTCAAGACGCTGCGGCAAGGCGACGGCTCGGCGATGCCCGGCCTGCGCCTGCTCGGGCCGACGGACCTCGACCAGCGCGTCGGCGTCTTTTCCGTGGTCGTCGATGGTCTGGCGCCGAACGTGCTGGCCCGCGTGCTCGAAGAGCGCTTCGGCATCCTTACGCGCGCGGGACTGCACTGTGCGCCCTTGGCGCACGCGACGTTCGGCACGTCGCCGGAGGATGCGGGGTCGGTGGAGCTCGCGGGAGCGACGCGTTTCAGTCTGGGGCCGTTCTTGACGCCGCAGGACGTGAAGTACGCGACGGATGCTTTGTCGAGCATCTGCGAGGAGCACGCGCGGACGGGTCTGGCGGGAAGCGCGGCGGGTGCGTGAGCGTCGCGCGCTCACGGCGGACGACACTCGGGAACTCGTCCCGCTGGCGCACCCGCGCGACCTGATCGCTCCGCCCGACAACCGCCTGCACGCTCGGACGCGTGCGCTGGCCGGGCGGGTCAGTGCCTTTCTCGATGCGCGCGGCTCGCGCTTCTCATGGCGATCGCTGCCTCTGCAACTGGCCGCCGTGCTCCCGGTCTTCACGCTCGTCGCGATCTCGCTCATCTTCTTTGGCGTGCTCGGGTGCGTCGGTCTCCCCACGCTGCTGATCGCGGTGCCCGTCGCGCTGCGGTACCTGCTGCGCGAGTCGGCGGCTTCGGTCCACGCCCGCTCGCTCACCGCGACGATCGTTGCCGAGGGCCTCTGCGCGAGCTGCGGCTACCCGGTGGTCAAGCTCCGCGCTGACAACGAGGGGCTGATCTCCTGTCCCGAGTGCGGCGCCCGCTGGCGACGGGCGCGCGTCGTTGCGCCGGTCACCCGCGAGTCGCCGCGCGTCCCGGGGACGATCGAGCGGTGGTGGCACCCGCTGTTGGGCGTGCTGCCGTTGGGGATGCGCATGGCGCCGGATGCGAGCGGTCGGCTGCTCCCCATCGTGGATCCGTATTTGCGGACGGTGCCCGCGGAGGCCGCGCGTCGGCTGGGGTTGGATCGCTACGAGCTGTCGCGTGCGACGCGTCGCCCCGGCACGGCGACGCGGCTCGCGATGGCCTTCGGCGTCCTGGCGCTCAACCTCGCGTGTCTCTTGGTGCTGAGGCTGTTCCTCGTGCGCACAGAGTGGCCCGTGCTGCTCGAGATGATGCTGCTCGTGCTGCTCGGGGTGGTCGGGCTGGTTGCGGCTGGGTGGATCGCGGTGATCGGTGTGCCGGCGACGCCCGTGTCGATCGCGCGGGAGGTGGTGTTGCGCGGGCGGTGCCCGTGTTGCTTGGAGGTGGTGGAGCAGCGCGAGGGGAGAGTGGTGTGTGGCGGGTGTGGCGGGGTGTGGGTGGGGGAGGGGAGAGAGACGTAGAGACAAGCTGCGCGCTGATCAGAACCGGGCGCGAGCTCGGTGACCTTGTGCGTGGATATACGTGTCCCGCTTCTGCTTCGCAGTAGCCGGTCACCCGCGCGCTACTTCTTGTCGTATGCGTACACACCGAGGCCGGTCTTGTCGCCCAGGCGGCCGGCGGTGACGAGTTGTTTGAGGAGGGGGCAGGCCCGGTAGCGGTCGTTGTTGAGGCCGTCGGCGAGCACGTCCATGATGTGGATGCAGGTGTCGAGGCCGATGAAGTCGGCCAGGCGCAGGGGGCCCATGGGGTGGGCGCAGCCGAGGCGCATGATGGCGTCGATGTCTTCGGGCTCGGCGACGCCTTCCATCCAGGCGTAGAAGGCTTCGTTGATCATGGGCATGAGCACGCGGTTGGAGACGAAGCCGGCGCGATCGTTGGCGGGGTGGGGCTCCTTGCCCATCTTCTTGGACAGGTCGATTGTCCGCTGGGTCACGCTGTCGTCCGTGGTGATGCCGCGGATGACTTCAACCAGCTTCATCACCGGCACGGGGTTGAAGAAGTGCATGCCGATGACGCGCTTTCCGGCACCCGGTTGAGCGGCTTCGGCGGCTGCGGCGATGGTTGTGATGCTGATGGAGCTGGTGTTGGTCGCGAGGACGACGCTCTCGTCGGTGAAGGTGGTCGCGAGTTTCTGGAAGATCTCGTTCTTGAGCGTCGCGTTCTCTGTCGCGGCTTCGACAACCCACTGCGCGGGCTTCATCGCCTCCCAGTCGGTGGTGTAGGTGATGCGCTTCAGCGCTGCCGAGGCATCGGCGTCTTCCATCTTGCCCTTCTCGACGGCGCGGGCGAGCAGCTTTTCGTGCAGGGCCTTGGCCTTGTCCAGCGAGGGCTGGTTGACGTCGTAGCAGATGGCGTCGATGCCGCTGGTCGCGGCGATCTGGGCGATGCCGCCGCCCATCTGGCCGGCGCCGATGACGGCGATGGTGGAGATGTCGCTCATGCGGAAGCTCCGTGGTTGGGATCAGTGATGCGTTGTGGTGAGAGAGGAAGAGGCGAGTGTAGCGATCGGCTTCCGATCACCAAGTGTGCCGGGGTCACCAGGGCAGTTCCGCGCCCGTGTGGTCGAGGAAGCGCCCGTTGTCGTCGGTCGTGAGCTTGTTGATGACGGCGTGGAGGCCCTTGGAGGATTCTTCTGGCGTGACGGGGGCGTTCTCGCCGCCCATGCGCGTGCGGACCCAGCCGGGGTGGAGGACGGCGCAGGTGAAGCCTTCCTTGCCGAGTTCGTGCGCGGCGCAGGCGTTCAGCATGTTGAGCGCGGCCTTGGAGGTGCGGTAGGCGATGTAGCCTCCCGAGCCTTGGGCGAGTTCGATCGAGCCGAGTTGGCTGGTGATGCTGACGACGGTCTTTCGCGACCTCTTGCGCAGATGCGGCAGCATGGCCTGCGTCACGCGCACGGGGCCGACGCTGTTGATCTCGAAGTCGCGCACGAGCGTAGTTGGGTCGAGGTCTTCAAAGGAGGCGGACTCGGGGCCGGTGGCGCCGTTGTTGATGAGGATGTCGATGGCGGTGTCGGCGAGGGCCGACGCGAGCGTGCGCACGGAGTCGGGGTTGGTGTGATCGAGCCGTTCGACGCGCTGCGCGATGTCCGCGAGCTCGGTCGCTTCGTCGGGGTGGCGCGCGGTGCCGATGACGGTGTCGCCGGCGGCGGCGAAGTTGCGGGCGAGTTCGAGGCCGATGCCGCGGTTGGCGCCGGTGATGAGGATGGTGTGTGTCATGGTCGGATGCTAAGGCTCGCGCTTCGCACTGGCGGGACGCCCATGCCACCGGCTCCGCGCGGCTCGTGCGATCTCCCACGGCACGAGGGTGATCCCCATCACGGCGATCCCGAGCAGCGCGAGCGGGACGACCCGCGCGGGCCAGGGGCCGAGGAAGTCGATGACGGTGGGGGGCTGGTCAGGCGGCGTGGGGCCGATGTAGCCGTAGTTCCAGCGCGTGGCGGTGTTGAGCGCGAGGACGAGCGCGAACCAGAAGAGGCTGATGACGATGGTGCGCGCGAGGTCGTGGAGGGTGGGCCGGTAGCGCTCGACGAGAACGAGGTAGATCGCGCCACCGACGACGGCGATGTGCGTGGACCAGAAGTTCAAGAACAGCAGCGAGCCGACGGGCTGGGTGAGCGTGGGGGTGACGAAGGCCTGCGAGGAGAGGCCGATGCCCCAGAACCAGACGAGCGCGCGGGCCCAGCGCCAGCCGGGCAAGAGCGCGAGGGGCAGCGCGAGCCCCGCGAGGTCGCACAGGTGCAGGGGGAGTGAGATCGCGGGGTCGAACGTGCCCGGCATCGCCCAGAGCGTGAGGGAGACGAGCCAGACCATGGCCGCGGCGATCGTCAGGCCGACACGCCAGGGGGCCTCCCCGGGCGTGCCGCGGAGGCGTCGGCCGACGAGCACGCAGGTGATGGTGATCACCAGGAATGCCAGAACCGCCAGCGCGTGCGGCGCGCTGTAGGGGTGGAAGGTGTCGTGTCCCGGCGCGGTCATGGTGGGACGTGTCTCCGGCTCGCTAGGGCTTCGCTTTACACTCGAAAGGTGTGTCGTGTGTCCGCAAGGTTATGGGAGGTAACGATGAAGTCGAGCAGTCGCAGAGGTGGCGTCAAGACGTGGATCATCGTGTCGATCGGCCTGTTGGTGTTGCTGGTGGTGGGTGCGGGCGCGGTGTATGTCGTGCAGCAGCGGCCGGGCCCGCGTTCCGACTTCCAGGCGCAGTTCCGCGCGGTGGAGGATGCGGTGGCGGACGGTGCGGTGCGCGACGAGGCGCGGTTCGAGCGGGCCGAGGCGCTCGCGATGGAGGCCTCGCGTGTGATCGATGACGCGGCGGAGGCGTTTCGCCCGCCCCGCGCTGACGAGCGCGCGTCCGGCGGACCGGATATCCGTCTGGCCTTCGCGGAAGCCGAGGATGACGAGGTCGCGCAGACGGGCCGGGCCCCGCTCGTCACGTCCTACGACGTCGAGCAGGCGCGGGCGATGCGCGCGGCGTACGCGGCGAGCGGCGTCTCCGAACGGCTGGGCGCGTTGCTCGACGAGGGACCGCTGCTTGCGCCGCACCTGGAGGCGCCCGAAAACGGCTTGCTGTTCTTCGCGTTGCTGGACCACCTCCAGGCGATGCGCAGATTGGCGGCGGCGGAGACGACGGTGCTGCAGGGCGCGATGCTCGACGACGACGCCGCGACCGCCGAGCGGTCCTTCCGTTCCGTGCTCGCGCTGGCGCGTTCGATGTACAGCTCGCCCACGTTGATCTCCCGGCTCGTAGGGCAGGCAATGGAGGCGCTCGCGCTCGGGACGGTTCGGGAGTCGATCATGGCGGGGCGGGTGAGCGACCGTGTCGCCGAGGCGTTGCTCGAAAAGCTCCGCCCGCACGCCGCCGCGGGCATGCCGAGCATGGCGCACACGCTTGACGGCGAGCGCGTGCTGGCGAAGGAGGCGGTCGACGCGCTCTACCGCGGCGAGGGGGAGGAGCTGCAGGTCGATGCTCCGCTCCGGCTACTTTGGGCGGGCTACGGCACGAACATGGACGTGCTCGACAAGATGTTCGACGCCGGCGTAGCGATGGCCGAGGCGTCGCCGCGCGACTTCAGCGTGCACGAGAACGAGCTGTGGCGGCTGGAAAACGGGTTGCACCCGGTGTGGAACGCCCCGGTCGCCGTGGTGGTCCCCGCGATGAACCGCTCGATCAAGACCGACGCGACGATGATCAACGCTCGCCGCGGCATGATCCTTGCGCTGGCGATCGAGGTGTACCGCGGGCGTTTCGGCGACCTGCCCGATGCGCTCGATGATCTGGTGGCGCGCGGCGTGCTCGACGAACTCCCGGCCGACGCATTCGTCGTCGAGGGCACGTGGGTGTATCAGCGGGTCGAGGAGACGCCGGGATACGTCCTGTACTCGAAGGGGCTCGACGACGCCGACGACGGCGGGGCGCAGACCGAGCCGTTGTGGTCGGCCCGGGCGATGGACATGGCCGGTCAGGACTTCGTGATCATCGGCGAGACACCGGAATAGCGAGAGGAGCGGGAGATGATGCGCACGTGTGTGGCGCGTACATGCTTGATGGCCGGGTTGGCGCTGGCGGCGA
>CAYTSW010000031.1:0-24315 GCA_964440605.1 uncultured Phycisphaeraceae bacterium | reverse complement strand
GCGTCGGAGGCGTCGAACGCAAAGGCCTGCGCCCCGAAGCCTTCGGCGTTGCTCGCGAGGCCAGCGGGGGCGACGAGCAGGTCGAGCCGCCCGGGGGGGAAGCCGCCCGCGCGCGGACGCAGATCGCGCCAAGTGGTGTTGTCGAGGCCGTGCAACCTCATCGGCGCTACGTCGACGAGGGCGGCGTCTTCTCCCGCCAGGATGATGTCCAGCGGCGTGCGCGAGCCGACGAGGTTGTAGTCGCCCGCCAGGATCCGCGGGGCCTGCGCGAGTTCCGGCCGCGTCTCGGGCAGCGCATCGAGCGCCTCGCGCAGCAGCCGCGCCTGCGCGATGCGCCGCGCGTCCTCGCTCGACCCGATGTGCCCGCAGCACTTGAAGTGGATGGAGGCGATGACCAATCGCCGCCCGTCGACCGTCACACCCGCGAGCGCGAAGCGGCCTTCGGGGTCGGCGTCCAGCGGCTCGATGCGTGATCCGGGCTTGGCGGCGATCGCGTTGCCTTCGAGCTTGTAGACGCTCCACGCGCCGCCCGTCTCGCGGGGGTCCGCGTCGGTCAGCCACTGCGCGATGTCGGACTCCGAGGAGTCCCACTCTTCCTGCAAGCAGACGATGTCGGGGTCGAGCCCGTCGATGATGCGCGCGAGCGCCGGGCCGCGCTGCTCGTCCTGCGTGCCCGTGCGCAGCGTGTTCAGGCTCAACACGCGCAGCGAGACGTCGCCGCTCCGCGCAGGGTCGCGCGGCTTGATGGTCGCCGTCTCACCTTCGGCAACCGTCACCTGCAGCGGCTCGTCGAGTTCGTCGCTGCCCGTGATGTCGATCGTCAGCGTGTCGCCCGCCTCCACGCCGGCCAGGGCACCTTCGCCAAGAGGCAGGCGCATCTCGAACCGTGTCGCGGCGTAGGTCGGTGCACTGACGTAGCCCACACCCTTCCACGTGGTGGTGCGCAGCGTGTCGCCGACGAGTTCCGAAACGGTGCGTGCCCGCTGGTCGATCACCAGCCCGTTGCCGTGTTGATCGGTGATGCGCAGGATCAGCGAGCCATCCTCTTCGACACCCGACTGAAGGTTGAGCGGCTCGGTGAGGTGGAGGCTCAGGCAGAGCACGTCGCCTCGGGCGAACGCTTCGAGCCTGGTGACGTCGAGGTTGGCCTGGGCGTCCCCTGCGGGGTCGATCATCGAAGCGTCGGGGGTCGACCAGTCTTCGAAGGCCCCGTCGATGACGATAGAGGCCGGAGCGTTCTGGCCCAGCGCGGTCGCGCCGGAGGCGAACAGGGCGCAGAGGAACAGCGGGCGGTGGGTGGGCATGGGTGGAACTCCGATGCGGGTGCGGCTCCGCGCGGATGTGCGGGGCCGCATTCTATCGCCAAGAGCCGCTCAGCCGTCGAGGCAGTCCGTGCGTCCGAAGTCGGCGCCGAAGGCGCCGAAGTCCGCCCCGTCGACGCTGCCATTGCCGTCGCTGTCGGCGGCTTTAAGGTAGCTGGCGTCGCCCGCCATTGAACCGAAGGCGGCTCCGAAGACGCCGAAGTCGGCGCCATCGACGATGCCGTCGTTGTTGAAGTCGAAGGCGCACGTGTTCTCCGGTGCCACGGGCTCCATCCGGAGGATTTCGCCGCCGGTGGAGAGCAGCAGCGGCTCACCGTCGGCATCCGGCACGACCGCGACCGTGCCGACGGGGATCGGCGCGCTGTCGGGGGCGAGTTGGAAGCGGAAAACGTCGCCGGTCGCGCCGCTGACGGGTCCGGAGGCCGGGTCGCCCCAGAAGAGGCCCTCGGGCTCGGAGGGGTCGAAGTCGGCGAAGAGGTACATGCCGGCCAGCTCGGGGATGGCGCTGCCGCGGTAGACGTACCCGCCCGAGACGGAATCCCCCGTGCCGTGGTCGTACTCGAAGACGGGGTCGGTGAACCCGTTGGCGTCGGCGGTGTCGCCCGTGCCGTTCATATCGGCGTCGGGATCGATGGCGACATCCTGATTGTCGATGTCCGTGTCGCCGTTGGCGTCGCCCGCGGCGATACCGAAGAGAAAAGAGCCTTCCTTGGTCGGCCAGCCGTGGTTCGCGCCCGGGAGGACGCGATTGAGTTCTTCGACGGTCCGCTGCCCGACCTCGCCGACCCAGACATCCTGTGCGAGGGCGTCGATCGTGAGTCGGAAGGGGTTGCGATGGCCGTACGAGTAGATCTCGGGCAGCGCGCCGGGCGTGCCGACGAAGGGGTTGTCGGCTGGGATCCCGTACTGCACGTTCGCGCTGTTTGCGCCGAGCGGGTCGATGCGGATGACTTTGCCTTGGATGAGTCCAAGGTTCTGCGCGCGCACCTGGGTGAAGCCGTTGCCCGGGCTGGAGAGGTTGCCCCCATCGCCGATGGCCAGAGCCATCGTGCCGTCGGCGAAGAAGTCGATGTCGTTGAGGTTGTGGTCGGGGCGCGGCTGGTCGATGCGCATGAGCTCGCGCTTGGTGAACGTGGTGTCGGCGAGCCGGTCCGCGGCGGGGTCGGCCATGACGTACTCATAAAGCACATCCTGATGCGTGCCCGCGAAACCGAAGTCGGCGGGCGCGGTGTTCTCGCGCTCGGTCTCGACGGTATGGAAGATGCCGTTGGTCAGGAAGTCGGGGTGGGCGGCGATGGTGACGGGCCCGAAGTTGCGGGGCTGGATCTTGCTGATCGCGGGATCGATGAAGTCGTGGAACTCGACGAGCATGCCGTCGGCCCGACGCAGGAAGATCGTGCCTTTGAGGGTCATGATCAGCAGGCGTCCGTCGTCGAGCGCCCAGGCATCGGTCGGGAAGGAAAAACCGTCGGCGCCGGTGCTGTTGAGCGCGGGGAGCGGCTCGCCCAGCCCGGTGACGATGGGGGTGAGCCGGACCGTGACGACGCCGACGGGCGGGTCGGGGAGCACGTTGAGCTGCGTTCCTGCGAGGGCTGTGCCCGAGGCGATCGCGGTAAGGGCGATCGCGACGGACGTAGACCGATAGCGACGACGGTATGACAAGTCTGACACGATCCTTCTCCTCCGGTCGGCGAGGCCTCCGGCCTCGCCAAAGTGGTTTACTCCAAGCAGTCGGCCCGGCCGAACTCGGCCCCGAACGCGCCGAAGTCGGCGCCGTCGATCACACCGTCACCGTTGGCGTCGGCGGCGGGCAGGTAGTTGGGATCATCGCTCGATGAGCCGAACGCTGCACCGAAGATGCCGAAGTCCGCGCCGTCGACGGCTCCGGAGTTGTCGAAGTCGAACGCGCAGATGTTGATGAGTTCCTCCGGCCCGCTGCCACGGATGGTGAGCGTGGCGCTGTTGATGGCGCCGAAGTCGACGCCCGCGAAGCCGTCGCTGAGCGAGAGCGTCCACGTGCCGTTCGGCGTATCGCCCCAGTGACGGACCGAGGTGAAGGTCCACTGGATGTCATCGCCAAAGTCGCTGCGCTCCTCGGCGAGGATGCTGTTGACGCCGTCGGGGCTCGCGAGGGCGATCTCGACGTCGCCGCGATAGGGGTGCGTGATGTCGACGGTCAGTTCGACCCACTCGATGGTCTCGATCTCGGAGCCCCCGACCTCGATGTCGATGGAGAGGGTGTTGGGCTGGTCGGGGATGTCGATGGGCGACGCGATGCCCGCGTCGTACGTCTCGACGATCTCGGGGGCGAGCAGGTCCCACTCCAGCGCGAGCTGGACGGCGGCATCGGCGTCGATGCGGCCGAAGCCGTAGTTGTGGTTCACCCAGCGGCCCGAGGCGTTCTGCGCCCAGTCGGCGTTGCCGGGATCGTTGCGTTCGGCGGAATCGATCAGGATGGCCTGAACGTCGCGGTAGGTCACGTCGGGATTGGCCTCGAGGATGAGGGCGCAGACGCCCGCCGCGAGCGGGGAGGAGCTGGACGTGCCACCAAAGGTGTTCGTGGAGTCCGAGGATGAGTACCCGTTCGTTCCGAGGAGATCGGAGGTGGTGATGCCCGCGGTGCCGCCGTCGGAGGGCGCGTTGACGACGAGGCAGGCGCCGGGCTCGGAGTAGGAGGAGCGCAGGCCGAGGTTGTTGGAGGCGCCGACGGCGATGGTGTCGGGCCGGTTGGCGTAGCCGTCGTAGTTGACGTTGTCGTTGGAGAAGCCGCCGCCGTTGCCGCCAGCCCAGACGATGATCGCCCCCTTGCCGTCGCGTCCGTTGACGCGAGCGCTGTCGAGAGCAGCCGACGCCAGGAGGCCCGGGCCTTCGAGGCGCTGCCCGTCGTCGAAGGGACCCCAGGAGTGGTTGTAGATGTCGTTCCGGTCGAGCGCGAAGTCGAGGGCTTCCCCCTCGTCGAGATCCGAGAACGCGCCGGCGATGAGTCGGATGCCCGAGACGGTCGCGTTGTACGCGGCCCCGACGGCAGCAGCGTTGTTCCGCTCAGCGACCGCGACGCCCGCGACCGCGGTCCCGTGACGGTCGAAGCTGCTCTCGGGGTTCGGGTCCGGGTCGTTGTCGTTGAAGTCGAACGAGCCGGCGGCGTCATACTTGCTCGCAAAGTCGGGGTGCGCGGTCTCAAGGCCGTCATCGACGATGGCGATCTGCACGCCGTTGCCCGTGGACCCGAACGCCCAGGCGGGTTCGAGATTCGCGTCTTCGCCCGCGACGCCCCCGAACTGACCGACGTTCCGCAGGTGCCACTGCGAGGAGAACGCGGGGTCGGAGGGCAGCGAGAAGCCTCGCTTGGCCATCCGCCGCTCGATCACCGGCTGCGCGGTGACGACGATCTTGTTCTCGTGCAGGGCGTTGGCTCTCTCAACCGCGGCGACGCCGTCCGCCGCGCGGAGCGTCGCGAACGTGCGATCTCCGATGCTGAACGTGCGCACGAAGTCGAGGTCCTGAGCCGCGGCGAGTTCCTGCGCGCTTTGGCCCGCCTTGAGCTCGACAACGAGCTCGGGCGTCAGCGTCATCCGATCCGCGTTCGCGTCAAGCACCTCGCCCCGCACGACCGCGCCACGAGTCTGCGGGTCGGGGGTGATCTGGACCTTCCGACCATCGGCGTAAAAGTAGGAGGGGGCGGCGAGCGCGGAGCCGGCGATAGCCAGCACGGCAAGCGTCGCGGCGGTGGAACGCATCATGGTGAGTCCGATCTGTGGCTGCTGATCACTGTCGGCCAGCCGCGCCCAACGCCCCTCTGGCGCGCACACCGCCGGCCCGGGGAATCAATGGGTCCCGATGCGTCGAATATACATCAGGTGTTGCACAAAGCCAGCGACGCGAACGCGGCGCGGCCTTGTCAGCCGGAAGATGGGTAACTCCTGCGGGAAAGTCCGCACACCCGCAGGATTTTAGGAAAATGATCGGACTGTCCGTCCTGCGCTCCTTCCAGCCCCCGCTCCCGGCCCCGTGCGGACAGGGCCCTCAGCCCCGGCAGTCGTCGCGCCCGAACTGCGCGCCGAAGGCTCCGAAGTCGGCGCCGTCGATCAGGCCGTCGTCGTTGAAGTCGGCGTCGGGGTCAAACTCCAGATTGCCCGATATCGAGCCGAAGGCCGCGCCGAAGGCCCCGAAGTCGGCGCCGTCGACGACACCGTCGTTATTGAAGTCGGCGGGGCAGTCATTGGTCCCGTTGCATCCTTCGGGGCGCACATCGCAGATGATCACTTCGACGAACTCCGCGGCTTGCACGTTGGCGTCGTTGTCAAGCGTCGCGGGCGCTTGCAGGCCGGGGAGGAGCACGCCGCCGTCGTCGGTCTGGAAGGCGGCGCCGGCGAGCCAGACGCTCTCGGGAAGATCGTCGCTCGGGCCGAGGCCGAGCATCGCGCGCAGATTGATCGTGCCCTCCAGCACCGTCCCGCGCGCCACCTGACCGGTGCCCGCCGCGCCGTCGAACCACCCGGCGAAGCTGTTCGTCGATTCGGCGCCCAGAAAGGCGTCCCACGACGCGATCTGGCCCGACTTGCCCCAGTTGGCGGCTTGCAGCGCACCCGGAACACCCGCGACGTACACAAAGACATCATGGTCCGCCGGCGACTGCGTTGCGACGTACAGCGTGTCGCCCGAGACGCCCGCGTGCAGCGTGCGCCCCGGCGCGTTGGCGACGACCGTCGCCTCGGGGTCGAGCTGCCCGTCCATCTGCCATTGCAGAGGCGGGTCCCCGCCGCCTACGTCGCCTGCCTCGAGCGCAACCGCCCAGTCCGCGCCGCCGTTGTTGTCCCACGTGCCCGCGCCGTCGTTGAAGACGAAGTTGAGCACGCTCGCGAGGGCTCCGGGTGTCGTGGTGATCGTCCACACTTGCAGGGTGGCGTCGAAGGTCATCGCCTCCTGCGGGCGGACCTCCGTCCACCCGTTGACTCCAGAATGGATGAAGACCTGGGCCGCGCCGTCGAGCACGCGCCCCGACGGGTTGTACGTGATCGTCACCGGCTCGCCCGCCACCGCGGGCACGGGCGTCACCGTGACGACGTCGTCGCTGCCACCGCCACCCGGCGTGCCGCCGCCCGCGCCGTCGCCGACGTAGACGTGCTGGATGGGCGAGCGCGTGACGTTGCCCTTGCTGTCGATCGCTTCGACGTAGTAGTCAATCAGCGCTTCGCGCACGCCGGTGACCTCGAAGTAGTACTGATCCGCGATCTGCTGCGGCATCTCGAAGAAGTCGATGTTCGGATCGTTGTAGACGTTGCCGGCGGGGAACGCTCGACCCGTCATCGCCTCATTCTGCCACGCGCCGACCTCGCCCGGCGTGTCGGCGTAGACCTCGTTGGCGTTGGATGAAAGCGGGTTGATGCCGTCGTCGTCGAGCCGGTACTTCAGCGTGACGCTCTGCACGTCCGACACGTCATGCACGAAGGTCCAGATGTAGAAGTCGCCTTTGGAGTTGAAGCTCTGGTAGCCCAGGTGCGGGCCGAAGTTCAGCGAGCCGGGGTTCCACGGGAAGCGTTGCGGCACCCAGACGGTCGGGCCGGTCGCGTCGTTCGAGGCGTCGCCGATGACGGTCTGCGTGTGCTGGAGCGCCTCGTTGGAGGCCATGGTGGGCTTGACCTCGAACTCGTTCGCCGTGCCGTAGTACATGTAGCCCGAGTTGAGCCCGCCCAGGAAGAAGTGCCACGCGCGTTCGGCGGGGCGCGTCGTCGAGCGCGGGTTGAGCACGTGATCGATGCGCACGGGTTGGCCCGCGTCGGTCGCGATCTGCTCGGCGGTGTCCACGTGGTTCTGCGCCGCGGTGATCACCGCCCAGTTGCGGATGTCTTCCGCCCAGCCGTTCTCGATGTCGACGTTGCCCTGCGCATCGACGGGCGGCCAGTTCCAGTTGAGGAGCTGAGGCGACCCGAAGCACCCCTCGGCGTTCACCCACGCGCCGTCCTCGACGTGCACGTAGTCCTCCGTCGGCACCGGGTGATCCTTCAGATAGCGCTCGACGACCGTCGGTACGTACCCCGCGCCGACGGCCTGATTCGCGAAGTTGGGCACCGCCTCACGGTAATACGAAAAGCCGCCGCCCCAGGCGTTGTCGCCGTCGTGCGCGAGGACGACGAGCATCGGGCGGCTTGGGTCGTTGTTCTGATTCAGCGTGTCGAAGTGGCTGAGTCCGAGCGGCGCGTACCCGTCCTCCCAACCCAGAGACTGCGAGCACGGCACGACTATGACCGACGACTCCGCGCCGGTTGCGGGGTCCACGTACTTCGCGCGCCGCGGCGTCAGGCTGAAGGGGTACGCCTCCGCCGGCGAGCAGCCCCGGCTGATCGACACACGCAGGTAGTCGTTGCCGCCCGGGTTGATCTGATCGGCGCGGTTCGGCGGGTCGCAGTTCACCCCGCCCGTGCCGAGCTGCACCGGGAAGTCGGCGCACGCGCGGCTGATCTTTTCCGCCGACACGAACGTCCACTCGATCCCCAGGTCGTCGAGGATCGGGATGAGGCGCGTCGAGAAGGCCATCTCCGGCGGGAACATGCCGCGGCTGACGCCGGGGCCCCAGACCGACTCGTACACGTGCTTGTAGAGCTCGAGCTCCTTGCGCGCAGCGCTGGCGTCGATCAGCGGGAGCAGCGGGTGGTGAAACGGAAAGACCACGACGTCAGCCCGCGCCGGCTGCGCGCCCGGACCGGCGGTGGGCCACGTGCGCGCGCTGGACAGGAACGAGTTCCAGTTTGAGCCGTACCCGAGGTACGACGCCGCCGACCCCGCTTCGACGAACGACTGGATGTTGGCGATCAGCCCGCCGGAGAACGAGATCTGCGCGCCGCCCTCGGGCGTCCACGAGAGGTCGCTGATCGTGTTCGTCGGCCGCTGCTGGTAGGCGTTCTTGCGATCATCGAGCCCGAAGATCTCGTTGAGGTTGTTTAGCGGGAAGGGCGAGCCGGCGTTCTTGTTCTCGATGGACTGCCAGGCTCGCTCGTAGCGGTCGGCGGAGCCGGAGCGCTGCTGGTCGGGCCAGTAGATGGGCTGCTCGAGGTGCCAGAGATAGGTGTAGTGGACGTTCTCGGCGTGCGTAGCGGCCGCCGCGGCGAGCACCAGAACGCTCGCGCCGATCGTGGAACACATCGCGTTGGGCATGGCTGGGTCCTTCCTCCGCCAAGCCGGTTGGGGCTCGGCGTCGGGCCCAGTCTATGGGAGACCGCGCGTGGTGCAACGCTTTACCGGGCTCCCCCCGGGCGTCCCGGGTCAGGCGGCCGCGGCCTGCGCCCCGCGGAAGTCGCGGATCGGCTCGACCGCCGGGCGCGCGATCAGGAAGCCTTGCACAAGGTCCGCTCCGATGTCGCGTGCGAAGCGCAGGTGTTCAGGTCCCTCGATGCTCTCGGCGATGACCGTGATGTCCGTCTCCTTCGCATGCCGCACGAGGCCCTCGACCATCGCGCACCGACCGTCAGCGACCGCGCGCTTGATGAGTTGCCCATCGATCTTGATGTAGTCGGGCATCAGTTTGTCGATGTACGTCAGCGAGGTGTTGCCGGCGCCCAGATCGTCCAGACCGACCATCGCCCCGTGCTGGCGGTAGTGGTCCAGGATGTCCTTGAGGTGGTGCACGTCCGGGAACTGCTCGCTCTCGACGACTTCGAAGACGATGCTCGAAAAGTTCGCTCCCGCCTCCCGGGCCGCGGTGAAGGTCGTCTCGAGGCAGACCTGCGGGTCGTAGATCGTTATGGGCAGGAAGTTCACAAACAACCGCTCGCGGTCGCGCAGCTTGGGGATGCCCTGCGTGATCGCCAGCCGCCGGGCGACCTGATCGAACTTGAGCAGCGCGTCGAACGCCTTGGCAGCCGCGATGATCTCGCCGGGGTTGTAGCCCTCGAAGGGCGGGGCCGAACGCGCCAGCGCTTCGAAGCCGTGAATCGAGAAGGTGCTCGGATCGACGATGGGCTGGAAGTGGAAGCGCAGCCCGTCGTTGTTGATGAGCTTGGAGAACCATGGGGAGTCGAGTTGGGCGAGCACCTGCTTCACCGGCCGCGCCGACCAAGGATCGAAGACGCCCTGCTCGTCAATCAAGGCTGCGCGGATCGAGTCGGCCTCGGCGGCGGTGCATCGCTCCAGAAACGTCCGCACTTCCTTGCGGAAGTCCGGCCCAGTCACGCGCGCAACGTTCGGATGGCACGCGGTTGCCTCGAAACGATCGAGCAGCCGAGGCTGCACGGTCGGCTCGTCCGAAAACATTGCAACACCTCCGGCGCTGCACGCGGAAACATCGGCTCGGCACTGGCAGTCGTGACCCATGCGGCTCCTCCTTCAACTGCGTGGGTCATCGTCGATTGGCGGGTCAATCTTCAGCCCGAGGGCAACATGAAGTTCGCTCCATTCAAGCGACGGGTGGCGAATACGATTGTCAGTCCGGGCAGTCGGTCCGCCCGAACTGGGCTCCGAAAGTCCCGAAGTCGGCGCCGTCCACCATGCCGTCGTTGTTGAAGTCGGCGGTGCAGGGCTGTGTGCCGGCGGGCGCCGAGAGGTCGAATGTGCAGATGGCCTCCGAACCATCGTCAAACTCCAGCAGGAGCGCGAGGAGCCCAGAGTCGTTGAGCGCGACGGGGTTGCCGAAGTTCGCCCGACTGGAACCGGTGACAAACGCCAGTCGCACAGTGCGGAGGTCTTTACCGGGGCCGGGGTCAACATCGATGAGGTCGCCCTCGCGCACGACGAGTCTGACCGCTCCCGGCGCGCCGGCCCACAATCCGAAGTCGTTCGCATCCGTGACATCGCCCTCCCTGAGCAGCGATGCGCCGAACACCACCGGCCCGATCGAGTTGACGTCGATAAGCGAAAAGGAAAAGCCGCCGAACGGCGCATCGGCACCCGGCGCAAGATCTCCTCTGCGGGCGACGAGTTCGAGCGAGCCGAGGGATCCGACCCAGAACCCCTCGCCCGTGCCCGCGGCTTCCAGCAACCGGGCCTGAACGGCGATGGGTCCCGTCGACGACGCGAGCACCCGATCGATCGACCCGAAGACTCCAGACGTGCCCGGCGCGGGCGCGCCTTCGAGCACGACCGGGGTGACCGAGCCGGGTTGACCCACCCAGACGCCCGAGTTGTTGGTGCTGTCGATGCCCGGTCCTTCGAGGAAGCCGCGGAAGACGGAATCTCCCGTGTCCATCAGCCATGGCACGTCGAACGAGTTGAAGGTTCCGCTGGTCCCGGGTGCGGCGTCGCCCGTCCGCGCGAGCAGCATGACCCCGCCGCACGCGTTCGTCCAGATGCCGACGTTGTTCGTGCTGTCGATGCCTGTGCCGACGATGTCGTTGAGCAGCGAGAACTCTCCGGCCGCGTTGAACGCGAACGCTTCCGGCGTCGAGAACGGGAAACGCATGTCGGAGAACTGCCCGGTGGTGCCCGGCGCGTCCTGCCCCTCGATGATGACCGGCGTCACGCCGGCGGGCGTGCCGATGTACGCTGCCGACGGAGTGGAGATTCCGGTGGTCGCGCGGAAGGCGACGGTGCGTCCGGCGCCGATCGTGACGGCACTGAAGCCTGAGAATAGAGCCCCCGTTCCCGGTGCTGCTTCACACTCGTGGGCGACTTGCTCTGGCGTCGGTCCGTCGCTCAGCCACACGCTGTTGAGAAATGCCTGGCCGCGTGTGTTCGCGGCGAACGCCACGACGCCCGCCTCATTGATCAGCGTCTGGCTCGTCGCCGATCCGAAGAACTCGTATGTGCCGAGTGAGCAGGGAGGGTCGCCGGGCAGGTCGTCATCCAGGAACATGACGGCCTCCAGCGAACCCGGCTCGCCCCGCCAAATCCCGGCGTTGGCCCCGAACGGCGCATCAAAGAAGCCGCGGAACGCGACGACTCCCGAAGAGTTGATCGATGGCTCGGCAAACCCGGACCACGCGAGCGTCGAGCCCGGCGCCGTCTGCCCCGTCACCGCCACCACGGTCAGTTCCGCGTGCGCCCCGGCGCACGCCATCAGCAGTGCGGCCGCGCCCGCCTTCGTCGTCATTGCTTTCATCTGGCCCTCCGGGTTTTGAGTTCGGACCGAGTGTCCGAGCGCCGCCCGAAGTTAGCGGCAAGATCGGCGTGCCTGAACCCTTGCGAGCTTGACGAGGGCGAGATGGCGGAAATGTAGGGTTACGGGAAGATCCCCCGCAGCTTGTACACCGTCGCGATCTGGTCCAGCGCCGCGATGTACGCCGCGGTGCGCATGTCCACGTCGTAGCGGTGCTTGGCGAGCTGCGTGCGCCGGGCCGCGAGGACCATGTGGCGGTTGAGCTCGTCATCGACCTTCTCGGCGTCCCAGTACGAGTTCGAGCGGTTCTGCACCCACTCGAAGTACGACACCGTCACGCCGCCCGCCGAGCAGAGGATCGCCGGGAGGATCTCGATGCCCTTGTCCAGCAGGATGCGTTCGCCGGCGGGAGTGGTCGGGGCGTTGGCGGCTTCGGCGATGATCTTCGCATCGATCAGTTCGGCCTTGTCCGAGGTGATCATCTGCTCGAGGGCCGCGGGGATGAAGACGTCGACCTTCGTGGAGTAGAACTGCTCTTCGGTGATGAGTTCGGCGCCGTGGGGCGTCTTCTCGAAGCCCGCGACGCCGCCGTTGGCGCGGACATATTCGTCCAACGCGATCGCGTCGAGGCCTTCCTCGTGGTAGATCGCGCCGGTGTGGTCCATGACGGCCTTCACTTTGCCGCCGCGCTCGGCGAAGAGCTTGCCCGCCCACGAGCCCACGTTGCCGAAGCCGATGAGCGAGCAGGTGGACGTGTCGATCGTCAGCCCGGCTTCGGGCAGCATCTCGGCGAGGACATCGATGACGCCCTGGCCCGTCGCCTTCTCGCGCCCGACCGAGCCGCCCATCTCGACGGGCTTGCCGGTGACAACCGCCATCGAGTCGTTGCCGACGAGGCCCTGAGTGATGTTGAGGTAGGTGTCGGCCATCCAGGCCATGACCTGGGCGTTCGTCCCGACGTCGGGCGCCGGGATGTCGACGTCGGGGCCGATCTGGGCGGCGATGGCCGAGAGGAAGCGCCGCGAGACGCGCATCAGTTCGCTGTTGGACATCGCCCGCGGGTTGCACTTCACGCCGCCCTTGCCCCCGCCGAAGGGCACGCGCACGAGCGAGCACTTCATCGTCATCAGCAGCGAGAGGCTCTTGATGTCGTCGAGCGAGACGTCGGGGTGAAAGCGGACGCCGCCCTTGTAGGGGCCCAGCGCGTTGTTGTGCTGCACGCGGTAGCCCTTGAACAGCGCGTAGTTCCCGTCGTCCATCTGGACGGGGAAGTGCACCATGATCTCGTTCTTGGGCTGGGCCAGGATGAGCTGGACGTGGTGGGGCACCTCGAGGATGTCGGCGGCCTGAAGCACGGCGTCGACGGTCTGGAGGTAGAGGTTGTTGGGATCACGCTCGAGCCCCAACTCGTCATAGACCCGGCTGGACATCGGCGTGGGCCTGTTGGAGGGGGCGGTGATCGAGGCCTTGGCGTGCATCGGAAAGCTCCTGGTCGGCGTGTCGTGACCGCGTCAAGCGGGACGGCGATCATACAGCTTCGCAGGGCGTTGCCGAGCGCGTCGAAGCCGTTGGCCTGCGATCATTTGTGCGCCTGCTCGCCGGCGTCCGAGAAGCCGCGGGTTGAACGCTTTACCACCACGCTCCGCCCTCCCACGCTCGCCCGAACGGGGCGGACCGGAGCGGTCAGCGGGGCAGGCGCTCCAGGTCGCTGTCGAACCCGGCGAGGATCAGCACGTCATCCTCCCCAAGGCGGCTCGCGGGCATGGGCAGGTCCACCACGCGCTCCTCGATCCCCTCGGCGCCGCTCTCGGTTGAGCTCTCGATCCGCCGCTTGATCGCAACCACCGTGACGTTGTACCGCTTGCGCAGGTCGAGTTCCGACAGCGTCTTGTTCTGCCACTCCCCCGGCGCACCGATCTGCACCAGCGCGTACCCCTCCCCGAGCTCCACGTGGTCGATCATGAAGGGCGCGAGCAGCCGGTGGCTCCAGCGGTCGGCCGCCTCGTCTTCCGGCTTCACCACCGCGTCGGCGCCGATCCGCGAGAGGATCCGCGCCTGCATGTCGTTGCCTGCGCGGCTGATCACGCGCTCGATCCGCAGGCTCTTGAGCAGCACCGTCGCCAGCGCGTTGGCCTCGAAGTTGTGCCCGATTCCTACGATCGCGCAGTCCACCTGGTCCACCCCCTGGATCCGCAGCGCCTGCTCGTCGGTCGCGTCCAGCGCGATCGCCAGCGTCACCTGGTCGCGCAGCTCTTCGACGATCCGCCGATCGCGGTCGATGGCGATCACCTCGGCGCCCTCGGCGGCGAGGTTGCGCGCCAGGCGTGAGCCGAACCGACCGAGCCCGATGACAGCAAAGCGGAGCATGACGCGACAGCGTACCCCCCACGCTCACCCCTTGCCGATCCGCCCTTCGACCACCCCCTGCGCACACCCTCATTGCCCGGCGCGCCGCGGCCTCAGTAAATCACCACGTCCTCGTGCGGATACTCGATGCGGACCGACCGCCCGGCCGTCGCCCCGATCAGCGCTGCCAGCACCGCCAGCGGCCCGACGCGGCCCACGAACATCGCGATCACCAGCGTGATCTTGCCCGTGTTCGAGAGGTCGCCCGTCTCGTACAGGCTCAGCCCGCACGTGCCGAAGGCCGAAGAGACTTCGAAGAGGTGCTCGCGCAGCGTGTGCTGCGGGTCGGAGACGACCAGCACGCCCGTTCCCGCGAGCACGATGAGCAGGCCCAGCACGATGAGCGTGGCGCTCTTTCGGATCAGCGACTCGGGGATGGTGCGCCCGAACGCGGTCGTCTCCGACCGCCCGAGCAGCGTCGACCAGACCGTCAGCGTCAGCACCGCGAAGACCATCAGCTTGATCCCACCCGCGACCGATACGGGCGCCCCGCCCACGAACATCAAAAAGATCAGCGCCAGGTGCGCCAGCGGGCCCAGCTCGGCGGTGTCCACCGAGTTGAAGCCGGCGGTCCGGTTGATGCTCATGAAGTGCCCGTCCATGAACGAGACCCACCAGTGCTCCGGGTCGACGGTCTCGGCGCGAGCCTCGCTGATGACGATCGCAAGCACGCCCAGGAGGTACATCGCCAGCGTGAAGACAAGGATGATCTTCGTATTGAGGTTGAGCCTGACGAGCCCACCCATGTCGTGACGCACGCCCTTGAGGCGCCGCCACGCCACCGAACGGAGGTTGTCCAGCACCGGGAAACCGATGGACCCGAGAAAGATCAACGGGGCGATGATCGTGTGCGTCGTCCAGTGCGTGCGCAGCGAGATGAGCGAGTCGCCCGTCGTGACGAACCCGGCGTTGCAGAAGCCCGAGATGCTGAAAAAGACGGCGTGAAACACGCGATCGCCCAGCGTCTTCATGTCCTCGGGCATCCCGGGCCACTGCTCGGGCCAGCCGAAGAAGAGCACCGCGGCAGCGACGAGCTGCACCAGGTGCGTGAAGACCACGATGAACGTCACGAGGCGCTGCATCGAAAGCTGGCCCGCCCAGCCCTGCTCGGTGCCCTCGGCGAGCGTTTGCGTCGCCCGCAGGCCGAAGGAGGAGCCCAGCACCGTGACGATCAGCGCGCCGAAGACGATCACGCCAAGTGCGCCGATCTGGATCCAGATGAGGATGATGATCTGACCGAAGCGCGTGAAGCCCCCGATCGCCGTCCCCTCCGGCGCGAGCACGAGCCCGGTCGGGCGCACCGTGATCCCCGTCTGGCTGATGGCGCTCGTGATGGTGAACAGCGCGTCGACGAAGCCGATCGGCGCCGCCGCGGGGGTCGCGGCCGGGAGCATCAACGCGCCCGTCCCCGCCGCGACGAGCACCACGAACGACCCGACGAACACCAACCCCGGGTGAACGCGCGTTTGCACCAGTTCGAGGAAGAGGCGCACGAGCTGGACGATCAGCAGCAAGCCCGCCGCCGTCAGCGCCACAGGCCAGGCCAACCACCCGAAGAGCACACCCAGAAAGACCGCCGCCTGTTCGGGCCGTGTCACCGCGATGACGGACCTGCGCGCCTCGGGATCGGCGAGCTTCGAGAACGAGCGCCACAACGCGAACCCGTAAGCCGCGAGCGTGACGATGATCGCCACGTGCAGCACGATGTCGGCGATGGGGGGCTCGCGCCAGCCGAGGTGGAGCAGCGCGATAAGCCCGGCGAGCACCGCCAGCGTGATGCGCAGCGGGCTCTGGAGCACGATCGGAGCGCGCGACGCGATACGCTGCCGGGAGCGAGGGTTGACGTCGAACCTGTGCCGGAACTTGCTCACTGCGCGTCAGCGTATCCGCCCGCGACGCGGGGCGGGCGTCAGAGCGCTCTCCGAGGCGGGAGCGTGGCGTTGGCCAGGAGCAGCCCCGCCGCCAACGACACCGCGACGATCACCACCGCGAACACCGCCTGCACGCCCGACTCCACGTTGTGATCGATCAGCGCCTGAACCCCGTGGAAGCCGATCGAGCCCGGCACGAGCACCATGATCCCCGGCAGGGTGGGGACCACCGCGGGACGCTTGAACCGCCGCGCGTAGAGCAGCCCGACGAGCCCGATGAAGAACGCGCCCACGCAAACGCCCAGCTCGCGCCCGAACGCGTGGGCGCCGAGTTCGCCCCCGACGTAGCCCAGCACGCCCGCGACCGCGGTCGCAAAGAAGTCGCGCGGGCGAGCGCGGAAGACGACCGTAAAGCCCGCCGCCGCCGCGACCAGCGCGAGCCCGATGGTCCAGCCCGCCATGGCCGCTGCGTCCGCGACCCGCTCCGCCGCGCCGGCGGTGACGAGCTCGTTGACCGCCTGCGCAACGCGGCGTCCGATCGCGACGCCGAAGCCGATGGAGACGAACGAGACGATCGCGCCCATCGCGCGGGCGGTTCCGGCGTTGAGGTTCCGCGTGGCGAGTTCGTTGACCGCGACCGTCGTCGCCAGCCCCGGCATCACCATCAACAGCCCGCTGATCGTGACCACAAAGGAGGAAATGGGCGGCACGTGAGCCGCGGCGACGAGCCCGAGAAAGCCCGCGATGACGCCGGAGGCGGCCTCGATGAGCCGAGCGAAGCGCCGGCTGGAGCCGGCGGCGAGGACGACCACACCCGTGAGCACGCCGATGGCCGACGCCAGAACGGTGTCTGCGACGCCCCCGCCGAAGAGACGCGCCGCCGCTGCCCCGACGACGCCGTACCCGATCGCGACGAGCCACTGCGGATATCGCTCCGTGCGCATCACCAGCATGTCCAGCTCGCGCAGCCCTTCGTGCGGGTGCAGCTCCCCGGAGGCGACACGGTCGGCGATGATGTCCGCCTCGACCAGACGTTCGAGATGCACGCGGGCTTCGGGCACGCGCACGATCGCCAGCCGTTGCCTGGCCCCTCGCCCGAACGCCAGCCGCGCCGCCCCGGGCGAGGCGAGGCACTGCCCCGGCATACCCAGCGTGCGCGCGCACGCTTCGACCGCTTCCTCCAGCCGGTGCGCCGGCGTGCCCGAGGCGTGGAGCGCACGCGTCAACTCGATGAGGAACTCGATGATCTCGTGCGCGACCTCGTCGTCGATCGACCGCGCCACGAGCATCGAAGGGGCGTGCGGAACGGTCGGTGTCGCGGGCATCTCGGTCGCTCGTGCGGGTGGTCCCAGCGCCGCTCCGGCGGCGTGCGGTCGGGACGCCGCCACTGTACCGGAGACCCGCCCAATGCCCGCATATCCTTTCGCCATGAACCAAAGCGCACGAGTGATAGTCGTGGCGATGGTCGGGGGCGTGCTGTCGGGATGCTCGTCACCGTGGCAGGAGGCCTACCGGCCCGTCCCGCCGCTGCGCGATGCCGACGTCCCGCCGCGCGAAACCGCTGTCGTGCGCCCCGTGGAGTGGGAACGTCTGGCGGAGTACCGCGATGCGGCGTACGAGCGCCGCATCGCCCGCGACACGCCGCTCGACGAGTGGTCGCGCCAGATGCTCCTCGAAGAACAGGAACGCTTCCTCGCCGCCCTGCGCGTCGACGCGCCGGCAGAGAACGTCGCGCTGTTGGGCACCAGCGACATCACCGCCGCGGGCGGGCTCGACCTCTTCGATCCGCGCCTGCGCGTGTTCGCCGCTGAGACCGGCGCCGACTACGCCGTTGTCGCAGAGGTCTTCATCGGCCCGCGCGACACCATCGAGTACGCCCCGCAGACCGCCTACTTCTCCGACTTCCGCTTCCGTCGCGGGAGGGGCCGCGACGACTTTGGCAGCGTTACCGGCTCCGAAACCGTCTACGTCCCCGTCGTCGTCACACGCGACACGTGGCGCTACGTCGTCTACTTCCTCCGCGTCGGCACCGAGAACGAGATCCGAGAACTCACCGGCGGTCGCCCTTGGATCAACTGAAAGCGCAGTGACGTCGCACGCCACTGACCCGGCTCTGTACGCAGGGTGCCACTGACCGCGGCCCCGCGAGGTCTGTGCTCCTGCCCTCCGGTTCGCGCCGTTGCCCCCGCACCACATCCCGCGTCGTGTTCAGGCAACACCTCCACCCATCACCAACGCTGATCCGGTAATCGGCCCGCGGATCACCGTCGCGATCGACCGCCCCGCCTTGGCACGCCTCCTGCACTGCCTCTCCCCAGCGGCTCGCACCGCCGCTCCTGAAACACACGACTCGGACACAGGGGAGAGAAACATGATCCGCACCACGCTTACCGCGTTCACCATCGGCGCCTCGCTCGGCGCCGCCGCTTCCGCCAACGGCTCTGTCTACGCCTGGAGCTGGGAACGAGGCGATCCGGGCTCCTACGGCATCAACGACAACGGGGGCCACCTCCAGAACGTCGACGCCGTCTTCAACACCGTCAGCAACGACTTCACCTGGTCCGTCACCTTCTCGAACCAGGTGACCTCGGGCATGACGCTCGCCGTCAACAACGGGCCCAACCCCAAGGGCCACGCCGGCGAGCTCGCCCTGCTCTACGTCGACGCAAGCGACGCCGCCAACCCACTCATCTCCGCCTACGCCTACAACGGCAAGAACACCCGCACCAGCTACCGCGACGGCGACGGCAACACCTCGGGCAACCAGACGCCCGACCTCATCCACGGCGTCAACGATCAGAGCTGGGTCTCCAGCGTCGCGCTCACCGACAACTCCGACGGCTCGCGCACCATCGCCTTCAGCATCGACGCGTCCACCATCAACAACCACAACCCGATGTACCCCGACGCCACCGACCCGTGGTACGGCATCGGCTTCGAAGAACAGCTCGGCCTCTGGATGCACCCCTACCGCAACTTCAACCCCTCGTACAACGCCGACGGTTCGATCGACAACCTCCCCGCCGGCGGCGAAGGCTGGTTCGATGGCAGCGGCTTCGACACCACGACCGTCTTCGTGCCCACCCCCGGCGCCGCCGGACTCCTCGCCCTCTCGGGCCTCCTCGCGACCAGGCGCCGCCGCTGATCGACACCCGGCCTACACGCAGGGCAGGCGGAAAGAAACACTCCTCTGTCAGGATCCACCGGCCCGTTCGGCCAGCCCGTCTCTCCCGAGGGCTCGTCGGACCGGCCGGTGGGTTCTTGCGCGCGCCGGGCGCGTCGCGTGTTACTCGAACCGACCGCGGTCGAGGATGTCGAAGCGGTATAGCCGCTGCACGTCCTCCGCCGACTTGCCTTCGAGGTTCGCGAGCTGGTCGATCGCTCCCTGGGGGTCATCGACGGCTAGCGCGCCGAGCAGGCGGAACTTGTGGTCGAGAATGCGCTCGAGGTCCGCCGTGGTATTCCGCGCGTGCCCGCCGGGGTACATGACCAGTCCCGAGTCGAGGTCCTGCCCCGAGGCGGTGTGGATGGTCAGGCTGGTGGGGATGCCGTCGGGATACTTGGCGTCGTACTCCGCGCCGCCGTGGCGGAAGTCGATCTTGTTCATCAGCTCGCGCGCAACGGGGTGGAAGATGGCGGTCTCGTCGACCTTGTAGTCGTAGGGCTCGAGCATGAGCGCCTTCCAGACGGCGTCGTGGGCGCCGCCCGAGGTGTCGAGCGCGTCGTGGTCGCGCACGTGCTCCAGCGCCTTGCGCACGAGCGTGGAGACGATGTAAGCCATCGAGTGGTCGGCCGACTGGCGCGTGCGCGGGTCCTTCTTGGCGGGGTTGCCGATGATCCCGAACGCCGGCTCGTACGCCGTGATGGTCACTCCCTTGATGTTCGCGCCCGAGGGGTCATCGAGCAGTTCCGGGTGCTTGGCGACGAGGTCAATGATGCCCTGCAACGCGCCGGCCGACTGGTGCTCGTACAGCCCCAGCTTGAAGTGCATCCCCATGACGGCAAAGTCATCGCCCGAGTGCGCGAGATACAGCTCGAAGGGCGCGGGCGCAAGCTCGGTCCAGCGCTGGTCGCCGCTGGTGGTGGGCTCGAAGAAGCGGAAGATGGCTTCGGGGTTGCGGAAGACGTCGCGCGGGCCGACGAAGCCGCGCATCGAACGCTTCATGCTCAGCACCGCGGCTTCGGTGCTGAGCGCGGCCGACGAGCCTTTGGAGTCCGAGAGCTGCTTGCCCGCGCGGATGGCCCGCCAGGGGATGTAGTGGGCGACGGTCATGCCGATCGCCGACTCGATCTGCTCGACCGTCGCCTGGCCCGCCATCGCGTAGAGCGCGCCATAAACCGCGGCCGAGGCGATTGCGCCGTGGACCACGTGGTCGATCTTGTACGTCTTGAGGCTGAAGACCTCGGCCAGCCGCCCGCGGATCTCGTCGTGCGCGATCATCGCCCGCAGCGCCACGTCGCCGCCCAAGCCGAGCTCCTGGCACGCCGCGACGGCGACCGGATAGAAGTCGTTGTGCCCGAACTCGCCGGCGGTGTGGTTGCGCTGCGGGTTGTAGCCGAAGTTGGTGCCGTTGGAGTCCCACTCGCGCACCGCGGCGCAGTTGGCGACGATGGCCTTCTCGCTCTTGACGCGCTCGTCGCGCCCGAAGACGGTCGCGCCCTTCTCGCCCGAGTGCGCCGGGTAGTCGAGCGCCTCCTCGCGCAGGACGGTCGGCGCGTTGGTGCCCAGCGCCAGTGCCGAGATGCCGCAGAACACCGAGTCGGTGTGGAACAGCTCGGTCCGCTGCTTGACGGCCTGCGACGGCCCGGAGCCGAGCCCGCCCTTGACGAAGTCGATGGCGTAGTGGGCGATGCCGAGCGCCTGGTTGGAGTCGGCGGGGAGATGGGTATACGCGTCGGACGCGGTGGCGGTCATCGGGGGCTCCTCGGGAGGCTGGTGGGGCCAGTGGGGGAGGGAGTCTAGTGGAGACCGGCTGGCAGTTGGCAGACCCGACGGGCTGGAAGCCCGTCCCACCAGAGACAGCGAAAGAGGCCTCACCCCCCGTTCGCCACCGCCCCGCCCGCGAAGAAGAACCACCCCAGCCCCGCGATCCACATGAAGTCGCCTACCAGCGCGTGCTCGAAGCCGCTGGCGATCGTGCTCTTCGTCTTCGCGTACGTGTACCCGAACAGCAGCCCCGCCGGGATGCACAGGTAGACCGGGATCCATTGCAGCGGGTCGCCCTTGTCGGCGACGAAGATCATGTGGACCCAGGCGAACGTCAGCGCGCTGCCGATGACCGTGATCCATGTCCGCCCGAACAGCGGGCCGTAGCGGTGGAAGAAGAACGTCCGCAGGATGATCTCCTGCGGATACACCGATAGCAACGGATACAGCACACAGATCGCCAGCACGACGATCGGCGCGCGCTGCAACAGCGCCAGCGGCTCGATCGCCACCTCGCCGTCACGCATCGGCGCCCAAGCCTGCTCGCTCACCCACCACGCAAGCGCCAGCATGATGCCGAAGGCGATGACCGCGGTGCCGCAGATGCGCCCCGCTTCCGCACGAAACCCACGCAGGTTCCACAGCGACCGCCGATCGAAGCGCCGGTCGAACCAGAGCACCGCGAAGAGCAACGCCGCGACCGCCAACAAGCCCGGCATCAGCAACCGCCCCTGCGTGCGGTCCGTGAAGTCGATGAACACTGGCCCCACCCAGTACAGCCCCACCAGCTCGATCGCCAGCCACACCCGAATCAGCGGTCCCGCGACGCGCGGCTGGCCTGCGTTCGGCCTCTCCGTCCCCACGGATGTCTCGCTCACGGTCGGCTCCCTCGCGCCGGGTCGTCCGCCGCCGACGCCGGCGGCACGTCGGATTGTTGCAGCTCCGCCTCACGCTCGGCCTGCAACTGCGCGTCCAGCGACGTCTCCGGGTTGCTCTCCGGAGCCGTCAGCCGCTCCGAATGCGGCGCTTCGGCCGGTCGCTTCGTCTCGTCGGCCTCCTGAGATTCGCGCACGTGCGCGCGGAACTGCGGCAACGCGCCGGGCTGCTCGCGCTGCAGGTGCTGGATCAGCCCCTCGCGCACGTACACCCGCAGGTCCCACAGCCGCGGGCTGCTCGAAGCGCTCACCAGCGCGCGCAGCTCCACAGTCTTCTCGCTCGCGTCGGTCACCTGCACGATCGCGACACGCGTGTCCCAGAGGTCGCTCCGCTCGACCAGCCGCTTCAGCTCAGCCCGCACGCGGTCCACATTCACCGTGTAGTCGCACTTGAGGAAGACCGTCCCCAACAGGTCGGCCGTCCGCCGCGTCCAGTTCTGGAACGGCTGCTGGATGAAGTAGTGCAGCGGGACGACGAGCCGGCGCTGGTCCCAGATCTTCACCACCACATACGTCGCGCGGATCTCCTCGATCCAGCCCCATTCGCCCTCCACGATCACCACGTCATCGAGGTTGATCACGCCCGTGAAGGCGATCTGCAGGCCCGCCAGCAGGTTCTCCACCGTCGGCCGCGCCGCCAGGCCGATGATCAGCCCGAACACGCCCGCCGAAGTCAGCAGGCTCAGCCCGACCTTCTGCGCGTCGGGGAAGGTCATCAGCGCCCAGGCGCCGGCGACGATCGCGATGATCACCACCAGCGTGCGCACAAGCACCTTGGTCTGCGTGTGCACCCGCCGCGCGCGGTGGTTGTCCGCGACGTCGACGCGGTGCCGCGACAGCAGCAGGTCGTCCAGCCCCGTCACCAGCATGATCAGCGTCCACGCCAGCGCGCCGATGATCAGCACCGTCAGCCACCGCTCGGCCCCCTCGATCACTGCGGGCGACACCTCGGGCGTCATCCAGTCGAGCCCGACGATCCGCGCCACCAGCAGCAGCACGAGCACCATCCCCGCCACCCGCATCCGCCGGAGCATGCGCACAAAGCCGGTCTTCTTGCGAAACACCCACGGGATGACGAAGAGCACGAAGGCGTAGATGAGGGTCCCGACGAGCAGCGTCGCGAGGTACTGCATCACCGGCACCTGAGTCGCGAGTTCGCCCACGCCGTCGAACGCGTCGAGCACCTGCGTGCCGACTTCCGGCGGGTCGCTAGGAGGACGTTCTGCGGGAGAAGCCATAAGCGAGACTATGGCGCAACGACTCCCAAGGGTGTACGGGTGCCACGGGCGGCTTGCCCGCCCGTGTCCGGCCCTCAACACACTCGGGTGCCGCGGGCGGCTTGTTCGCCCGTGTCCGCTCTCCGCGCCCAGCACCTGTTGGCAAGCCGCCGGTGCCACCCGGGAGTCGGGCCGACTCAAACACTGACCCACAAAGCCGGGTCAGTGCCACGCTGCGCCCCCATGCGATCCCGCCGTCTAAACTCTCACCCACGCCGCACGCGGCCTGCTTACCCGAACACACACCGTCAACCGAGAGGTCTCTCCGATGGCCAACGCCGATACGACGCCCGTCATCCTTAACGCCAAGCGCACCCCCATCGGCCGCTTCCTCGGCTCGCTTTCGGGCGTCGACTCGCCCGCCCTCGGCGGCTACGTCATCGAGACGCTCCTCAAGGAGATCCCCGCCGCGACCGAGCGCGTCAACGAGGTCATCATGGGCTGCGTCCTCCAGGCCGGGCTCGGGCAGAACCCCGCCCGCCAGTCCGCCCTCAAGGCCGGCCTCCCCGACACCATGTCCGCCCAGACCATCAACAAGGTCTGCGGCTCGGGGCTCCAGTCCGTCATGATGGCCGCCCAGTCCATCAAAGCGGGCGACAACCAGGTCGTCGTCGCCGGCGGCATCGAGAGCATGACCCGCGCCCCGCACTTCGCCCACGTCCGCGCCGGCGTGAAGTTCGGTCCCGGCGCCCTCGAAGACCACATGGCCTACGACGGCCTCCGCTGCGCCTTCGAGACCTGCATGATGGGCGACTCGGCGGACTACGTCGCCAGCAAGCACGACATCTCCCGCGAAGACCAGGACGCCTTCGCCGCCCGCTCGCACCGCCTCGCCGCCGAGGCGACGAAGGAGGGCCACTTCGCGCCCGAGCTCGTCAAGCTCAGCGCTGAGCAGTGCAACCAGCGCAAGGGCGACGGCCTGGCCGCCGACGAGGGCATCCGCCCCGAGACCAACGCCGACGGCCTCGCCAAGCTCCGCCCCGCCTTCAACAAGGACGGCTCGGTCACCGCCGGCAACGCTTCGCAGATCTCCGACGGAGCCGCGGCCTGCATCGTCTCGAGCCTCAAGGCCGCCGAGGAGATAAGCGTCGAGCCGATGGCCAAGATCATCGCCTACCACACCTCGGGCGTCGCCCCGCGCGACATCTTCACCGCCCCCTCCCTCGCGGTCCCCGCGGTGCTGGAGAAGGCGGGCCTGAAGGTGAGCGACATCGACCTCTTCGAGCTTAACGAGGCGTTTGCCGCCCAGGTGCTCCAGAACGTGCGGGCCAGCGACATCCCGATGGAGAAGGTGAACATCTGCGGCGGCGCGGTCGCCCTGGGCCACCCCATCGGCTGCTCGGGCGCCCGCGTCCTGACGACCCTCCTGTACCAGATGAAGCGCGTGGACGCGAAGAAGGGCGTCGCGGCGCTGTGCCTGGGCGGGGGGAACGCGGTGGCGATGGTGGTGGAGCGGTGAGTGACACGCGGCCATCCCTCCGCAACGCCATCCAGTCCACCACCCCCCTCGGCATCCCCGGCGCCTTCAACGGCCTCGTCGCCCGCGCCGT
>CAYTSW010000030.1:0-24514 GCA_964440605.1 uncultured Phycisphaeraceae bacterium | reverse complement strand
TCAAGACAAGTACATGGAGAATCGGAGGGGACGGAGCCAACGGAGAGCGGGAGAGTCGGGGAGAGGAAGAGGAGATGAAGGGCGCCGGGCGCGAGCCCGGTGGCGTTGAGCCCGGTGTCGTTGAGCCTGGCCACGTCGAGCACCCGCCCGCGGAACAACGAACCTGTAAGAACGTTACGTCGATCGCGTGACCGGTCGCGGCGGCTATCGCCTAGAGACGTGACGCGGCCGTGAGTATGCGGTCGCGAGCGTCGGGCGGGGCGGACGGCACAGGGTCGTTGCCCGCTCGGTGCTCAACATCAACCCGCCCACATCGAGAAGGAGCAGACCGATGTTTCGTCTGCAGATGACTGTCGTTGCGCTCATGGCGTCCGCCGGCGCGGCCCACGCCACGATGCTGACCGAGGTTCCGGACACTGACCTGAGCAGCCCTGTCCTCACGCCGAACATCACGAGCTTCGAGGTGACCGGATCCGACATGGCCGATCGCATGCGCGTCACCGCGACGTTCCTCTCGCCTACCGGCGCACCCATCGTCGAGCAACGGACCTGGCAGCTCAGCGGCGTGCCCGAAGGCGGCGAGGCGATCGGCTCGTTCTGGTCGGTGACCCAGGCGGGCGACACGGCCAGCAATCCGTGGCAGCTCGACGTCAACCCGATCCCGGGCGGCTTCGGCGCGCCGCCGATCGTGTCGCTGCTGTTGGAGTTCGACAACTCGATCGACGGCCAAGGCGTGGTGTTCGACCGCTTCGTTGGAGAAGAGCGGACACCCGGCACCTCGACCGGGCTGGACTTCCTGGTCCTCGACAACTCACCCGCACTCGATTTCAGCGTCGCCGACCCGCTCTACCGCAACCCGGCCGACAACCCGAACGACGGGCCGGGCTTCTTTGAAGATGTCTTCGCGACGCTGGAGGTGACCTTCGAGCAGGTGCCCTTCCTGATGGATGATGGGTACTTCATCCGATTCGAGCAGGACGCCGACACCGCGGTGCCCGCGCCGGGGGCCGCGGGCTTGGCGTTCGTCGCGGGCCTTGCTGGGCTGCGTCGCAAGCGTCGCGCTTAACGACGCACCCGAGTCGCACCGGCAATCTTCTCTCTCCTCGCGTCGGCTCGACGAAGGTCGGTCCGACGCTTTCATCTCAACCGAGCCGACGCACGGCGTCCGCCCTCACTTCGCCTTGGGCTTGGCTTTCGCGCGGGCTTTGAGCTTCTGCTGGAGCATGCGCTGCGAGGCCGAGAGTTTGGGGCCGGAATCGGCATCGGGTTCGGCGTCCGGCGCTCGAGCCGAGGACGCTTCGGGGGCGGTCGGCGTCTGGCCGTTGGTGCTGGGCTCGGGCGTGTCGGCATCGGACTCATTCAGCGCGCTGGCGCTGATCGTGTCGTAGCACGTCGCGAGCAGGCCCACGAGCGGGAAACGTCCTTCTTGGAAGGGGCTCGGGCCGAGGCGGCGCAGCAGCGCGTGGTTCACCTGCGGCTTGTGCGGCACGGTCTCGAAGTCGTCGAGCGTCGGCGGGGCCTCCCAGAAGTCGTCGAGGCACAGCTCGAGCGGCAACGCGGGCTGCTCGTCACCGGGGAAGGGCTGGCGCAGCGCCGAGGCCGACTGGCCGGTCGATCGCGATTCGAGTTCGCGGCGCTGGTGGAGGCGTTCGAGCAGGTCGTCGCCGTCCATGCCGCGCAGGCCAAAGAGGAGGAAGGGCTTGTCGTCGATGTCCTCGGCGAGGAGCATGGCGGCGCAGCAGGCGTGCTTGCACCAGGGGTCGTCCTCGGCGCAGTCGCAGGTGCTGGTGACCTCGCTCAGGCTGCGGGGGATGAGCCCGAGCGAGAGGCCGCTGAAGACGTCTTCCTCGATGGTGCTGGGCACCTCCCCGGTGAGCAGTCGGGCGGTGAAGAGCGAGCGCTTGACCATCGTCTTGACGATGGCGTCCCACTGGTCGTGCGAGAAGGGCTCGACGCGCATCGTGATCTCGTATGCGCGGTAGCGACGCCCCTGCACGGACGCCGTCGCGCCGCCGACGAAGGGTTCGAGGCGTCGCGTCTGGCCACGCTCGGCGTAATCGAGGCCTTCGGTCCAGGCGCGTTCGGTCGCGAGGCCCCGGATGGCGTTGAGCCAGGTGAGGCCCGCCCAGCCGAGGCGGCCCGGCCAGTCGTTCGTCGCGAGCCTGCGGCCCGCGCGCACGCGTCGCGGGCGCTCGGCCTGCTGAGACGGGCGGCGTTGGTACTGGCCTTCCATCGGTCAGCCCTCCTCCCCGTCGCCCAGCGCATCGGGACGGAGGCGCAACACGTCGGCGAGCTGGTCGGAGCTGAGCTCGGTGAGCCAGTCCTCGCCGGAGCCGATGACATCCTCGGCCAGCGCGATCTTGCTCTCGATCATCTGGTCGATGCGTTCCTCGAGCGTTCCCGAGACGACGAACTTGTGGACGTTGACCGTCTTGGTCTGCCCGATGCGGAAGGCGCGGTCGGTCGCCTGGTTCTCGACCGCCGGGTTCCACCAGCGGTCGAAGTGGAAGACGTGGCTCGCCGCGGTGAGGTTCAGGCCCACGCCGCCCGCCTTGAGCGAGAGCAGGAAGACGGGGCACGAGCCGTCGCCCTTCTGGAAACGCTCGACGAGCTTTTCGCGCTGGGCTTGAGGCGTGCCCCCATGCAGGAAGAGCACCTCGCGGTCGAGCGCCTGGCGCAGCATGGCCGAGAGCAGGTGACCCATCTGGCGGAACTGCGTGAAGACGAGCGCCGACTCGCCCGAGGCGACCACCTCGTCGAGCAGTTCGAGCAGGCGGATGCACTTGCCCGAGCGCGAGGCCGCGGGCGTGCCGGGGACGGACTTGTCCGAGCCTTGGGCGCGCAGCACGAGCTCGGGGTGGTTGCAGATTTGCTTGAGGCGGATGAGGGCGGTGAGCACGACGCCTCGCCGGCGGATGCCCTCCGAGCGGTCCACTTCGCTGAGCATCGTCTTGACCGCGGACTCGTAGAGCGTCGCCTGCTCCGAGGTCAGGCGGCAGAACTCGCGCGTCTCGAGCTTGTCGGGCAGGTCGGAGATGACCAGCGGGTCGGTTTTGAGGCGGCGCAGGATGAACGGGCGGACGAGCTGACGGAGGCGGTTGGCTTTCTGCTTGTCGCGGTGGCGTTCGATGGGCACGCCGAACGAACGCCGGAACTCGCCCGCCGAGCCGAGGAAGCCGGGATTGCAGAAGTCCATGATCGACCACAGCTCGGACAGGCGGTTCTCGAGCGGCGTGCCGGTGAGGGCGATCCGCCGCGGCGCCTCGAGGCTGCGCACCGCCTGGCTCTGCTTGGCCGAGGGGTTCTTGATGTTCTGCGCTTCGTCGAGCACGAGCCTCGCCCAAGGCACACGGTCGAGCAGATCGCGGTCGCGGTTGGCCAACGCGTAGGTGGTGATGATCAGGTCGGTGCTCAAGGCCGCTTCGATGAACTCGTCGCCCGTCTTGCGATCCACCCCGTGATGGATCATCACCTTGAGCCCCGGCGCGAACTTGGCGGCTTCGCGCATCCAGTTCCCGACGATCGACATGGGCACGACGATGAGCGTCGGGCCGGTCACCGTGCCCGCGGCCTCGGCTTCGTTCTTCTCGTGCTGGAGCAGCGCGAGCTGCTGGATCGTCTTGCCCAGGCCCATGTCGTCGGCAAGGCACGGGCCCAACCCGAGGCGATCGAGGAAGGCCATCCAGCTCATGCCCTTGACCTGATACGGGCGCAGCTCGCCCTGGAAACCTTCGGGGGGCTCGAGGATCTTGAACGTCGCGCCGTCGGCGGTGTCCTGCCCCAGCAGGGCGGAGACCCAGCCGCTGGCGTCGATGCCGACGACCGGCACGCCCGTCGAGCCGAGGTCATAGGCGTAGGCCATGCGCAGCGCCTCGCCGAAGCGCATCGAGCCGCCGGGGTTGTCGTTGATGAACTTGACGGCGTGGGCGATGTCTTCCTGGCGGATCTCGACCCACTTGCCCCCGATCTGCACCAGCGGCGCCCGCTGCTCCGCGAGACGCTGAAAGTCCTCCATCGTGATCGGCGTGTCGCCCACCGCCAGCGACCATTCGTAGCCCACCAGCGCGTTGAGCCCGAGGCGCGCTTCGGCGGCGTTGGTGGGGCTGGGTCCCGAGCCGCTGGCGTCCGTGGGCGGCGCGTCGAACAGTTGCAGGCGTGCGCCGAGTCGCGCGCTGGGCGTATCCCACCAGTCGGGCGTCTTGACGCCCACACCCTGCTCACGCAGCAGCGGGCCGATCTCGCGCAGGAACTCGTACGCCTCGCGCGTCGTCAGTGCGAGGTCTGTCGGCGCCGAGTCGCTCAGCGCGTGTTCGAGCTTGGGGAAGATGCGGCTCGCCCGTCCCAGCTCCGCAAGCAGCAGTTCCTGCGGCTTGTCGATGCGGTGCCCCTCGACCGAAGCCGTCTCGCCCCGCAGCGTCCAGACGTCCTCGGCGTCAACGACGATCTCTTCGTTCTCGGCCGACTGGAGCAGGAAGCGCAGACGCCACGACGCATCGTCGCCGGGCGAGGCGAAGTCCGGCAGTTCCACCGGCAGCAGCGGTTCCTCCACGATCAACAGCAGGCGCCAGTCGACGCTGACGCCGCGCTCGTCCAGACCGCCGATCCAGCGGCGCACCGACCGCACCATGCCCGAGACGGCGTCGTCGGCCGCGACCACATCACGCCGCGTCCCGAGCAGGCCGGTCAACCAGCCAACGTGGGGGTCGGCGTCGGCGGGCTTGTCCTCGATCGCCTCTTCCATCTGCTGGGCCCGCAGCGCCCGCCGGCAACCCGCGTCGGTGATCGCTTCCAGGTATGCGCGCAGCACGGCTGCCGGCTCGTGGCTGAACTCATCGTCGACCGACCGGGCGGCGGGCGGCATGGCGCGCAACAACTCGGCCGCACGCGGCGCGATGGACTTGTCGCTCAGCCACGGCTCCCACGCGCCGGCGAGCGGGCCGTCCAGCGAATGCATCAGCGACGGCACGACGCGCTGCTCCGCCCGCAGCGCCTTGGCGAAGCGGGCGGCGGTCGCGAAGAAACGAAGCGAAGCGCCGGCCGAGACGTGCGTCGCCGCTTCGGACTCGTGAGCCGCGGCTTCATCGACGCGGTGCGACTCCGTCTTGTCGCAGCGCTCTTCGATGCGGGCGAGCGCGTCTTCCACATCGTCGGGCGCGATCGCAAGCGTCGGCACGCGCCACCGTTCGAGCCGGGCGTTGACGCCTTCCTCTCCGGTCTCGCCGAGCCAGTGGGCCAGGCGGGGGCTCGGGATGGGGGCCGTGCTACCGGTGGGCAGCCGCATCGCCAGGTGGCGCGCGTCGCCCGACAGGGCGCAGACCGCGCCGACGGTCGCGGCGTCGGCGGCGAAGGGGTGCGCGTCGTCGCCCGCCGGCGCAGGACCGTCGCTCCGGGGATGGTGCTCGGCCCAGATGTGCAGCGCGTCGTCGGACCAGGCGGCGTGCACGACGAGCACGTGGACGGCGCGCGTCGACGTTGAGGCTTCAAGCGTCGGCGGGATCACGCGGCGCGCCCCCGCTCCGTCGTTCGGTCAACGCCCGAGCCGGACCCTGGTGTGTGAAGCATCTCTGTCATGGCTGATTGCACTCGCGTTCCCACGCCCGCGAGGCGGCGCCGAGGCCTCCGGGCCCGAGTTCCAATGGGGGAGCAGGGACTCGAACCCTGGACCCGCGGCTTAAAAGGCCGATGCTCTGCCAACTGAGCTACTCCCCCTCACGCATGCCCACACACTCATGCGGGCGGGCGAGGTCGTCCGAGTTGTCGCGCCGAGTGGTTCGCTCGGTGCCGAAGGGGTGATTGTAGCCATGCACCGAGCACATCTTCCGCCCCCCGGGGCGTGCGGGTTGTGCGCGCGCGCCACGCGGGCGACACTGACTTGATGCGTGACGCAGAAGGCTTCTCCGAAGAAACGGTGCGGGCGGTCGCCGACGACGCGGCGCGCGTCATCGCCTCTCTCGCCGACCAGGCCCCGGACATTCTGCGCATCGTCCACGAGGTCCGCACCGCGCTGGCAGACGGCGCGACCCTCTATACCTGCGGGAACGGCGGCTCGGCCGCCGAGGCGCTGCATCTGGCCGAGGAGCTCATCGGCCGCTACAAGCGCGACCGCCCGCCCTACCGCGCGGTCTGCCTCAACGCCGATGCCACAGCGCTCACCTGCATCGCCAACGACTTCGGCTACGACGCCGTCTTCGCTCGCCAGGCGCAGGCCCTTGTCAAGCCGGGCGATGTGCTGGTGGGGTTCTCCACCAGCGGGAACAGCCCGAACGTGCTGCGGGCGCTGGAGGCAGCGCGGGCGGGCGGTGGACGCACGGTGGGCCTTTTGGGGAAGACCGGTGGGGCCTGCGCGGCGGCGTGCGACGTCCCCCTCGTCATCGCCTCCGACGCGACCGAGCGCATACAGGAAGCCCACCAGGTCGTCATCCATCTCATACTCGAAGCTGTGGAATCGGCGGGCTGACGCCTAGCGTCACCCCATGACTCGCTCACGGGCCAACCCCGCGGCGCCCAGGCGCACCGGAGACGCGGCGGCCGACGCCCTGCTCACGCTCTACGCGCGCGGGCTCTTCCCCATGGCCGACGAACCCACCGGCGCCATCGAGCTGTTCGCCGCCGACCCCCGCGGCGTTCTGCCGCTCATCGAAGATTCGGCCGAAGACGACCAGCCCAGCCTCCACGTCAGCCGATCGCTCCGCAAGGCCATGCGTAACCGCGGGTTCGTTTACCGGATGGACGAGGACTTCGCCGGCGTCATGCGCCGCTGCGCCGCGCCGCGCAGCGTGCTCGACGGCCGATGGATCTCCGAGGACCTCATCACCTGGTACGAAGCCGCCTTTCGAGTCGGGCACGCCCACTGCCTCGAGGCTTGCCTGCCCGACCCGCAGACCGGCGCACTCGAGCCCGTCGGCGGGATCTACGGCGTCACCATCGGAGCCGCCTTCTTCGGCGAGAGCATGTACGCCCGCCCACGTCCACGCCTCGACGACGGCTCACGCCACCCCCTCGACGGCACCGACGCGAGCAAAGCCGCCCTTGTCACCCTCTGCCGCCACCTGCGCCGGCTGGGTTACACCCTCTTTGACACACAGATGGTCACCGGACACGTTGCCCGCTTCGGGGCGTTCGAGGTGAGTTCGAGCGCGTATATGACGATGCTCCGGGAGGCGATCCAACAGAAAGACCGCTGGGCGCCCCTGAGCACGTGACCCAACCAGCGCCGGGCGCGAGCCCGGTGGAGCATGAGTCTGCGCGAGTGCCACCGCCACCGGGCTCGCGCCCGGTGCTCGCTCCGGGCTCCGCCCGCTACCATCGCGACCCTCGTTTCCTCCCCCGGAGCTTTCCATGGACGCCGGAATTGTCGGTCTGCCCAACGTCGGCAAGAGCACCCTCTTCAACGCCCTCACCGCCGCCGGTGCGCTCGCGGCCAACTACCCCTTTGCGACCATCGAGCCCAACGTCGGCGTCGTCACCATCCCCGACGCCCGGCTCGATCGCATTCAGAAACACATCAAGACGCAGAAGGTCATCCCTGCGGCGCTGCGGCTCGTGGACATCGCGGGCATCGTCAAGGGCGCTTCCGAGGGCGAGGGCCTAGGCAACAAGTTCCTCTCGCACATCCGCGAGGTCGACGCGATCGCCCACGTCGTCCGGTGTTTCGAGAAGGCCCCGGGCGGGGAAGACATCACGCACGTCGAGGGCAGCGTCGATCCCATCCGCGATATCGAGACGATCGAGACCGAGCTCATCCTCGCCGACATGCAGACGGTCGAGAACGCCAGGGACAAGGCCGTGCGCGCCGCCAAGGGCAAGGACGCCGACGCCATCGCCCGCCTCAGCGTCCTGAACCAGGTCGAGCCCGTGCTCAACGAGGGCAGGCCCATCCGCACGCTCATCGCGGGCGGCGCGTTCGAGGACCGCGACGAGCGGCGCGCGCTCAAGGGCTTCGGCTTCATCACCGCCAAGCGCACGCTCTACATCGCCAACGTCGACGAGGACGACGTCCGCGGCGAGGGCCCGCACGCCACCGCGGTGCGCGACTATGCCAGGAGCCTGGGCATGGAGTGCGTGCCCGTCTGCGCAAAGATCGAGGCGGAACTGGCCGATCTCGACGACGCTGACACGCGCGAGATGCTCGGCGACCTGGGCCTCGAGGAGCCGGCGCTGGACGCGGTCGCCCGCGCGCTGCACCGCCTGCTGGGCCTGCACGAGTTCTTCACCGCCGGCGAAAAGGAGATCCGCGCCTGGACGATCCCGCTGGGGTGCAAGGCCCCCCAGGCCGCGGGCGCGATCCACAGCGACTTCGAACGCGGCTTCATCCGTGCCGAGGTCTACTCCGTGGACGACCTGGACGAACTCGGCAGCGAGAAGGCCATCAAAGAGGCCGGGCGCATGCGTATGGAGGGCAAGGAATACGTCATGCGGGATGGGGACGTATGCCACTTCCACTTCAACTGAGCCCATCCTTTCCGACGATCCTCCAGCCCGGTCCGCCGAAAAACGCATGAAAACTCACGGTCGGTATTCCCGAATCTCTGGGCATGGGTTAGCATCCGGGGCCCCGATCTCACCCGCGGTTGCGTGGGTTTTGCCATGCTGGAGGAGGTGTGACATGGGTCAAGCGTCTTCGCCGCTGCCGACGGATGCGTTGATGAAGATTGCCTCGTTTATCCGTGGCAACACAGATTCGATCTTCGAGGCCTGGCTCGAACTCGCCAAGCGTCACCAGCCCATGGCCGACGCTTCGAGCGACAGCGTGCTGCGCAACAAGTTGCCGGAGTTTCTCAACGCCTTCGCTTCATGCCTCACCGACGGCGACGTGCGCATCCCCGACTCGTTCGCGCTCGCGCACGCCGACCAGCGCGAGGAGCTCGAGTGGCACGTTGAGAGTCTCGCCCGAGACTTTCTCATGCTCCGGCGCGTGCTCGTCTTCAAACTGCAAACAGAGCTCGAGCTCGACGAGTCGATCGCGATGCGCATCGGCGAGGTGTTCGACGACGCGGTGACCACGAGCGTGAGCGCGTACGTGCGCAGCCGGGAGAAGAAGCTCAAGCAGGCCAACGAGCTGCTCGAACGCCGCAACTACGAGCTCCGCGGCTTTGCGCGCGTCGTCGCCCACGAAGTCCGCAACCCGCTCGCGCTGGTAACCATGGGCTCGTCCATGGCCCGCGAGCGTGTCAACGCCGACGAGAAGCTCCAGCGGGCGCTCAAGCTGGTGGAGGAGGGACAGGAGCAGATCGAGGAAGTGCTCAAGCACCTGCTGCGCTACGCCGCGCTCGGGTTCAAGCAGACGCCCGGCGACCGCGTCGAGCTCGACGCCTGCTTCAAGCAGGCGTGCGCTGCGCTCACGCACCTCATCGACACCAGCGGCGCCCGCCTCGAGTGCGAGCCCCTGCCAGCGGTCCTGGGCGACGAGGTCGGCCTGCGCGTTATCTTCCAGAACCTGATCGAGAACGCCATCAAGTACGCCGGCGACGAGCAGCCCAACATCCATGTCAGCACCGCGACCGCCCCCCCCACCGGCTCGGGCCTCGAGGTGCGCTTCCGCGACAACGGCGTGGGCATCCCCGAAGACCAGCACGAGCGGATCTTCGGCTTCCTCACACGCGCGGCGACCGACACATCCATCGAGGGTTCGGGCATCGGGCTCGCCATGTGCCGACGCATCGCCCAGCAGCACAACGGCTCGCTGACCGTGCGCTCGGAAGTAGGCAAGGGAAGCGTCTTCACGCTCAGCCTGCCGGAGCTGTGTTCCGGCGAAACCGAGGCCGACGGCGAGGGCGGCGCGCACGAGATCAAACCCGGCTGGACCGAGGGCACCAACAGCTCAAGCCACGCCGTCGACGCGAGCCCCAAGACGACGGGCGGAGAGCGGATGGACGACCAACCGGCGTAACGCGCAGGCGTGCAGTTCAGACCACGATGACGCCGCTGTCGTCATCAGCCGCGCCGATGGTCTCGGCGTGGCCCAGCGTGACGCGTCGAGCGGTCCACAGGCAGGCGTGCGCATCGACGACGTCGTCGGGCAGGCAGCGCGTGCGCGGCACTTCGAGATCCGCGAACGGCACTCGCGCCCGCTCGAGCGCCGCCAGACGCTCGGCGCGACCTGCAGCCGTGCGCTTGGGGTTGAGCATCGCAGCGCCCGCCATCGCCCGGAAGCACACCTCGGGGTGGGCCTCGACGATGCGCACGCCGGGCGGACACGCCTCGACTGCCGTAGCGACCTCGCGGATCTTCGGCACCAGGTTCCACGCCTGCTTCGACAGGCCCAGGCCGTGCTCCGACGACGCGCGGCTGGCGGCCAGCGCTTCGGCGTACGTCGCGCATCTGAGCACCGCCCGCACCGGCGCCGAGAAGACGCTCATCGCCCGCGGCCCGAGCCGGGCGCGGGCCGCGCGATCGCACGCGCGACCTCCCGGCTCGGCGCACTCCGGCAGGCCGATGGGGATGTCCACCGCGATCACCGCCGGCGTCTCGATCCGCTCGAGCAACTCGGCAAACGTCGACACGATTACGCGGCGGCCGACCCGCAGGCGGTTGCTCATGAGCGTCGCTTCCACGTACACCCAACCCGCGCGGCAGCCGTCCGCGCCCGCGAGCGTGACGAGATCAGTCATCGACGATCGCGTCGACCTGCACCTCGACCGACGCCAGCGACGAGGCGAGCTCGGAGACGCCGATCATCGTGCAGGCGGGCATGACCTCTCTGAAGAACTCGGCGTGCGCGCGGCCGATCTCCTTGCTCGCGTCCATGTTCGTCACGAACAGCGTCGTGCGCACGACGTGACGGCGGGTCGCGCCGAGCTTCTGCAACGCCCGCTCGATCTTGTCCAGCGCGCCAATGGTCTGCCGGTACGGCGAGTCGACGTGCGCGATGTTGCCCTCGGCGTCCGTCGCCAGCGTGCCCGAGACCATGATGACGTTGCCGACGCGGACGGCCCGCGAATAGCCGTTCTCTTCTTCCCACTTCGTCCCCGTGCCGACGGTCTGCCTGTTGGCCATGCGATCACTCTCCTCGCGGGCGCATCTCGACCATGTAGTTGCTCGACTCCTTGGTGATGCGGATGTCGTGGGGGTGGCTCTCGAGCATGGAGGCGTTGGTGACGCGGCAGAATCGGGCGTGAGCGCGGAAGTCTTCGATGGTGGCGCACCCGCAGTAGCCCATCGCCGAGCGCACGCCGCCGACCATCTGGTAGACGAAGTCGGCGAGGCCGCCGCGATACGGCACGAGGCCCTCGACGCCCTCGGGCACGAACTTGATGCGCGACAGGTCGGCGCCGGAACCCGTCTGCTCGGCGCGGCGGTGCTGTTCGAGCGTCTCGGCCTGCGAGTAACGATCGGCCGAGCCCGCGCCCATCGCGCCCTCCGAGCCCATGCCGCGGTACGCCTTATAGCGCCGGCCCTGCGAGATCACGACCTCGCCCGGCGCTTCGTCGAGCCCCGCGAAGAGCCCGCCCATCATCACCGACGACGCGCCGGCGGCGAGCGCCTTGGCGATGTCGCCCGACTGGCGGATCCCGCCGTCGGCGATCACCGGCACGCCCTCGGCCTCGGCAGCGGCGACCGCGTTCATCACCGCCGAGATCTGCGGCACGCCCACGCCCGTCACGATCCGCGTCGTGCAGATCGAGCCCGGCCCGATGCCCACCTTCACCGCGTCGGCGCCCGCCTGGATAAGATCGCGCGCCGCGGCTTCGGTCGCGATGTTGCCCGCGATGATCGGGATGTCGTGCTTGGCCTTGATCTCGCGCACGGTGTTGATGACGTTCTCCGAGTGCCCGTGCGCCGTGTCGACCACGAGCACGTCGACCTCCGCGTTGATGAGCGCTTCCACGCGGTCGAACTGGAAGACGCCGACCGCGGCTCCGCAACGCAGGCGCCCGCGCTCGTCCTTGCAGGCCAGCGGGAAGCGCCGGGCCTGTTCGAGGTCGCGCATCGTGATGAGCCCGGCCAGCGTGCCGCCCTCGTCGATCAGCAGCAGCTTCTCGACCTTGTTGGCATTGAGGATCGAAGCGGCCTTTTCCAGCGTCGTGTCGGGCGGAGCCGTGACCAGCGGCTCCCTGGTCATCACGTCGCGCACGAGCGTGTCGTCCGAGTCGATGAACTTGAGGTCGCGCTCCGTGAGGATCCCGATGACCCGACCGGCTTCGCGCGCGCCGCGCTCGCCGCCCTCGACCACCGGGAAGCCCGAGACGCGGTACTCATTCATCGCGCGCCGCGCATCGCCCACCGTCTCGTCCGGGCCGAGCGTGACGGGGTCGGTGATGACGCCGTTCTCCGAACGCTTGACCTTCTGCACCTCGATGGCCTGCGCCTCGGGCGGCATGTTTTTGTGGATGATGCCGATGCCCCCCTCTTGCGCGAGGGCGATGGCCAGGTCGGACTCCGTGACGGTGTCCATCGGTGCCGAGACGAGGGGGATGTTGAGGGAGATGGAGCGCGTCAGCCGCGTCTGGACGGAGGCGGTGTGCGGGCTGACCGCGCTGCGCTGCGGCACGAGCAGAACATCGTCGAAGGTGATGCCCTCGCCGACGATCTTGTCGGTGACCGAACCCGCGTTGTTGGTCGGCGTGAGGAAAGGGGTCTGGAGGGTGCGCTGTGCCATGTCCGAATGTCGCATGGTTGGGGGCGGGGGTCAACCGCGGGGCGCCCGACGACGGCGTCTTGGCGAGAGCTGAACGGCCACCGGGCTTGCGTCCGGTGCCGGCTGTGCCCGCCGGCGTCAAAGCGTCGAAAATGACGGTATGGACCGATCGCCCATCGTCGGGATCACCGGGCACCTTGAAGGCGAGCGTCACGCGGTGCGGCGGGCGTACGTGGAAGCCGTGCGCGAAGCGGGAGGCACCCCCCTGCTGCTGCCCGCGCCCGCAGACCCCGAAGAAGCCCGGCGCATGGCGCGCAAGCACGCCTTCGTCTGCGACGCGCTCGTGCTCACCGGCGGCGATGACCCCATCATGGAAGCCTTCGGCGTCACGACCGACCCGCGCGTGACGCCCATCGACCCCGGCCGCCAGGCGCACGAACTCGAACTGCTCGCCGCCCGGCCCGGAATGCCGATACTGGGCGTCTGTCTCGGCATGCAGCTCATGGCCTTGGCCGCGGGCGGCACGCTCAACCAGTGGCTGGCCGACACGACCCCCACCCACGCCGACCACTGGAACGACCATGCGCATGCCATCGAGCCAACGACGGACGACTGGCCCAATCTCCGGGGGACGGTGACCAGCCACCATCGCCAGGCGGTTGCGGACGCCGGCGCGTTGCGCGTGATCGCGACCGCCCCTGACGGCGTCATCGAAGCCATCGACGACCCCGAAGCCCCCTTCCGCGTCGGCGTGCAATGGCACCCCGAGCGGACGGCCGAGCCGACGCTCGGCCTCGAGTTCTTCCGCCGGCTGGTCGAAGCGGCGGGCGGGTAGAGTCACGCCATGCCCGTCCCCGACCTGTTCCGCAAACGTCCCGAGCACCCGCTGGTCGCCGCTTCCATCCTTTCGGCGGACTTCGCGCACCTCGGCGAGGAGTGTCGACACGCGCTTGCCGCCCCGCCCGACGGCGCGGGGGCCGATTTGCTGCACATCGACGTCATGGACGGGCACTTCGTGCCGAACCTCACAATGGGCCCGGCGCTCGTGCAGTCGCTGCGGGCGGCTCTGCCCGAGGCTTTCCTCGACGTTCACGTGATGGTGACGGACCCCGAGCAGTACGTCGAAGCCTTCGCCGAGGCGGGGGCGAACCACCTGACCTTCCACCTCGAGCCCGCGCTCGACCCGCGCGCCGGAGCCGGCAAGGCCCCCCTCAGCGAGGGGTACGACGCCCAGCAACTCGCCCACCGCATACGCGAAGCGGGTATGACCGCGGGCATCGCAATCAACCCCGACACGCTCCTCGAGCCGCTGATCCCGATGGCCGACGGCTTCGACCTCATCCTCGTGATGAGCGTCTACCCGGGCTTCAGCGGCCAAGCGTTCATCGAAGAGACCCTGAACAAGACGCGGCATCTGCGCGACGAGCTGGGCCCGGACGTCCGGATTCAGATGGACGGTGGGATCAAGCCGGAGAACGCCGCCCGCGTGCGGGAGGCGGGGTGCGACGTGATCGTCGCGGCCTCGGCGATCTTTGGAGCCGCCCGAGAGGAGCGTGGGGCGCGAGTGGCAGCGATCCGGGGGTGAAACCCCGTTCATTTTCCGAACATTTGCCCGAAGCCTGGCGAGCGCTCGGTGGTCGGCGCGGGGCGCGGCTGATACTGTCCGGGCTTGCGGGCTCGCCTCCCCGGCTTCGTACCGGTCGGCGGGGGCCGAGTGATCCGAGAGGCACCCTTGGCATGGCCAAACGTCTCGCACAGACCGAGCTCACGCTGGTGCGGTCGGGACGCACGGAGTGGGAGGAGGGCGGCCGGCTTCAGGGCCGCTCCGATCTGCCCTTGTGCGCCCACGCTCAAGCCAATCTCGACGCGATGATCGCCCAGCTCGCCGGACCCGATGGCAAGCCCGATGTCGACGTCGTCCTCCACGGCCCTGACGAGGCGAGCGCCGCGACCGCCGTCCGACTGGGCGAAGTCACCGGCGCACGCGTTCGAGCGGTCAAGAATCTGCGGGCCTTCGACCTGGGCTTGTGGGAGGGCCTTCTGGAAGAAGACCTGCTCGAGCGTTACCCCTCGGCCTTCAAGCAGTGGCGCGACGACCCCGCGAGCGTGCGTCCGCCCGAGGGGGAGCTCTTCTCCGACGCCGAGGCCCGCCTGCTCGGCGCGCTGGGCCGCTCGGTGGAGAAGCACGCCGGCCGCTCGATCGCGGCGGTGCTTCGCCCGCTTGAGTTCGGCATTCTCCGGCTGAAGCTCGAAGGCCAGGCGACCAAGCAGATGCGCGAGCTGCTGTGTTCCGACACGGTTTCGTCGCGGCACGTGGTGACGCCTGAAACGTTCAAGTCACTCGCTGAGGCCATGAAGGCCGGCGCCTGATCCCCCGATCCCGCCGCGGGTGCTGCCCCCTCTCGCTTCCCGCTCAGCATCACGTACGCGGCTCAATGACCCGCCAACGGTAATACGAAATATGACTTCCACGCCCACGACGTCCCCCATGGCCAATCAGTTGCGCACACCCCCGCGGCCCGGCGGCGGGGCCTCGCGCATCCCCGAAGGCCTCTGGCTGCGTTGCCCCGCGTGCAGCGCGATGATCTACCGCAAACAGATGGAGGAGAACCTCCACGTCTGCCCCGAGTGCGAGCATCACTTCCGCATCGGCGCGACCGAGCGCGTGCGCCAGCTCGTCGACCGCGGCGCCTTCGAACCGATGTTCGAGGAGCTGCGCTGCGTCGATCCGCTCGGCTTCGCCGACCTCAAGACGTACAAGGACCGCCTGGCGGCCGAGCAGAAGAAGACGGGGCGGATGGAGGGGCTGCTCGCGGGTCGCGGGTTCATCAAGGGTCGCCAGGCGATGCTCGCGGTGCTCGACCTGCACTTCATGATGGGCACGCTCTCGAGCGTGGTGGGCGAGGCGCTGACCCGAGCGATCGAAGCCGCGACCGCCGACGACATGCCGCTGATCGTCGTCTCGGGCTCCGGCGGCGCGCGCATGCAGGAGTCGGGCCTCTCGCTGATGCAGATGGCCAAGACCTCCGCGGCCCTGGGCCGCTTCGACGACGCCGGCGGGCTCTTCGTCAGCGTGCTGACCGACCCCACGACCGGCGGCGTCTCGGCGAGCTTCGCCATGCTGGGCGACGTCATCCTCGCCGAGCCGAAAGCCCTCATCGGCTTCGCCGGTCCGCGCGTCATCCAGCAGACCATCCGCCAGGAGCTTCCCGAGGGCTTCCAGACCAGCGAGTTCCTCATGGAATCGGGCATGGTCGACCGCGTGGTCCATCGGCGTTCCCTGCGCGACGAGATCGCCCGGCTGATCGACTTCGCGGGCAAGTAACCCGCGTTCGTCCGGCGTGACGTCGCGTACCGTGCTGCAATCGATGTCCAAGCCGAACCGCCCCCTTTTGTCGATCTTCGATCCGGCCCGTCGCCCCTTCGTCGGCGCGTTGACGCTCGGACTGCTGCACGCCGCCTGCTTCGCGCTGGCGTATCCGCCCTTCGAGGGATGGTGGCTGGTGTTCGTTGCCCCGCTCCCGTTGCTGGTCGTCGCGCTGCGCACGCCGCGCGGGCTGCGCTCGGCGCTCGCGGTCGCGATCGCCTCCGCGCCCGCGTGGTGGGCTCACCACCGTTGGATCGGCGACATCTCGATGGCGGGGCTTCCCGGCCTGATCGTCTACCTCTCGCTCTGGCCCGGCGGCTTCGTTTGGCTCGGCGCGGCGGTGCGGCGACGCGTCCCGACCCTGCCCGCCGTCGTCTGGGCGCCCACGGTCTGGTGCGGACTCGAACTGCTCCGGGCGCGCATTCTCTTCGATGGCTACCCCTGGTTCCTCATCGCGCATCCGACGATTGCCTGGCGCGACTTCGCCGCCCTCGGCGCGCTCGTGGGCGTTCAGGCGCTCGCCCTGCTCGTTGTGCTGCCTTCGGCGGCCCTGGCGACGCTCCTGAGCGGACGACGCGTTGCGGGGGGCGTCGGCCTCGCGCTGGCGGGTGGTGCGCTGGGTGGCGCCGCGCTGCTCGGCTACCGCCCGGGGCTCGACACCGATCCCGCACTCCGCCTCGCGGTGGCGCAGACGAACGTGCCGCAATCGGTGCGAGGCGTCTGGGAGCCGCGGCGGCGGATCGACGACGCGTTGCGCCTGATGGACATGACACGATTCGCCGCCGAGCAGACGCCCGCGGTGGATCTGATCGTCTGGCCCGAGACAATGTTCGGCGGGGCGACGCTTTCACCGGACGCGGTCGAGGTCGAGCGCGAGGCGGGCAGCAGTTGGGTGCTCCCGGAAGGGCAGCGCCTGGGCGCGACCGCCTTTTATGACGACCTGCTGCGGCTCCAGGCGTCCACCGGCGTGCCGATGATCGTCGGCGCTGAGGCGGTGGAGGGACTGGTCATCACCAAGACCGACGAGGGCCTGCTGTACGAGCCCGAGCGCGTCTTCAACAGCGCCTTCGTCCTGCGCAACGGCGCGGTGCAGGCGCAGCGGTACGACAAGATCCACCTGACGCCCTTCGGCGAGGTGATGCCGGGGATCTCATCGATCGAGTGGCTCGAGCGCGCCCTGCTCGCGCTTGGCGCGCAGGGCATGACGTTCGACCTCGACGCGGGCGAAACGCCGGTGCGACTCGAGCCCGTCGATGGCGGGCCGCGCATCGCGACGCCCATTTGCTTCGAGGTGACGTCGGCCCACGTCGTGCGCGCGCTGGCGACCGAAGGCGGCGAACGAGCCGCGGGACTGATCGTCAACCTGACGAACGACGGCTGGTTCGTGGACCACGCTGGAGGCCGCGAGCACCACGCCATGCTCGCGCGCTGGCGCTGCCTCGAACTGGCAACGCCCATGGTGCGGGCGGCGAACACGGGCGTTTCCGTCGCCTACGACGCTCACGGCGAGCCTCTCCTCGCCGAGTGGTACTCGGGAGGGCGCCGCGCCATCGTCCAGCAGGCGCCGATCCGCGACGGCGGCGTGCTCATCGTGGACGTCGAACCCTCGGCCGGCGCACCAACGCTCTACGCACGCTTCGGCGATGTGCTGGCGTGGCTGGCGCTCGCGGGAACGATCGCGCTGGGCGCTTCGATCGGGATGGGGGCCTTGATGGAGCGGCGACGGCGCCGCGACGCGCAGGAGCGACGCGGCACGGGGCCGACCTCGGCGGCGAGTGGCGGCGTAGAGGCGAACGAGCCGAACTCATCCTCCGACGCTCCCACTTCAACAAGGACCGAAGCATGAGCCCCCGACCGCTTGCCCTGACGAGTCTGACCCTGACACTTCTATGTGGGCTGGCGTGCGGGCTGGTGGCCTGTAGCGGGCAGGAACGCGCGCCTCGCAGCGCGAGCACGTCCCCCGGCGCTCGGCCCGCGCCGGCGACGACGATGAGCGCCGTCGAGCGGTCGACCATGCGCGAGCGGGCGCTCGAAGTGCTGGAGTCGCAGGCCTTCTCGGAATGGGCGCTCGCGCGTGCCAACGCGATCGAGGGGCTGCTCCTGGCGCCGGGACGCGTCGAGCCGATGATCCGCGCCGGACTGGCCGACGAGAACCCGGGGGTGCGCTCCATCGCGGCGATGGCCGCGGGCGAACTCGTCTTCAAGGAAGCCGAGGCGGCGGTTCGCCCGTTGCTGCGCGACCCCGAGCCACGCGTGCGGGCGTCGGCGATCTACGCGCTGGTGTCGATGGGCGCTCGGGTGGACCGCACGCCGCTGGCCAATCAGTTGGAACACCGCGACCCGCGGGTGCGTGCGCACGCCGCGGTGGTGCTTGGGAAGCTGGGCGACCCATCGGCGATCCCGCTGCTTCGCGCGGCGGTGCGCAGCCGCACCCTGCCGCCGGGCACGCTGGGGCGGTTCTTCTCCCTGCAAGCCGCCGAGGCGATGGTCAAGCTGGGTGACGACCTCCCGATCAACTCCATCCGCGCGGCGCTCTACCCGGACTCGACGGAGGGCTTCGAAGTCGCAACGCTGGCGGCGCAGATCCTGGGTGATCTTCAGGATCAGGGCTCAGCGGCGCAGCTCGTGCAGATTGTCGAGGCCGGACCGGCGGCGCGCACACCCGAGGAGGTGGCGCAGGACGCCGGCCGCGGACGCCCGGCGGAACTGCGCCTCGCCGCCGCGACGGCGCTGGCCGAGATGGGCTACCCGGACGGGTGGTACCTGGCCGATGAGTTCCTCGAGGACCCGATCTCCGCCCGGCGCCAGCAGGCGGCGCATCTCCTCGGAGCCGCGGCGGTGCCGGGCGCGCTCGAACGTCTCGAGCCGCTGCTCGAGGACGAGGACCCGCTCGTCCGGATCGCGGCGGCGGCGTCGATCGTCCGGGTGCTGGAGCCCGGGACCGTCGCGGGCGGTTGAACAGGCCGGGCACCGCGCCGGTCGGGATAGCAGAACACCCGCGGTCGGCGACGAGGCGGTCCGGTTGACATGCCCGAGGCAACTGCGGTACCACTAGCGACTCTGGTGTGAGCCGCGGTCCGGGATTGACCCGAACCCGACCCCCGACTGGTGTCGAATAGGGCGAACCTTCCGGATTCGGAGGTCCGAACCCGGCATCGGTAGTCCCGACGCCGCGGCCTGCATCGACGATGGTTGACCCGGGCGTTCAAGGAGCCTTCTCGTGCACGTTGTGACCAAGATTCTCGTTGTCGTCGCCGCCGTCCTGGCGATTCTGCTCTCAGGACTCACCATCGCGTACACCAATAACGCGGACCGGGTGACCTCGGAGCTGACCCGTGCCGAGTCGGCGCTGGAAGCGGCCAAGGCGTCCGCGGCGCAGGCCGAGACGCGTGCGGCGGCCGAACTCGAGCCGGCCAACACGCAAATCAACGCCCTGAACTCGCAGCTCAGCGACCTCCAGAGCGGCTTGCAGACCCTGCGGGCCGATCTTGTCAGCGTCCGCGAGGAGAACCGCAGCTACGAGCTGGAGCTCCAGAACTACGCCAGCCGCATCGACCAGTTCCAGGCCTTGCAGGACGAGGCGAACGCCCTCATCCGCTCGGCCCAGGACCAGTTGGTGGACGTGCGCGGTGCGTACAACGACGAGATCCGCCGGAACATCGAACTGACCGACCGCATCACCGACCTGACGAGCCAGCTCGAGGTCGTGCAGGAAGAGAACCGTGCCCTCCAGGAAGAACTCGCCGACGCGACGCGCGACGGCGGCTCGGGCGTCGGCCCCGGGGGCGAGACGGGCGTCACGATGGCCCCCGCCGACTTCCGCGCCCGCGTGACCAACGTCATTCGTGACGAGGACGGCACGACGCTGGTGCAGCTCAACGCGGGCTCGAGCGACATGCTCCGCGAACGCATGACGCTGGTGGTCACCCGCGGTGCGCAGTATCTCGGCACCATCGAGGTGCTCCGCGTCGACCTGAACGACGCCGTGGCACGCGTGACCCTCCGCCCCGCGGGCGAGCCGGCGATCCGTGCGAACGACACGGTCCGCTCCCGCCGGCCCGGTGCCTGATCCCCGTCATCTTCATCCCCCCGACGACCGCGTCTCGAGTCAGCAGGAGCTTCCGATGAGCCAGATGGGTATGCAGATGCCGGGTCGCCGCCGTGTGGCGCCCCGTTCGTTGAACGTGTACAGCGGGCTGCTGCTGGGTGCGATCGTGTGCCTGATCGCGGCGATCGTGCTCGTGGGCATGGCGGCCATCCAGATCGGGCCGGGCGACGGCGTGATGTCGGCCCTCAAGATCCACCCGCCGGACCGGCCCGTGGACCTGGGGTCGCAGTAACTCGAGCATCGCTCGCGATCACTCCGACATCTGGCACCATTGGGGGCGGAAGTTGGCATCGATCGACAGGATGTAGCGGTCCGGAGGCGGATTCTGCCGACGCGGGTCGGGAAGATCCGATATCCTTACGCTGTGGCTCGGATCGGGTGCTGCCTTGTTGGGTGGGCCCGCCGCACATCATCGCCCTCGCCACCCGAGCAAGGAGGCCCGCGAGCGTGAGGCGGCCAGCGTGAGATTCGACAACTTCATGAGCTGGTTCGGGGTCGACATGGGTATCGACCTCGGGACGTGTAACACGCTCGTCTGCGTGCGTGGGGAGGGGATCGTCCTGAACGAGCCCTCCGTGGTCGCGGTGCGCAAGGGGACGAATCGCGTGCTCCAGAACGGCCAGGCCGTTGGCTGGCGCGCCAAGGAGATGCTGGGCAAGACGCCCGGCTCGATCACGGCGGTGCGTCCGCTCAAGGACGGGGTGATCTCGGACTTCGAGATCACCGAGGCGATGCTCAGCTATTTCATCCGCAAGGTGGGCGGGCGCTCGATGCTGGGTCTCATCCGCCCGCGCGTCGTCATCGCGGTGCCTTCTGGGATCACCGCGGTCGAGAAGCAGGCGGTGAAACAGAGCGCCACGCATGCCGGTTCGCGCGAGGTGTACACGCTCGAGGAGCCCATCGCGGCGGCCATTGGCGCGGGGCTGCCCTTCGCCGAGCCGACGGCGAGCATGATCGTGGACATCGGGGGCGGGACGACGGAAGTGGCGATCATGTCGCTGGCGGACATCGCGACGTGCGAGAGCGTGCGCGTCGCGGGCGACGACATGGACGAGGCCATCATGGCCCACATGAAGAAGCACTACAACCTGATGATCGGCGAGCAGACGGCCGAGCGGATCAAGATCGAGATCGGCGGGGCGGCGCCCGTGGGCGAAGAGACGTCGATGGAAGCGCGTGGGCGCGACATGATCTCCGGCCTGCCGCGCAAGACGGTGATCACCTCCGAGGAAATCCGCGAAGCGCTGCAGGAGCCGGTGGGGGCGATCGTCGAAGCGGTGACGCGCACGCTCGAGCGCGCCGAGCCGGAACTCGCGGCCGACCTTGTTGAAAACGGCATCTACCTCGCCGGCGGCGGCGCCCTGCTCCGCGGGCTCGACGTCGTGCTCCAGAACGCCACGGGCATGGAAGTGCGCGTCGCCGACGATCCGCTGACGTGCGTCGCGGCGGGCACCGCGATCTTCCTCGACAACCTCGAGCTCTGGAAGGACACGCTGGACTCGGACGTCGACGACTGAATCCGGCCCCCGGGCACGCCGCCCGGGCGATCACTTCCCACCGACGGGCTTCGCCATGGCACGACGCAGCACCAGCCCGCCCACCATCCTCGCCGGCCTCGTGATGCTTCTGCTGGCGCTGGCGCTGCTGCCCACGCCGCTCACCGGCTTTGTCAACGTGCTCGCCAGCCCGCTGCGGTGGTTCATCACACCCCCGGCTGACGTGCTCAGCGCGATCTCGACGGGCGTGCGACGACCCGCGCCCGCGCCGCGCGACGCGCGCGAGGAGGTCGACGAGATGACCGTCGAGCAGCTCGTCGAGGAGCGCGACGAGTTCGTGATGGCCTACTGGTCGCAGGTCGCCTACGCCGAGGAGCTCGCCCGGCTCATCGAGGACATGTCGGCGACGCGCGTCTCGGCGCGGGTGCCGGTGCGCCTCGTCTCGGCCAAGCGCGTCGGCGCGAACCTCAGCGCGGGAACCATCACCGTCCGGGCCGGGCGCGGGCAAGGCGTGGAGCCCAACACCGTCGCGATCATGCGCGGCTCGCGACAGATCGTCGGCATGGTCACCCGCGCCGACGCCGCGACAAGCACCGTCCACATGATCACCGACCGCCAGTTCCAACCGTCGCTGGTGGTCGGCGTCGCGCTCGCGCCCGACGCGGCGGTCGGGACCATCGGCGAGCTCGAGACCCTCCCGACGCTGCAACTGGAAGCGGGGGACGGCCGGCTGGTCGCGCCGGCGGTCGGCGCCGATGATGCCGGGCGCATGCGCGAGGGGGACTTCGTGCACGTGCTCGACTCGAGCTGGCCGCAAGCGTCGCAGATGTTGATCCTCGGGCGGATCGCGCGGATCCGCGAGACGGACGATCCGCTGTTCCGCAGGGTGGAGGTGGTGCCGATCGTCGATGTGGATCGCACGCGCGAGGCCTTCCTGCTCGTCCCGGACGAGGGCGCGGAAGGGGGCAGCGGGTGAACTGGCTCGTCTTTGTCTTTCTCGCCTGGGTGGCGCTGGGGCTGGACGTGGGCCTGCGCGACGCGATCGCCATCGGCGACTCGTCCATCACGCCGAGCTTCGCCCTGATCCTGTGCGTCTTCGTCTGGCTCTGGGCCCGACCGGGGGCGCTGATGCTCGCGGCGATCCTCATCGGCCTCGCGCTCGACGTCCTCCAGCCCATCCACGCCGCCGCCGACCCCGTCGTCGTCGGGCCCACCACGCTCGGCATGATGCTCGCGGCGTACGCGACGTTCACCATCCGCGGCGTCATGCTCCGGGGTAATCCCGTGACGCTGGCGGTGCTCTGCGCGCTCTCGATGCTGCTGGTGCGCATCGTCGCGGTGGTGCTGCTCGAGATCCGCAGCGCCTACGACCACACGATCACCCTCTCGGCGTGGGCGAGTATCGGCACCGCCGGCGCCTCGGCCTTGTACACCGGCCTTGTCGCGGCCCTGCTCTCGCCCATCCTGCGTTGGTTGCGGCCCCTGCTGCGCTTCTACGACGACACCCACAGCGGCTTCAGCATCAAGGCGGGGCGGTCGTAACACCCGAACACCCGGACGCGATGCGAACAAGGCCCGCCTCACGCGGGCCGGAGACCTCAACTCCTACCGGCGGCGTCCGTATACTCACACGATGGCGCGCCGCGTCGCGCCGTCGCTTGAACCACGCGGAGGACGCCATGGACGAGGCCAACGCACAGAATCAGAACGGCACGGGAAGCATCTTCTCCCCGGTGATCGACTCGGACGAGGCCAAGCAGGCGCAGGCGGCGGCCGACGCCGCGGCCAACCTGCCGCCGGACCAGATCGACATCGATTCGATGAAGGTCACCCAGCAGCACGAGAAGTACACCGACGAGAACCACGAGGTCTGGGGCATCCTCTACGAGAAGCGGATGCAGCACCTGCGCGACGAGGGCAAGGGCTCGCGCATCTTCCTCGAGGGCGCCGACATCATCGACCTCAACCGCGAGCGCGTGCCCGACCTGCGCGTCGTCAACGCCAACCTCAACCGCTACACCGGCTGGTCGTCCCACGGCGTGCCGGGCTACCTCCCCGCCAAGGCCTTCTTCGCCTTCCTCGCCCAACGCCAGTTCCCGACGACCATCACCGTGCGCCCCAAGACGAGCATGGACTACCTGCCCGAGCCGGACATCATCCACGACGTCTTCGGGCACGTGCCGCTGCACGCCGACCCCGTCTTCGCCGACTTCCTCCAGACCTACGGCAAGGCGGCGCTGTACACCAACTCCGAGCACCACACCGAACGCCTCGCGCGGCTCTTCTGGTTCACCGTCGAGTTCGGGCTCATCCACGAGGACAACAAGCTCAAGCTCTACGGCTCGGGGCTGATCTCGTCCGAAGGCGAAGGCCACCACGCGCTGGAGTCGCCCGACGTCGACCGCCGCCCCTTCGAGCTCGACCGCGTCTGCGAGACCGACTTCGAGATCGACCACTACCAGCCGATCCTATACGTGCTCGAATCGTTCGAGCAGCTCCGCGACGCGATGAACACTTACGCCGAACGCGTGCTGGAAGAGGCCGGCAAGCTCGACGAACTCGAGTCGCTGGCGCGGTAGCACAACCGGCTTTTCCGATTCAACCGGGCGAAGCCGTCACTCTTTGGTAACGGCTTCCTTTGTTTCCGTGATCGCGGCTGCGCGCGTGCTGCGTGTGTTGACGGGCGTGGCGCAGACGGGGCAGCGTTCGGGCTTTGAGGCGCCGAGGGGCGAGCCGCAGGCGGGGCAGGTGGGCCAGCTCGCGCGTCGGGGGCGATCGTCCTCGTGGGGGAGGAAGAACATCGCCGCGAGAAGCGCCAGACCGAACATCGACAGAGAGGCGACGACGGTGAGCGGCCAGGGCGCCCGCTGGCTGAGCCACCAGCCGACGATGACCGGCAGGAAGAGCGAGCCGGAGATCACGGGCATGGGTGGGCGCAACAGCGCGGCGATGGTGAGCACGACGCC
>CAYTSW010000029.1:0-24891 GCA_964440605.1 uncultured Phycisphaeraceae bacterium | reverse complement strand
GGTGTGCTATTCTGCGCGCATGAAGAGCAAGACGATCGACACCCCCGCCGCCGCGCTCGCCTTCGCCAAGGAACACGGCGCGGTGAAGGACGACGCTGTGGTGATGGTCGGAGGTTTCGGGCTCTGCGGCATCCCCGAGCACCTCATCGCCGCGCTGCGCGACTCGGGCGCGACGGGGCTCACCTGCGTCTCGAACAACGCGGGCGTGGACGACTTCGGGCTCGGCCTGCTGCTGCAGACGCGGCAGATCAAGAAGATGATTTCCAGCTACGTGGGCGAGAACGCGGTCTTCGAGAAGCAGTTCCTCGATGGGGATTTGGAAGTCGAGTTCAACCCGCAGGGCACGCTCGCCGAGCGATGCCGCGCGGGCGGGGCGGGCATCCCGGCGTTCCTGACGGCGACGGGCGTGGGGACGCAGGTCGCCGAGGGCAAGCCGCACCGCGAGGTGACGTTCAAGGGCGAGACACGGACGTACATCGAGGAGACCGGTCTGTGGGCCGACCTCGCGCTGGTCAAGGCGTGGAAGGCCGACGAAGCGGGCAACCTGATCTATCGGATGACCGCGCGCAACTTCAACCCGATGATGGCGACCGCCGCGACGATCACGCTCGCGGAAGTCGAAGAGATCGTGCCCGTCGGCGAGTTCGATCCGGACTTCGTGCACACGCCCGGCTGCTATGTCGACGGCGTGGTGAAGACGAAGCCCGAAAAGCGCATCGAACAGCGGACGACGCGAGGCTGAACGCGCGGCGTCCGCTGCACGATGAGCACGCAGACGTGAGAGTTGCGGTCAGTTGCGCGACACCCGGTCGGCGGGCCAGTCGCGGCGAGGGCCGTTGTTGCTCACCAAAGGATCGCCGTGGGGGGCTTCGCGCTGATAGGGCGGTGCCTGGCTCGTTGGAGTCGGCGCACTTGAAGGCCTCTCGCCGGCAGGCTCGCGCGGCTCATCCGCGTCAGGAGCCCGCTCGCCGGGACGCTGCTCTCTGGCACCGCGCATCGCGCCCGCGACGATGCCACCGATCATCATGGCTCGCCCGGCGAGTCGGAAGGTCCGGGCCGGGCCGAAGAGCGCGAGCGCGGTAAACGCTCCCGCGGCGGCGAGGGCGGGATTCTTGCCGATGAAGTGTCCGATCTGATCTTTGAGATCGTGATCCTGACCTGATTCCTGCTGATGACGCCCGGGGGCATCGGACGGATGAGTGTCTTGACCTGCCATGAGTTTGTGAGCCTCCTTGCGACGGTTGAGCAGCGGTTGTGGCATGGTGGCGCGGCGACTGGCTCGCGCGAGCGTGCGGCGTGCCGCGACGCACGCGGCGAGACCGAGCGCGAGCAGGCCGGCGCTGACGATGGCAATGGCCGCCAGAACGCCGATCTCGAGCGCGATCACCCAGGTAAGGGCGACGAGCAGACCGAGAATGCCAAGCCCGATGACGAAACCGCCCGCGAGCAGCACCGTGAGCCAGACGAGCGAACGGCGGGCCGCGGTCAGAAGCATGTCGGCTTCGACATGCAACAACTCGGCGGCACCGGTCGCGATATTTCTAAAACGATCGATCACGATGATGATTACCGTCCGATGATCCGGCCCACGACGACGCCGAGACCGATGGCCGCGACGAGCGCAGTGGTGGGATGCTTGCGAACATTGCGGCGGACAGTGTCGTGCCACTCCTCGACACGCTCCTCACCCGCGCGAGCCGCGTCGGCGGCTCGTTGGGCTTGATGGCGAGCCTTTTCGCCGAAGTGCTCGGCCCCCTGCTGCACGCGATCAAACAGCTCATCGGCGCGGTCCCGAGCGTGGTCGCCAAGGTTTTCCGCGCGGTCCTGCACGCGGTCCCGCATCTCTCGGGCGGCTTGGCCCGCGTTCCGACCGATGCGCTGCGCATCCTCTTCGAGACGACGCTTGTGACGCTCGTACGCCGCTTCGTCGGAGTCTCGATCGGTGTCGGGGGGCGTGCTGCGGGTGTTATTGGGAGTAGACATGTGTGCCTCCTTTGGAAGTCAGTGATTGGAGCGCGATGACACTAGCGCCATCGACGCTTCACTATATTCATACGACGGCGTGCTGCGTGAGCGGTGAACCCAGTCTGAAAGACGATTCATGCGCCAACGCCGTCACAGCGGGTCGAGAGGCACACTCAGGCCCGCTCGAGCAACTGTCGGGCGGTTTCGCGGACGAGCGGGTGTTCCTCGTCGTCGCTCGCGGTGCGTCGCAGGTCGGTGTGCAGTTCGGCGAGCGATTGGGTGCTGTGAGCGGCGTTGGCGCGTGCGATCAGCGCGTTGCGACGCATCATCGGGAGCGACGCACGCTTCATCGCGGACCCCTGAAACGCGGCGCGCCGATCGTCCTCGGTCCAGCCGAGGACTTCGAGGAGGTCGAAGTCGGTGCGCTGCTCGTCGTACGCCTCGTTGCGTCGGCCAACGGGGAGCTTGGTGCGCTTGGAGTTGTGGGGGCAGACTTCCTGACAGATGTCGCAGCCGTAGATCCACGGGCCGATGGCCTTGAAGAACTCCGGGTCGATCGTCGAGCGGTGTTCGATGGTGAGGTAGCTGATGCAGCGGGTGGCGTCGACCGAGTAGGGGGTGATGGCGTCGGTGGGGCACGCGTCGATGCAGCGTGTGCAGGTGCCGCAGTAATCGGGGTGTGTCCGCTGCGTGCGGGGTGGTGTGAGATCCTTGGTGGTGAGGATGCCGCCCAGGAAGAGGTACGACCCGCGGCGGTGGTGGATGAGCAGCGAGTGCTTGCCGATCCAGCCCAGCCCGGCCCGGGCGGCGTGTTCGCGCTCGAGGACAGGGGCGGTGTCGACGAAGGCGCGGAAGGTCTCGCCCGGGAACTGCTCGATCAGCTCGTCGCACAGCGTGTGCAGGCGCTTTTTGATGACTTTGTGGTAATCGCGTCCGCGGGCGTAGCGGGCGACCTTGCCACGGTTGTGCGCTAGCGCTCGTTCGTCGGACTGATCGGGCGGGTCGTTCCGGGCGGCGTACTGGTCGGCCACGAGGATGATGGATTTCACGCCCGGGAGCATGACGTCGGGGTCGAGGCGCTGCTCGGCGTGCTCCTCGAGATAGTGCATCTCGCCTTGCTTGCCGGCTTCGATCCAGTCGCGGTAGGCCTGTTGATGATCGGATAGCGCGGCGGGCGTCACGCCGGCCAGCGCAAAGCCGAGCGCCTTGGCGCGTGCGACGATGGACTCTGAGATGCGTGCGGAGTCGCCAGGGTGCACGTGGATCTGTAGGGCGATGAGCCGCGTGGAGTCCGCTCAGGCGGCGGTGGACTCGACGAGCGTGCCCGCGGCCTCGCCCGCCCAGCGGTACAGCTTCTGCACCGCGTCGCGCAGGACGTCATCGCCCTCGCCCATCGCCGGGTGCCACAGCTTGTCCCACATCATGACCGCCCAGACGTTCCGCGTCCGCTCGTCGGCGGCGACCGCCTTGATGAAGGGCTCCGCGGGCAGGTCGCCCTCGCCCAGCCCGCAGGGCACGCGGCCCTGACGGTCGCGCACGCGGACCAGCGCCAGGCGATCGCGCAGGAGCTTGACGCCCTCGGCGGGGTCTTCGCCGGCGGCGTGGGCGGCGGCGAGGTCGTAGGCCGCCTTGAGACGGACCACCTTCCGACGCGCCAGGTGATCCACGCCCGCCATGATTTCGAGCAGGTCTTCGGCGCGGCTGAAGGCCCCGCCGTTCTCGATGACCACGTCCATCGGGTCATGCCGGGCGTCGTCACAGACGAGGTACAGGCGCCCGGCGATGCGGCGCAGGAGGTTGGTGCGGCGTTCGCGGGGCCGCGCGTCGTAGGCGTAGAAGCGGACCGTCTCGGCGCCGCAGCCGCGGGCGATGCCAAGGAACCGTCGGGCCTCGTGCACGCTCTTCTCGCGATCGAGCAGGACGTGTCCGAAGACGGGCGGCTGAACGGGAGCGTCGAAGCGAACACCCGTGGAAACCGAGGCGACGTCGATGCCCGCGTCAGAGAAGATCCTCCGAGCCTTGGCGGGAGCCGTGAGCCCGGGCTCGCAGGCCAGCTCACGCCCGCCGAACCCGAACGACCGCAGATCGACGCCGGAATAGCCCCACTCGGCAGCCTTTCGAGCGACCTGCTCGAGCGTGAGGTGGGGCGTGGCAACGGTGGAAAAGGCTGGGCGGATCATGACAGGAGGATAGTGGGGGCTCGACGTTGTGGCGCGCCGCCCTCGGGCTCAAGCGGCGGTGGCGAGGTTGACCGGCGTGCAAGCTCGCAAGGTGCGCATGCGCTGAACGTGCGCACTAGACTCGCTTCCTGCGCCCACACCTCAAAGTGTGCGAGCCGAGTTTCGACCGGGTCGCGTGTTGAAGACCAACTGAAGAAACATGTCGAACGAACGCGGGACACTTCATGTCTCGGTTTCGATGTTTGGTGTGTGGGCGGGGCATGAATGCGGCACGACGCGGCCGCAACGCCATTTCTGAGCGTAACTACTGACATGTCCCGTGAAAACCCATCGTATCTGTTGGAGTTGAGTGAAGTTCGATTAGACTCTGCGCATCGTCTCAGTCGATTGGGGTGTGGTGGCTCGTGGCGTGCTGAGGAGCATTCGATGCGCAAATGGCCATGGTCGGTGTGTGGACGGCGCGGAGCGGGAGTACTGGCGCTTGTCGCGGGGCTCCCCATTGCCGCTGAGTTGTCGGCGGAGCCGAGGCCGTTCGTCTTCCCGCCGCAGGTAGAGACCGAGACGTCCCGTTTCGACGTGCCCGGCACCGCGGGGTTCGCTTGGGACACCATGGTGCAAGATTGCGGTTGCCCCGCGGGCGCGAAGGAGCCGTTCGGCTTCCCTCGACAGGAGGCCGTCGCCCCCGGGCAGGGAACGTTGACCGTGAAGAAGAACGTGCCCGCGCGCTCGCAACCGGATAGGTTCAACTTCGAGAACTGTACGCGAGAAATCGCCAGGCCCAGCCTGGTGGCGTACGGGTCGAGCACGGACACGCTGCTCATCGGGGGGAGCATCACCGCGTCGGTCGAGGCGGAGGTGCGGGCCGGGATGCTCGTGTCCGTTCTCGCCAAGGCGAGGATGAACGTGGGCCTGTCGGCGACGGTGGAGTTGAACAAGACGTTCTCCGATACCACGGGTTGGGAGTTCGGCGGACCCTTCGGGGTGCGACCATGCGAGCGGCTCGAAGTGCTCGTGATCTACACGGACTACGACGTGGACGCCACCCAGGACGCGGGTTATGTCTTTCGATGCCGCACGTGGACCGCGGAGGGCCAAGACTTGTACGAGGAGCGTTTCTGCCAGAACGGTGCGGTCTCGGGTACGGCGCGGACAGGCCGCGCCATCACCTTCTCAAGCCGCACCGTGCCGCTCGCCTGCGGCGACTGGTGCGACGAGGATGCGAAGCCAGGCCCCATCATGCTCCAAGCCGGTACCCTGCGCGAGGTGGACCTGCGCGGTTTGGATCGGGTGGACTTCAAGGTGCCCAACGCGTCCTTGGAAGGCGCCTCGCCACCCGCGGGCTCCACTGAGCCGGAGGTAGGCCCGTGAACACTCGTTCTGCATGGAATCCTGTCGCGTGGCGGTGGGTGTGGATCGTTCTGGCCACGCTGGTCGTCAGTGAGGCCGCATGGTCGCAGTCTCAGGTGTGGTCGCGTTACATGGTGTCGGTCAACCGCAGCCGCGCGGCGGAGCAGATCGGCATCCGTCACGGGGACATCTACCGAGCGCACGAGGGGGCGGCTCGCATCGAGCCCCTGAAGGAGCTTTTCGAAGAAGCCAAAGAAATATCTTCCGGAAAAGCGACCTCCGTCGCGTTCGGCATTGCGCAGTCGGCTCGCTTCTCCGGACAGACGGAAGTCGCGGCCGAGTGGTACGGGATCGCGGCTGAGCAGGCCCGGCGCACCGACAGCGACGTGTTCGAGATCAGTCCGAGCGTGCTCTACGGGATGATGCAGGGAGAAATGCTCGCCCGGCTCGGCCGCGTCGAAGAGGCGGCCGAGGCGATGGTGGCGGCGGACTACGACAAGACCGACCCGTACCTCCGCTACCAGCTCATGATGCAGGCGGCGCACCACTTCGCAACGGTCGATCGGCGTGAGGACGTGGCGAGCACGATGTCGCGCGCGGTCGAGCACATCCGCGATTCGGACCGTGGCTCGCTCTGGGAAGAAGTCTCGGCATTGCAGTTCATCGTGGACAACGGACCCTTGCAGGGCGAGCACAATGTCGAAGCGCGGTTAGAGGGATACCTCGAGATCCACAACGACGAGCGGTACGTCGACAGCGCGGCGCGGCTGGACCTGATCAGCCGCCCCATCGCGCACGACGCGTGGCAACTCAAGCAGTGGCAACTGCTCGATGACCTCAGCGAGCAGATTCTCGACGACGTGATGAGGCTGATTGAGGGCGCGGACGAGGACGCGATCCGGGAAGCCAGTCTCGATCAGGTGTACATGCAGACGTCGTACGCGTGGGCGAGCGGGCTCATCGAGCGTGGTCGTCTCATGGAAGCGATCGAGGTGATGGAAGCCGCCATGGAGGCCTTCCCCGACAGTTCCCTTGCACCGATGGTGAAGGACGCCCTCACGCGCGCGTACCGCAGCGCGGGTGTCGAGGGGCCGGAGGAGGTCGATGAGACGGCCCCGACGGTGACCGGGCAGTGGTCGTTCGACCTCGAAACGGGAGAGTGGACGGAGGACCCCTCCGGCCGGCCTCCACCGATGAGGATTGAGTTCAGGCGGCGCTTTTCGATTCCCCAACCCGCGACTGAAGCCCCCGCAGCAACCCAGCCGGTGCCGGTGGCCGCGGCGGCGGAACCGCCCGTGGAGGCTTCCGTCGAGGTGCGCCCGGTTTCGAAAGACAACGCCCCGGCAGCGCGAAACGCCGGGAGCCGGTGGGTGGGCATCGGACTAACGTCGATGATGCTGATCGGGTTGGGCGTGATCTGGCGGGTGAGGGGCGCGAACGGGCTTCCGAGCTGATCGAGCGACCATTGGAAAGCGCAGTGACCACCGGCGCGCTCGACCGCTGAGTGCGGGCAAGCGTGGCCTTGAGGCTGGTTCGTCTGCGCAGAATCGCGTCGCGGTCAGCCGTCGGAGCTGCGGGCCTGGAGGGTGACGTCGAGGGCGACCTCTTCGCCGTCTCGGTCGACGATGATTTCCACCCGGTCGCCGGGCTTGTGCTCGCGGAGTTTGGCCATCATCGCCTGGATGTCGGGGATGTCGTCGCCGCCCCAGCGGACGATGCGGTCGCCGGCGAGCATGCCGGCCTCGCCCGCCGAGGTTCCGGGCGAGACGTCGCCCACGGGGACACCGTAGATCTCTTCGCTCGAGGCGTAGGCCGCGGTGTCGGGCATGATGCCGAGGCGGACCGAAGCCCCGGTGCGGTTGCGTCCGGCGCGTGTGCCCCCGGTCTCGACGAAGGCGAGCCCGGCGTCGAGCGTGGCGAGCTCGTAGACGAGATCGCCGGCGAAGGCGGCGATGCGCGCGCCGCCGTGGAAGTTGATGGTGTCCCAGGTGTCGCGAACGGTGTGGTACTCGTCGTGCAGGCCGGAGAAGAGGTGGAGGACGGGGATGTCGGCGCGGTAGAAGTTGGTGTGGTCCGAAGCGCCGACGCCGCTGGGCAGGAGCTCGACGTCGAGGTCGTGCTCGACCACGACGTCGTTGATGATGTCCTCCCAGTTCTCGGCGGTGCCGGTGCCGAAGACGCTGAGCTCGTTGTCCTCAAGGCGCCCGATCATGTCGAGGTTGATCATGGCCGTGACGTTTTCGGGCTCGATGAAGGAGTTGCGCACGAAGTGGGCCGAGCCAATGAGGCCCATCTCCTCGGCGGAGAACGCCAGAAAGAGGATGGAGCGGGCGTTGGCATCGTCCGGAAGATTCTCGTAGCGCTCGGCGAGGCGTTCGGCGGCGAGCAGGACGCCGGCGGTGCCCGACGCGTTGTCGTCGGCGCCGCAGTGGATGTGCCCGGCGTGCTGGGGCGAGCGCGAGCCGTAGTACCCGTACCCGATATGGTCGTAGTGGCCGCCGATGATGACGTACTCGCTCGCGAGCGCGCCCTTGCCCGGGAGGATGCCGCCGACGTTGGTGGTCTCGACGGTGCGCGCCTCGCCGATGCTGACGTTGAGCGCGAGTTGGAGGTCCTGCGCGCCGTTGTTGGTGAGCGGCTTGGCGCCGTCGTGCTCGCCGTCGTCGGCGAGTCTACGCAGCGAGGTGAGCGTGTGCGCATCGCCGGTCGCGCGGCGGATGAGCGTGTCGGCGGCTTCGGGCGACATGACGACGGCAGGCACGTCGCAGTCGAGGTTCCAACTCGTGCCGCGGTGGGAGTCGAGGTACTCGGCGCGGGGGTCGTCCACTTCGGGCGCTGTGACGAGGATGATGCCCGCGGCGCCGCGCTCGGTGGCGGCTTCGATCTTCCCCGCGAGGCCGGCGCGGGCCGACCAGCGACCGCCGCCGGTCCACAGGCTCTTGCCCTCGTCGTCGATGGGCTCAAAGCGGAACATCAGCGCGATGTGGCCCTCGAGGTCGTCGCCCGGCTCGTACGAGTGGTACCCGTTGGGCCCGTTCTCGATGGAATAGCCGACGAAGGCGACGGGCGCCGACGCGGACGCGTTGGCGCTGAAGCCCAGCGGGTTGAAGTCTTCCCCGAGCTCGAGCGCCTGCGGCATGGCCTTGCCGACGCGATACTTCGCGTCCGCCGACTCGATCTGACGCGCGCCGCGCACCGTGAAGGGCTGCTCGAAAGAAGGGCGCGAAGCGACGGCCTTGGGGGTGTCCACCTCGTCCATGAAGGCGGGCTCGAGCCCGAAGCGATCGAAGTAGAAGGAGATGTACTCGGCGGCGATGCGGTTGCCGCGCGTGTCGGGGTCGCGCCCTTCAAAGAAGGGTCCGGCGAGGGAGACGACGTGACCCATATAGGCCTGTGTGTCCGGGCCGAGCGCGTTGACGGTGTCGCGGATGACATAGGCGGGAGGCTCGCCCGTTTCCGTGAAGATGGGCGCGCCGCCGGTCGCGTGCGCATCGGCGTGGTCGTGATCGTGGTCGTCGGCGAGCGCGGCGAGCGGGGTCGCGGCGATGGCGGCGAGCACAAGCGAGCGGGTCAGAACACCATCGTCGCGTCGGCGCGGCATGCGGGAGATCCTTTCGTGAATGGACGGATGACCGAGCCGCGCACGCTATCGTCCGGCGCAAGCCGCTCGCCTTGGTCGATCGATAGTACCCGTCGCCCGTTCATCGCGATGCGACATCCACCGACGGACGGGAGGCGAACCCGCGGTGGAGAAGTGTTGCCGTGAGGCTAGCATTTCGCTCCGCCTTCGATCGTTCCCCTTTTCGCCTGGAGCGCCATGGATTACACCGCCATCGCACCTGACCAACGTCGTGAGATGCTCGATGCCATCGGCGTCGACTCCATCGACGCCCTGTTCGACTGCATCCCCAGCGAGGCCCGGCTCGATAAGCCGCTCGACCTCCCTGAGGCCATGTCGGAGCTTGAACTCCAACGCGAGTTGCGGGGGCTGGCGGGCAAAAATCGCGGCACCGACGAGCTCGCGTGCTTCGCGGGCGGTGGCGCGTACGACCACTTCATCCCCGCCTTCATCGACCAGATGATCTCGCGCGGCGAGTTTCTGACGGCCTACACGCCCTATCAGGGGGAGGCATCGCAGGGCTCGTTGCAGGCCTTCTTTGAGTTTCAGACGCAGGTCGCTCGACTAACCGGGATGGAGATCGCCAACGCGTCGCTCTACGAGGGGGCTTCGGCCGTCGCTGAAGCGGTGCTGATGGCGGTCAACGTGACGAACAAGACGCGGGTGCTCGTCGCCTCGACCGTCCACCCGGACGAGCGCCGGGTGCTCGATACCGTGCTCGAAGACCTGCCCGTCGAGGTCGTGACCGTCGAGGCGGGCGACGATGGCCTGGTGTCGGCTTCCGCGGTGGAGGACGCGGCCGACGACAACACGGCCTGCTTCGTCCTGCGCTCGCCCAACGTCTTCGGGCTGATCGAGAACTGGGAAGAGTGCTTCGCGGCGCTCAAGCGGTCGAGCGGCTCGGGCAAGGAGCCTCTGGCGATCGCGAGCTGCAACCCGGTGGCGTGTGGGCTGCTCAAGACGCCCGGCGCGTGCGGGGCCGACGTCGCGGTCGCCGAGGGCCAGCCGCTGGGCATCCCGCTGTCGCTGGGCGGGCCGTACCTCGGCCTGTTGGCGTCGAAGAAGCAGTACCTGCGCAAGATGCCGGGACGCCTCGTGGGTCAGACCGAGGACGCCGAGGGTCGGCGGGCGTTCTGCCTGTCGCTCCAGACACGCGAGCAGCACATCCGCGGCGCCAAGGCGACGAGCAACGTCTGCACGAATCAGGGCCTGCTCGCACTCCGTTCGACGATGTACATGACCGCCATGGGGCGCCGGGGCATGCGCACGGTCGCCGAGCAGTGCTGGCACAAGGCTCACGCCGCGGCCAAGGCGATCGACGCCCTGCCGGGATATAAGCGCTCTCACGCCGGCCACTTCTTTCACGAGTTCGTCGTGCGGTGCCCCAAGCCGGCACGCGATGTGATCGCGGCGGCCAAGTCCGCAGGCGTGCTAGCGGGCGTGGACCTGTCGACACCCGCCATGGGGGGCGTGGGCGACGAGCGCGACCTGCTCGTCGCCGTAACGGAGAAGCGCACCGCGTCCGAAATCGACGCGCTCACGAAGGCGCTGGAACAAGCCGCGACCTGATCGGTCCACGTGCCCGCGCGTCAGTTGCCTCCTTTGTGTCCACCCGCAACCGGGAAGCCCAAGCGATATGACCACCTTTGCCGATAGTCAGACGATGGAGCCTAAGTCCGCGCCCGAGACCGCGGTTCGCAAGGCGCAAAGCCCGGCGACGCGCGGCGATCGCGCGGTGGAGCCGACCATCTTCGAGAAGGATTCGCCTGGCTCGCAGGCGATCAAGCTGCCCAAGCTGGACGTGACGCCAACCGAAGTGCCCGGCGCCCTGCTGGGCGAAGCTCCGGACTTTCCCGAGCTGGGCCAGCTCCAGGTGATCCGCCACTACACGCGCATCAGCCAGAAGAACTTCTCCATCGATGGCGAGTTTTACCCGCTGGGCTCGTGCACGATGAAGTACAACCCGCGCATCAACGAGGCGGCCGCGAGCCTGCCCGGCTTCGCCTCGCTGCACCCCTTGCAGGGCGACGACGACATCCAGGGCGCGCTCGAGTTGCTCTACCAGACGCGTCGCATGCTCGAAGAGATCGCCGGGCTCGACGAGGCCTGCCTCCAGCCCGCGGCCGGCGCGCATGGCGAGTTCACGGCGCTCAAGACCATGCGCGCGTACTTCCGCGACCATGGCCAGGCCCATCGCACCGTCGTCTTCGCGCCCGACAACGCGCACGGCACCAACCCGGCCTCCTGCGCCATGTGCGGCGCTGGCGCCGTCTCCGTCAAGACCAAGGACGGGTACACCGACCTTGACGACCTCAAACGCCTCATCGAACAGCACGGGCCGGAGAACGTTGCGGGCCTGATGATCACCAACCCCAACACGGCCGGTCTGTTCGACCGGACGATCGGAGAAACCGCCGACCTCATCCACTCGGTGGGCGGCCTGATCTATCTCGACGGCGCGAACATGAACGCCGTCCTCGGGCGCACCAAGCCCGGGCTCTTCGGCGCCGACATGATGCACTACAACGTGCACAAAACCTTTTCTACGCCGCACGGGTGCGGCGGCCCGGGCGGCGGGCCGATCGTGGTACGCGACTTCCTCGCGCCCTACCTCCCTATGCCGCAGATCGAGCGCGCCGATGACGGCTCGTACTACCTCGACTACGACCGCCCAAAGAGCATCGGTAAGGTGCGCTCGTTCATCACGCAGTTCGGCATCATGGTCCGCTGCTGGACGTACCTCCGCGCCTGCGGCCCCGACGGATTGAAGAACGTCGCCGAGACCGCGGTGCTCAACGCGAACTACCTCGCCGCCAAACTGCGCGACCGCTACAACATGCCCTTCTTCAAGCCCGAGTCGGGCCAATACGCGGCGCACGAGTTCGTCACCGTGCCGGAAGATCTGCTCGACAAGGGCGTGTCACTGGACGACATCGCCAAGCGGCTGCTCGACTTCGGCATCCACGCGCCGACGATGCACTGGCCCGTGCGCAACTGCCTGATGGTCGAGCCGACGGAGACCGAGGCCAAGGACGTGCTCGACCGCTTCGTCGCGGTGATGCACCGCATCGCCGACGAGATCGAGACCGATACCTCCATCCTCAAGAACGCGCCGCACGACACCCCCCTGCGCCGCATCGACGTGGTGTCCAGCGACCGCAACCCGCGGCTGACGTGGGATGCGGTGGTCGGGTAAAGCGGAGCTCGGGTGAGAGTCGGCCATTGGCCGAAGACGGGCTGGAAGCCCGTCCCACCAGAAACCTAAAGGCACACCGATCTCTCAGGGGAGAGGTCATTGCCGCCCGAGTGTTTGGACTTCCATCAACTCGCCGCGTGGGTGTGAACGCTGACGAGGTTCCCCTTGGGGATCGCCTCGGCGCCCCCCTCGGTGAACGCCGTGATGTTGTTGATGGTGGTCTGCGCGATCGCCTCGACGGCTTCCCGGGTGAAGAATGCTTGGTGGCTGGTGACGAGGACGTTCGGGAACGTCAGCAGGCGGGCGAGCAGGTCGTCGCGCAGGACGCGGTCGGAGAGGTCGCGGAAAAAGAAGTCGGACTCTTCCTCGTACACGTCGAGCCCGAGGTAGCCCAGCCGACCGTCCTTGAGCGCATCGACCACGGCGCGGGTGTCGACCAGTGCGCCGCGGCTGGTGTTGATGAGCATCGCCCCGGGCTTGATGTTCGCCATCGCGCGGTCGTCGATGATGTGGTACGTCTTGGGGGTGAGCGGGCAGTGGAGCGAGATGATGTCGCTCTCGGCGATGAGTTGCTGGTGGTCGACGTAGGTCACGCCGAGTTCAACGGCCTCGTCGGTGGGGTACGGGTCGGAGGCGAGGATGCGCGCGTTGAAGCCCTTGGCGATGCGGGCGAAGGCCAGGCCGATCTTGCCGGTTCCGACCACGCCCACGGTCTTGCCCGCGACGTCGAAGCCCATGAGCCCGTCGATGCTGAAGTTGCCCTCGCGCCCGCGCTGATACGCCTTGTGGAACTTGCGGTTCAGCGCGAGGATCAGCCCCATCGCGTGCTCCGCGACCGCGTCGGGCGAATACGCCGGCACGCGGGCGACGGTCATGCCCAGGCGGTCCGCGGCTTCGAGGTCGACGTGGTTGAAGCCCGCCGAGCGCAGGGCAAGCATCTTCACGCCCCGCTCGGCAAGGCGTTCGAGCACCGCGGCGTGGCCCTGATCGTTCACAAAGATGCAGGCAACGGGATTGTTCTCGGGGAGGCTGGCGGTCTCCTCGGTGAGCCGCGCTTCGAGGAACCGCAGGCGGTGCCCGGCCTGTGCGGCGAGCGGCGTCAGGAATGCGCGGTCGAACTGCTTGGTGGAGTACACGGCGGTGTTCATGGCCGGAAGATAGTCAGGGAGATAGGGACCGAATAGTGGGTGTCGCCCCCACGGGCCGGTGCGGGACATGTCAGGGAAATGGGAGCATCCGCGCTTGTGCTGATCGCTGATCGTGGCATGCTTGGCGTGTGGAGCACGAGCGTATTGATCGCGGCGTCGGTGCTGGTTGTTGTGGCAATCTCGGTGCGCGGCCCGTACGCGGGGGTGGTTCGTCGGTCAGCAGCGATCGAGTTGCCGGGACCGACAAGGGGGCTATCCTCTGCGTTCCCCCCACGCGAGCGGCTGTGGCGGAATTGGCAGACGCGCTAGGTTCAGGTCCTAGTGGGAGTAAAATCCCGTGGAGGTTCGACTCCTCTCAGCCGCACTTCCCGGGCTCCGCGAGCCCCACATCGGACCGCAACGCGGCGGTCGACGCCCTCCCGTGCGAGTCCAGCGACGCGGTCAGGGATCAATCAACTGTCATCACGCGGCTCCCGATTGGGAACCGCTTCATGTTCCGGCCGTCCTTCAAGGGGCCGTCACTCATCGCGTCTGGAGAACACTCATGAATCGCACCCGTCCATGTGGAGCCCGCGCACGGGGCTTCACGCTCATCGAGTTGCTCGTGGTGGTGAGCATCATCGCGCTGCTCATCAGCATCCTGCTCCCGGCGGTCGGCAACGCCCGTCGCTCGGCCCGCATCACCATCGACGCCCTCAAGATGAAGGACCACGGCACCGCGACCGCGTCGTACGCCGCTTCAAACGGGGGAACGCTGCCCAACGCGCCGGACGCGCCCGCAGAAGCGGGCGTCGCGGTCGGCCAGATCGGGACCTACGGGCGGCGTGGCCGCGTCGCGTTCCGCATGGCGAGCCAGGAGTGGCCTCTCAACGGATTCGAGTTCCCCAACCCCGGCGTGGTGACGGTGGGCGGCGCGGGCGCCTTCGAGCCCTGGGGCTTCCCGGCGCACCAGGACACGCGCGGCAACTTCAACCGCATCTCCATGGTCACGCACTACTGGATCGTCATGGCCCCCTATCTCGGCGATGGCGAGGGGATTCAGGCCATGCTCTCGGACGTGCTGTACTCGTCCAGCGACACGCGCGGCAAGCGCGATCGCAATGAGATCCAGGACCGCCACCGCGAGGAAATCGGCTGGTGGGACGTTCGGTCAGAAGAGGCGACGGGCGGCGCGGTGGCCCCGCGCGGGACGTCGTTCATGTACATCCCGGCGGCCGTGAACGACACCCGGATCTACGACACCCGAGGCGGGCAGTATCTCGCCCCGAACGTCGGCATCCTCCCGACCGCTGAGTTCGGCGACAACATCAGCGGGTTCCTGGGGGCGGCTCGCCGGAACCAGACATCGACGATCGATTACGCCTCGCAGAAGGTGCTCTTCTTCACCTGGACGCCCTTCCACAACCCGGAGCTGGAGTTTTGGTGCGAGCCGCAGGCCCAGACCGCGGTTGCGATGGCCGACGGATCGGGTCGTGCGACCGAGATCTACAAGTCCGGCATCGAGCGCTGGGACTACGACGACCGTGCCGGCGCCTACTTCTTCCTGGTCCCCGAAAGCGGCCCCAACGCGGGCGTGCAGTTCGACTCGCACGGCTGGATCACCATGGGCGGGCTCAAGGGTCGCGACCTCGAGAGCAACTGACTGAGTTTGGGGGCTGGAGGGGGGTATGGTGGGATGGTGGAATGGTGGAATGATCGTCGCGTCCGGCTGCCTGCCGGGCGTGGCCTGACTCGAACGGATCCGCAGCAGGTGCCCGCTATGGACAGCAACAAAGTCAAGATCCTGATCGCCGGTGCGGCCTTGCTGCTGGCGCTCGCCATCTCCCTCTGGACGCTGGGCGTGTTCGACTCGGGTTCCGGCGAGGGGGCTGAGTTGGAGAGTGCGCTCGATGTTCGGGACGCGCCCGAAGACGTCCGTGAAGACAACCCGAACATCCGCACCGGGCCCGACGGTCGCGCGGGCTATGTGCCGCAGGGCGCCGGCGGCTGACACCGACCGGCTCGCTCCCCTAACGGGCGTTTGGGTTCGGGATGTATCCGTGGATGGCCTGCCCCGCTCGAATCATGGCAACCGAAGGACGCTGCTTCGGCGTATAGTGGCGCTCACGCGCCACCATTGTTCGGCGCGGTCATTGTGTCGCGTCACAATCGCGACGTGTCATCTGAAGGAGGCCTTCATGTTGTCCAAGACTGTTCGCCACCGTTCGAGCGGCTTCACGCTCATCGAACTGCTGGTGGTGGTCAGCATCATCGCGCTGCTGATCAGCATCCTGCTGCCCGCGGTGGGTAACGCTCGCCGTTCGGCTCGAATCACAATCGACGGCTTGAAGATGGGTGACCACGGCAAGGGGTACCACAGCTTCGCCGCCGACAACGGGGGCACGATCCCGTCACCCCCCGATGCGCCCGCTCAGGCCGGTGTCGGTGTTGGCCAGATCGGGACGTACGGTCGTCGCGGTCGCGCCGCCATGCGCATCGGTGACGAGTTCCCGATCAACGGGTTCGACTTCCCCAACCCCGTCTGGACCATCTGGCAGAACGGCATCCTCGTGCTCGACATCTCGCCGGGCGGGCTGATCCCCATCCTCCGCGACACCACGTTCCAGCATCAGCACATCGAAAAGAACTACTACATCTACATGTCGCCCTACATGGTCGACGGCGAAGGTGTTCAGGCGTTGCAGGAGGTTTTTTACTCCGCGTCCGATCCCGCGGGTAAGCGCGGCATCGACACCATCCAGCAGCGCGTGCGAGATGAGCCGGGTTGGTGGGATATCGCGGCCGAGTCCACCACGATCAACGAGGGCTCGCCCACTTCGATCCCCGGCCCGTCGTTCCGCTACGTCCCCGAAGCGGTGATGGACCCCCAGCAGTACCTCGGTGAGGCCAACCTGGACAACCTCCCGCTGAACAACCCGCAGGTGTTCTACGAGATGGTGCGTCGTCACCAGACCTCGACGGTCGCCTATCCGTCGCAGAAGGTGATGTTCCACAACGTCATCCCGTTCCACAACCCGGAGCTCCGCCTGTGGGCCGAGCCCGGCGCCATTGGTGCGTACGCCATGGCCGACGGCTCGGCCAAGACGCTCACGATCTTCGACAAGGGTCTGCGTCGTGACTTCGCCGACCGCGCGGGGTATCAGGTCGTCCTTCCGATCGACTCGGGCCCGAACCAGGGCATCGAGGTGCCGCTGCGTGGTCGCCTGACCGTCGGCGGCGTGCTCGGTCGCGACATCGCCGGCGGCAACTGATCGCTACGCTTGTGCCGCACGCGCCCGCGGTTTCGAGGGCACATCTTCTCACCTGATTCGAGGACCTTTCATGGACGGCAAGACGATCAAAATCATCGTGGCGGTGCTGTGCCTCACGGGCGCCGTCGTCGCGCTCTTCGCCTTCGGCGTGATCGGCGGGGGCGGCACGCCCTCGGCTACGCCCGAAGAAATCGAGCAGAACGCGCCCGCCATGGAGGACGGCGAAGGCACGGGGATGCGGCTCGCTCCCGTGCCCCAGGACCCGTAAGCAACCGCCGATCTCTGAGTCCGTACCCGACAGCCGCCCGCTCGCGCGGGCGGCTTTCTTTTGCCCGGTCCGAGCTCCCGACTCGAGCGATCGCGCCGGCGCGTCCGCCCGGGTATCCTGCGGGCATGAGCGAGCGCGTGCTCTACGCAGGGATCGACGAGGCGGGGTACGGGCCGATGCTGGGCCCGCTGTGCACCGGGCTCGCCGTGCTCGAAGTGCCAACGGCCATGTGGCCGACCCGCGGGGCGCCGAACGTCTGGCGGCATCTGCGCGGCGTGGTTGTGCGCACGGCGGCAGAAGCCAAGGCGGCTTCGGTGCTTGCCGTCGCCGACTCCAAGAAGCTCAAGCTCTCCAACGGACTGAAAACCAAGCATCCGCTGACGCACCTGGAGCGTGGCGTGCTGGCCTTCGCCTGCCTGCTGCGTGACGACGTGCTCGAGGGGCTGACGTACGCCTCGCTGCGCACACTGCTCGGGTGCGGGCGCGACGAGGAGGGCTTCGGCGTCTCGCCCGTCGGGAGCGTGACGCTGCCCAGCGCCATCGGCGCGGACCACGCACACCTGCTCGCGACGCTGCTGAGGAAGAAGTGCGAGCGGGCGGAGGTGGGGCTGCGGGCGCTGCGTTGCAACGCGGTGGGAGCCTCGAGGTTCAACGCCCTGCACGCCGAGTTGGGCAACAAGGCCAACGTTGCCGGCTCGGTGGTCGCGGGACACGTGCGCCGCGTGTGGGAGAGCGCGGCGCTGCGCGACTGCTGCGACAGCGGCGGCGTCGGGCGCGTGGTGATCGATCGTCAGGGCGGGCGGCGGCTCTACGCCGGCTTCCTCGAGCGGGCGCTGCGGGGCAGCGCGCGGATCGACGTGCTGGGCGAGACTGAGCTGCGCAGTGTCTACGAGCTGCGCGATGCGGGGGGGCGAGAGGGAAGCGAGGGGCGCGTGCTGCGGGTCTCCTTTGAGGTCGACGCCGACGACCGGCACTTCCCGGTCGCGCTCGCGTCGATGGTCGCCAAGTACATCCGCGAACTCGAGATGGCGCGCTTCAACGCGTGGTGGCGGACCATCTGCCCCGAGCTCAAGCCGACCGCGGGCTACTTCAAGGACGCCAGGCGCTGGCTCGACGACGTGCGCAGCGCCGGCGCGGCGGACGAAGCGCGGCTCGCCACGCTGGTCCGGCGCGCGTGAACCCGCACATCGACGAACAGTGCTGGGCGCGGTGGCTGGACCTGTGCGTCCGAGCCGCGGCGCGGGCGGCGGGGCGCGTCGAGCCCAACCCGCTCGTCGGGTGCGCCGTAATCCCGAAGGGCGTCGACCCGCGCGTGCGCACACGCGAGCAGGCGACGGAACTCGTGCGCACGCGGCGGGTGGCGCTGGGGCATCACCGGGCTTTCGGCGGGCCGCACGCGGAAGTGGAGGCCCTGGCGGCGGCGGAGCGGCTGGGGCTCGACGCGCGCGGCGCCACGGCGGTGGTGACGCTCGAGCCGTGCAACCATCGCGGCAAGACGGGGCCCTGCTCGGAAGCCCTCGTCCGAGCGGGCGTCGGGCGGGTGGTGTACGCGGTCGAGGACCCCAACGAAGAAGCGCAGGGCGGCGCAGCCCGGCTGCGGGACGCGGGGATCGAGGCGGTCGCGGCGCCGGGTCATCCCGGTGCGGAGCGGTTGGTCGCGCCCTTTGCGCATCGTGTACGGACTGGATTGCCCTGGGTCATCGGCAAGTGGGCCCAGACGATCGACGGGCGCGTCGCGACGCGCACGGGCGATGGGCGGTGGATCACCTCCGCGCGCACGCGCCGGCGCGTGCATCAACTGCGCGGCCGCGTCGACGCGATCCTCACGGGCGTCGGCACCGTGCTGCGCGATGACCCGAGCCTGACGGTGCGCGGCGTGGTCGCGCGGCGCACGCCGCAACGCGTGGTGGTCGATCCCCTGCTCGAAACGCCCGAGACCGCGCAGGTGCTGGCGGGCGTCGATGAGACGCCGACGGTGGTGATCGGTTCGGACCGGGCGCCGAAGAGCCGGAGGGCGAAGCTGGAGTCGCGGGGATGCGTCGTCCACATGCTCGCGTCGGACGGCGGCGTGTTCGACTGGCGGGCGCTGCTCTCGTGGCTCGCGGCGGAGCGCGGCGTTGCGACGGTGCTGACCGAGGCGGGACCGCGGGTGTTGGGGGGCCTCGCGCGGGAAGACCTGCTCGGCGAGCTGCGCGTGTTCGTCGGTGGAAAGCTCCTGGGCGACGAAGCGGCGCCCGGGCCGCTCGCGGGAGGGGGGGCGGAGCTGATGCGCGACGCGACGGCGTGGGCGCTGGCGGGCGTGCACCGCATGGGCGACGACGTGGAGCTGCGCTACATGAAGCCGACGCGCGGGTGAGCGCATCGCAGCGCCCCGAAGAGCGAGGGCCTCGTGAAGGCGAGCCGGGAGTGGAAGCCGGCGACGAGCTTTCTTCACGACACCGCGGCCGCGCTGACGTGGCTGCTCGACGAGGCGGCGGCGGCGCGCTTCCGAGGTGTCGCGATGAGCGACGGTGATCGCGTGGGCACGAGCTTCTACGACATCGTGCGCGCGCCGAGCGACCTCCACGGCGGTGCGTTCAAGGTCGAAGCCGACGACGCGTTCGTGTGCGATCAGCGGATGTTGGATGAGCGCGTGCCGGTGGGGCAGACTCAGCAGCGGCTGTCGCTGTAGCCGGAGACCTATTCGGTCGCCGGGGCGATGACGGGCAGTTGCAGCACCTCGGGCGCGGGGGCGTCGGCGTCGTAGATGAGCTGGTAGTCGCCGAGATTCGCAATGAGGCGGCCCGTTTCCGTGCGGCCGACGCTCAGGCGCAGACGGCGGTCGCTGGTCGTCGATTCGATGAGAATGTCCGTTGCGATGGCGGCGGTGAGCGCTTCGGGGTCGGCCGTCAGGCGCGGCACGCCCGGCGTGTCGCGCAGCAGCGACATGAGATCGGCGATGCGGCGCGCGGGGGCGGGCGAGGATGGGGCTTCGCCGGGGGTGTTGGGCTGCTGCCATGAGCCGCGGGTGCGGGTGAAGGTGGTGGCTTCCCCGTCAGACGGGATGATGGTGATGGACTGGAGGTCGGGGTCGGGGAGTTGGAGGGCGTTGCGGGCGATGTAGTAGGGGGCGTTGAGGGCGACGCGGGCAAGGGGCTGGCCGTCGATGATTGCCAGCCGCGGGTCGGCCGCGGGCGGCGCGAGGCGTGCCTGGCGTCGACGGGCGGCGGCGTCGGCGGGGCGGCCGATGCCCAGCGACCACGTGCGCACGAGCCGCGTCGGTCCGCCCGCCTCATCGACGCCCGGGACGTCGTGCTCGATCTCGATCGTGAACGGCAGCGGCGGCGTGGCCTGCGCGGCGTCATCCAGGAAGCGCTCGATGCGCAGCTCGGCGATGCCGGCCAACGCCCGATTGACGGCTTCGTCGTCGGCGGGCGCCTCGATGGGCGCGATCAGCCGCCACACGCCGGCGACGCGCGCCAACGCGACGTGCTGCTCGAGCTCCTCGTGGCGAATCGTCAGCCTCGACGCTTGATTGGCCGGCAGCAGCGGGGCGGCGGCGGTCTGCAGCCACTCCTCGGGCGAGCGGGCGGTGACGAGGCGCAGCAGCGGCGACTCGGCGGCGAGGACCGCGTCATCGGTCGCGACGCGGACGTTGCCGGCGACGCTGCCCCTCAGCACGCGGGCGCGCCACTCACGCGCACCTTCGGAGGAGGCGACGACGGGGATCGCCTCGGCGTCGGGCGGGGCCTCGGAGGGCGCCCCCTGGAAGGAGGCGAGCGCGCGCAGGATGGCGAGGATGCGCTGGTTGTCGGCGGGCCAGTTGGAGGGCTGGTGCCGCCAGTTGCCGTCGGGCCCGCGGGCGAACTGTTGATCGTCGACGCCGAGCTCGGCGACGAGCGCGGGGTTGAGGTCGTCGAAGAGGGGGCTTGGCTGGGCGGCGGTCGGGCTGGTGGGCTGCGAGGTGAGGAGAAGGAGAGCGACGCCACCGAGCGTGACGGCCAGCAGAAGAGCGACGATCAGGGCGTTGCGTGACATGGCTGAGTATCGCGGGTGTGCTTAGCGGCGGATGAGCTTGAGCATGGCGCCCAAGGCGAGGATGGCCAGCGGGATGCCCAAGGCGAGCAGCCAGCGGATGAGCTGGAGCCGCCCGGGTTCGATCGCGGCGATACGGGGAATGTCGCGCGTCGCGGGCTCGTCGGGGATGAGCTCGTCGTGATGGGCGAGCCATGCGAGGGCGTGGTCGAGCAGCAGGGCGTTGCCGGGATAGGTCGCGACGGCGCGGCCTTCGGATTGCTGCTGGGCGAGGAGGACATCGGTGCTGTACCACAGCGGGGCGCCGACGATGACGGCGCGTTGAGGCGGCGCTTCGGCGTCGGGCGAGCGGCGTTCGACCGTTGCTACAACGGGATATTCGTCGAGGATCAGGTCGCGCTCGGGCAGAGGTCGCGGCGTGGCGCGCATCGCGCCCTGGGCGATCGCCAGCCAGCGGGCCGAGCCCCAGGTGCGCGGTCCGCCTTCGAGGGTGAGCAGCCGGGCGAACGTGTCCGAGTCCGCGTCGGAGGCGGGGCGGATGGCCGAGGGCCATTGGAAGAGCGTCGCCCGGCCGTTGAGCGCGGGACCGAGGGGATGGTCGGTGTTGGCGGTACGCAGGATGTGCTGGTGCGCGACGGGGCCGTTGGGCCCGGCGAGGCGGACGATGGGGCGGCCGGTCTCGGCGGCCAGGCCCAGGTCGGGGAGGAAGGAGGCGAAGGGGTCGGGTTCGCCGGTGGGGGCGTTGGTGGGGGAGAGGGTGACGAGCAGGCTTTCGCCGCGGCGGACGAGGCGTTGGACGGAGGCGGCGAGTGTGACGACACGCTCGTAGCGCCGCGCTTCGCCGAAGGAGGGCGGGCCCAGGACGAACCAGACGATCGGGCGGCCGCCCGTCGGGTCGAGCGCAGCGGGGTCGGGCGTCTGGGGGTCGAGGGCGACGGCCCACTCGCGGATGTCGGCGCGGCGCTGGCGGGCGCGCTGGACCGCGGCGCCGAGCGTGGCGCGTGCCCCGGGGATGAGCTGGTTCTGGTTGTCGAGCAGGCGCTGGCGTTCGGCGTGGACGAGCACGAGCACGGGCGGGTGCTCGATGATCGAGGCGGCCAGCGCCGTCGCGATGCGCTCCTCGCCTCGGACGACGACCTGGGCGGCGGGGGCGGCTGCGTCGCCCGCGCGTTGCTGCGGGAGGATCTGGCTCACGTCGATCGCCAGCGGGCCGGTGTCGCCCCGGACGAGCAGCGCCTGCTGCTGGGTGAGCAGGCGGGCGATGCGCAGAGGTTCGAGCGGCTCGAGCGTGCGCAGGGCGTCGACGGCGCGGAGGGCCGCATCGCGCATGCTCGTGGCGAAGCGGCGCGTGGTGGAGAGCCAGTCGAGCATGGCGTCGTCGCCGGCCTGGCGGGCGGCGGATTCGATGGCGCTGAGCTGGGCGGCGAGCGTGTCGACCGCCTGGACGAGACGCGTCGAAGGGTCGGCGACGGCTTCGAGCGCGCGGTCGGCTTCGGGCAGCGGGACGTCGAGGAAGGCGGTCGCGGCAACGCTGTCGAGCGTCGATTGCGTGGTCGCGGCGTCGGCGGCGAGCGTGTCGTACACCTCCGCCTGTCGCACGAGCGCCCGGCGCGTCTCTCCTTCGGGGATCTCTTCGCCGACGTCGCGCAGCGAGGCCGCCAGGGTGGGGAGTTCGTCGGCGAGCCGCTGCATGGCGGCCGAGGCGGTGGCGACGGCGCTTTCGTGGGCGTCGAGGTCGCCCTCGTAGCGCTCGCTGAGGCGTTGGATGACGTCGCCCAGCTCGCGCGGGGCCGACGCGCGGCCGCTGTCGATGACCGTGACGCGGACGAGGTCGGACGATTCGTCGAAGGTCGCGAGCAGGTCGAGCAGCGACTGAGCGCTGGCCGAGGAGAGGCTGGCGAGGGAGGCGCTGAGGATGAGCTCGTGGGGTGTGTCGAGGCGATCGATGATGCCGGCGGTGCGGGGCGAGAGGGAGTGAGCGCGGGTGGCGGTGACGTCGATGCGCTGGGCGGTCGCCTGGCCGATGGTGATCGCGGCGGCGGCGGCGGCGGCGATGAGCAACACCAGAACGAGCGTCGTCGCGCTGTAGCGCAAGCGGCGGATGAAGGCGCTTGACGCGCCTGCGGGGTCGGCTGGAGGGGAGTGGGCGGTGGGGGGGGGGGGGGAGGTCATCGCCAGCGCCTCCATTCGAGGGGGACGGCGGCCAGGCCGGCAGCGCAGGCGCTGGCGGCGATGAAGAAGACGACATGGCTGGTGTCGATCACGCCGCGGGCGAAGTCGGCCAGACGCAGATCGAGCGAGAGCGTGCTCAGGGCCGGTGCGAGCCAGCCCGGGGCGTACGTCGGTCCGACATTGCCCACGAACCAGAGCAGGACGAAGAAGAGCAGCGTTCCCAAAAAGGCGACGATCTGGCTGGAGGTGAGCGCCGAGACGAAGAGGCCGACCCCGAGGTAGAGCGCACCGGTGAGGGCGAGGCCGAGGTAGCCCGCGGCGATGGGGCCGTAGTCCGGGTCGGCGACGAGTTCGAGCGTGACGATGTAGGCGAGCGTGGGGACCAGGAGCGTGAGCAGAAACGCCAGGGCGGCGGCGTACTTGCCCATGACGATCGCCCAGTCCGACGCGGGGCTGGTCGCGAGGGTTTCGATGGTGCCGCTGCGGGTCTCCTCGGCGACGAGGCGCATGCTGATGGCGGGGGCGACGAAGAGCAGGAGCCAGTGTGAGGTGGAGAAGAAGACGCGCAGCGAGGCGGGCTCGCCCGGGATGAAGGTCTGCCCGGCGACCCACAGGCCGCAGAGCAGGCTGAAGATCGCGAGCACGAGCCAGCCGACGGCGGTGCGGAAGAGCGAGAGGTATTCGCGGTGCGCAACGGCGAGGAGCGCCCTCATGCCATGGCTCCGGAAGTAGAGCTCGTGGGAGCGTGGGCGGCGCGATCGGGGTCGATGAGCGAGAGGTAGAGCCACTCGAGGGTGGGCGTGTCGAGGCGGAGTTCACGGACGAGCCAGCCGCGGGTGTGGCAGGCGTGGGCGACGGCTTCGCGCGCGTCGGCGCCGGGCTCGAGGGTGAGGGTGTAAGCGGTCCAGGCGTCGCGGGCGGTCGTATCGAGCGAGCGGACGCCGGGCAGGTCGGCGAGGGCGGTGCGCACGTCCTCGGCGGGGGCGTGAACTTCGACGTGGAGGCGGCGCTCAGTCTGGGCGAGCAGGGCGTCGGGCGGGCCGTCGGCGCGGACCTGGCCGTGCCCGATGACGACGATGCGGTCGCAGGTGCGTTCGACCTCGGGGAGGATGTGGGAGACGAGGATCATGGTGCGGTCGCCGGCGAGTTCGCGGATGAGCGAGCGTGTTTCGGCGATCTGGGAGGGGTCGAGGCCGCTGGTGGGCTCGTCGAGGATGAGCACGGGCGGGTCGTGGAGGAGGGCGGCGGCGAGGCCGACGCGTTGGCGGTAGCCCTTGGAGAGCTGGCCGACACGTCGGGCGGCGACGTCGGTGAGCCAGCAGCGCTCGAGGACGCGATCGATGGCGTCGCGGCGGGCTTTGGCGGTCATGGAGTGGAGCCCGGCGCGGAAGCGGAGATAGTCGCGGACGCGGAGTTCGGGGTAGAGGGGATTGGCTTCGGGGAGGTAGCCGACGCGGGCTCGGACGCGTGGGGAGTCGTCCACGGCGTCGAGGCCGTCGATGATGACGCGGCCGGCGGAGGGCGGGATGGCGGCGGCGATCATGCGCACGGTGGTGGATTTGCCGGCGCCGTTGGGCCCGAGCATGCCGACGATCTGCCCGGCTTGGATGTGCAGGTCGACGCCGCGGACCGCGTGGACGCGGCCGAAGCGTTTGTGGACCTGTTCGAGGCGGATCATGACGACACACTATCGGGCTCGCGGGAAAGGCGAGCGTTGTGATGGCCCTAGTG
>CAYTSW010000028.1:23838-25710 GCA_964440605.1 uncultured Phycisphaeraceae bacterium | reverse complement strand
CGAAGCTCATGCAACAGCTCGTCGAATACGAACTCGGCGGCACCGTCGAGCGCCAGGCGAGGCCAGACGGCGTGGATGTGCGGCTGTGGTTCCCGACGTCGGCGCTGCAGCGGCGTTCGTCGAAGAAGGCCAAGATGGAGAGAGTGGCGGCCGACGATCCCAAGCTCGCGCCGACGAGCGTCGATCGTGTGGTGGACGGGCACCGCACCACCCGGCAAGCGACGGGGCGCGTGCTGATCGTCGAAGATACGCTCGCGCTGGCCATGGCGCTCGCCGAGGACCTGGAGGACGAGGGCTTCAGCGTGGTCGGCCCGGTATCGACGCTTCCTGCCGCGACGCGGTTGGTCGACGAGGACGGATTTGACGGCGCGGTGCTCGATGTCGATCTCGACGGCGTGAAGGTCTACCCGCTCGCCCGACGCCTGCGCGACGAGGGCGTGCCCTTCGCGCTGCTCACCGGTTACAACCCCGAGGACCTGCCCGAAGACCTGCGCGAGGAACGGGTCTTCCGCAAGCCGACGTCGAGCGAGGTCATCGCCTCCTTCCTCGCGGGGATGCTGGCGGCCGAGAGCGGGGCCGGAGGACGCCGGGATGGATGAACAGGTGACGGCGTTGCACCGGGAGATCGACGAGGCCGTGCGCGAGCGCGTCGTGCTGCTCTGCCGATGGACGAAGACGATCCGCCACGGCTTGGGCAACCTGCTGTACCCGGGGTCGAAGCTGCTCGCGCGGGTGGAGAGTTCGGCGGGGCGCGACGGGCAGCGGCTGTCGTCGGGCGTGCGCATGATGACGTCGATGCTGGACGAGCAGCGATCGGCGCTGGAGTGGGTGCGGTTGCCGCCGTTCGCCGAGTCCGAGGAGCCGACGACGCTGCGGGAGATGTGGCCCCTGCTCAAACCGCTGGCGAAGAGCGTGCTGGACGAGCGTGTGACGCTGCAGGCGGAGCTGCCGCAGGAGAACGAGGAGGGCTTTGTGGCGCCTGAGTCGTCGCTGGCAATGGTGGTGCTGACGCACTGCATCGCGATGATGGCGTGGCTTGAAGAGCACCCGGCGTCACTGGTCGTGCGCGAGGCACGCAACGTGCACGCGGGTCAACGCCTGCTCACGCTCGAGTCCGAAGGCGGCTTCATCGGTCGGCCGGTGGCTCCATCGGTGCTGCGAGAAGTGGTGCGCGAGGGCGGGGGCGAGGTCGTGGAGGACGAGGGATCGCAGAGCGCGTGGCGGGTAACCGTCGCCTGGGCGAGCGGGCCAGCCGAATCCTCAGCGTAGCGCTTCCTTCAATCTGCAAGCGGTGTTAGTTTCATGCTGTACACGAAGCTCCCTCCAGGAGGTGCGGCATGATGCGGTGGCTCTGGCTGTTCGGTGCGGTGCTCGTGACGACGACAACGGCTGCGGGCCAGGCGGGCCGCCGGTCTACGCGGCGCTCGCGCACGATGACGTCGGACTCGCGGGCGCGGTGGTGATGATGTCGGTCTTCCACAAGAATCGTGAGCCGTCGTGGGAGGCGGTGCGTGGCAAACGCTTGGCGGTGATCCACTCACCGTCCGACTTCATCCAGATGCGCTTCCCCGAGTCGGCGCGCGACGTGCTCATCGAGGCGGGCGCCGAGGTGCGGCTCGCGACGTACAAAGGCGGGCACGGCTGGCACGGAGATTCCGCGCGCCTGTTCGAGGAGGGCATGCGGTGGGTAATGGGTTTGCAGGATTGAGAGCGGCGGGGGGGTAGGCACGGGTTGCCGCTGCGCGGTCAACCCGTGGCACGCGCACTGATGTGCCACGGCTGGCTTGCAAGCCGTGCGGTTGTTACGGGTGAAGCACAAGCTCGTGCGCCCGTGAGGTCTTGAATCGCCAGGCAACACGGGTTGCGAGCAAC
>CAYTSW010000028.1:0-23738 GCA_964440605.1 uncultured Phycisphaeraceae bacterium | reverse complement strand
CACGGGTTGCGAGCAACGCGTGGCACGGTTCGCGTTACCTTCGCTCCTGGAGCATCGCGATGCTCAGCGGGCGGAACATCGGGGTCTTCTTGCGCTGATGGGTCTGCATGCGCATGAGGATGTCCGAGAGCATCTCCAGCGCGGTGAGCACCTCGGGGCCCTTGTTGAGCATGACACATTCGGCCCGCTGAGCGGCGGCGGCGTCCGTGATTTCGGCGCGCGTCGGGCGGCCCTTCTTCGCCAGCGAGCTGAGCACCTCGGTCGCCCAGATCACGGGCGTGTGCGCGGCTTCACAGAAGCACAGGAGTTCTTCCTGCACCTCGGCCATGCGCTCGTAGCCGACTTCGACCGCCAGGTCACCGCGCGCGAGCATCACGCCGCCCACGGAGACGCGCAGGAGCTCGAGGAGGATCTCGGGGAGGTTGGTGAAGCCGGCGCGGGTTTCGATCTTGAGAACGATCGCAGGGGCGGGTCGACCGGTCTCGCGTTCGAGGCGTTCGCACTCGTCGCGCAGATCGGCGACGTCGTCGGGCGTGCGCACGAAGGAGAGCGACACGGCGTCGACGCGCCCCCAGAGCTGGCGCAGGGTGTCGCGGTCTTCGTCGGTGAGGGCGGCGGTGTCGAGGGTGGTATCGGGGACGTTGACGCCCTTGCCGACGCGCAGGCGCTGCCCGCCCGGCTTGGCGAAGGTGATCTCCAGGTCGAGCCCGTTGTTGTCGCGGCTGTCGACGCGGGCGCCGACCTTGCCGTCGTTGAACCAGACGGCGTGCTCGGTGTCGACCGCGGACACCAGATGCGGCGCATCGACGACGAGCGTGGCGAGCGCATCGCGATGGGGCTCTTCGGGCGTGAAGGCGAGGCGAACGCGGTCGCCGATGTTGAGGCGGACGGCATCGCTTGGCTCGCGGTTGACGGTGATGGAGGTGATGCGGATCTTCGGGCCGCCCAGGTCGGCGAAGACGCGGCACGCGCGGCCGCCAGCGTCTTGCGCGCGCCGGAGGTGGCCGATCATCGCGAGCCAGTCGTCGGCGTCGCCGGCGGCGGTGTTGATGCGCATCGCGTCCATGCCTCGGTCGAGACAGCCGGCGACGAAGGAGGCGTCGTGGGCCGCCTCGTCGGGCATGGTCACCATGATGCGCACAGCGCGCTCCTGGGGGCGCGGGCCGAAGAGCGCATCGGTCCGGCGGTCGAGCAGCGAGCGGCCCTGATCGAGCGTCAGGCCCGTGTGCTCGAAATCCTCATCGGCCGGCATCGGCGGGTCGCAGAGTCGCCGGGCGGCGTGAAGCGTGTGCGACACGCACCCGAGGACCCAGGACTCGGAGCGGCCCAGCGAAGACAGCCCACGCGAGAGGAGCTGGCGTTGGAGCGGTCGCAGGTCGCCTTCTCGCAGGGCGGTGTAGTGCAGGAGGTTGGCGGCGCTGGCGCGGGTGTCGTCGTCGGGTGCGCGGGAGACGAGTGCGGCGCGGTTGCGCTCGACCTCGGTCATGCGCACGCGCAGGGCGTAGAGCTGGTCGTAGACGTGCCGATCGGCGGTGCGGGGCGTCATGGAAAAGGGTATTCCCGGACCTCGGAGATAGAGAGCGATCGCGATGCGTGACGCTCACGCCGGGAGGTTGCCCCCCCGGTTCACGACAACGCCGCAGTTCCCGCCCCATGGCGGGGAGCGTTTCCGCGTTGGGCACGCGGAAACGCGTTTCGATCCGCAAGTCACGGCCGACGGGGAGCACGAGCAGTGGCCCGGCGCACGCGGGCGGTCAACGCGGGTTGCCGCGGCGGAACTGACGCTCGGGCATCTGGATGCGTCGCGTGGAGGTGCGTTTGCGACCGGCCTGAGCGGCGTTGAAGAGGCGGCCGACGAAGGGCCAGTTGATGACGTTGAACCAGTTGTCGATGTACTCGCTCCGGCGGTTCTGGTACTTGAGGTAGTAGGCGTGTTCCCACACGTCGACGCCCAGCAGAGGGTGCAGGCCCGTGAAGAGCATGTTCTGCTGCTTCTCCATCTGCACGACGAGCAGTTGCCGCGCGACGGGCTCGTAGGCAAGCCAGCCCCAGCCCGAGGCTTCGACGGAGCCGGCGGCGGCGGCGAAGTGGGCCTTGAAGGCGTCGAAGGAGCCAAAGCTCTCGTCGATCGCGCGGGCGAGCGTGCCCGAGGGCCGGTTGGGTCCGTCCGAGGCGGGTCGCATGCCGTGCCAGAAGAGCGTGTGGTTGACGTGACCCCCGCCGTGGAAGCTCAGCTCGCGTGACCAGTGCTTCATGAGCGAAGCGTCGCCCTCGCCGCGGCGGATGGCCTCGAGCTTCTCGATCGCGTTGTTGAGCCCACGCACGTAGCCGGCGTGGTGCTTGTCATGATGGATGCGCATCGTCTGCTCGTCGATGTGCGGCTCGAGGGCGTCGTATGCGTAGGGCAGGGGCGGCAGGGTGTAGCGGTTGGCCTCGGAGTCGTAGCCGAGCTCGGCAAGGTCGAGCGCGGTGACGGGCTCATCGGCGTCATCGTCCTGGCGGGCGGCGGCGGAGGAGGCGAAGGCCCCGAGCCCAGCTGCGCCGAGGGCGGCGAGGGCGGTGCGACGGTCGACGTGGTCGTGGCTCATGCGAGGGCTCCTGCGTTGAAGTGCTCGGATCGCTCTTACCATACTCCGGGGGCGTGAAGCCTTCTTCAATCCGCCGCGGCCCGGCGAAGCTCATGACCCGTCGCCTGCACCCGGGGCCCGCCCGCCCGGTATCGTGCGGGCGAGCCGGCGGTGAACGCGCGGGTCCGTCGGGTTGGGCTGTTTTTGACCGCATGAGGGAGGTATCGCGTTGAGCGTGGACGTTTCGGCCATCACTCAAGCCGTCAAGGAACACAGCGAGCTGCTGGGCCGCCTGGTCGATCAGGTGGAGCGGGTGGTCGTCGGGCAGCGTGCGATGGTGGAGGGGCTGGTGATCGGGCTGCTGTGCGACGGGCACGTGCTGCTGGAGGGCGTGCCCGGCCTGGCCAAGACGCTGACGGTCTCGACGTTGGCGCGGAGCCTCCACGCGCGGTTTTCGCGGGTGCAGTTCACGCCCGACCTCCTGCCGGCGGACCTGGTTGGGACGCTGATCTACGACCCGCGCGAGCACGTCTTCACGCCGCGCAAGGGGCCGATCTTCGCAAACATCGTGCTGGCGGACGAGATCAACCGGGCGCCGGCGAAGGTGCAGTCGGCGCTGCTCGAGGCGATGGCCGAGAAGCAGGTGACGATCGGCGACGAGACGTACCGCCTGCCCAGCCCCTTTCTCGTGCTGGCGACGCAGAACCCGATCGAGCAGGAGGGGACGTACCCGCTGCCCGAAGCGCAGGTCGACCGGTTCATGCTGAAGCTGACGGTGGGGTACCCGAGCAAGGAAGACGAGCGCCGCGTGCTGGACCGCATGGCGACGACGGGCGAGACGCCCGAGGCCGAGGCCGTCTTCTCGCTCGATGAGGTGCGCACGCTGCGTGAGCTGGTGGACGGCATCTACATCGACGAGAAGATCAAGGACTACATCGTCGAGCTGATCCACGCGACGCGCGAGCCCGCGACGGTCGAGCCGAGGCTCGAGGGTCTGCTCGATTTCGGCGCCTCGCCCCGCGCGACGATCGCGCTGGTGCTCGCCTCGCGCGCGCACGCGTTCTTGCGCGGGCGCGGGTACGTCTCGCCGCAGGACGTCAAGGCGGTGGCGCCGATGGTGCTGCGTCACCGGCTGATCCCGAGCTACGAGGCCGAGGCGCGTGCGATGACGCCCGACGCGATCATCAACGCGTTGCTCCAGGCCGTCCCCGTGCCCTGATCGAGGAGGTCTCGGTCGTGCTCCCGGATGAAGTCGCCAGCGCCGTTCGGCAGATCCAACTGCTGATGAAGCGGACCGTCAACGAGCTGCTCGCGGGCGAGTACTCGTCGGCATTCCGCGGCCGCGGCATGGAGTTCGCCGAGGTGCGGGCGTACCAGCCCGGTGACGACGTGCGCACGATCGACTGGAACGTGACGGCCCGGACGGGCGAGCCCCACGTCAAGCAGTTCGTCGAAGAGCGCGAGCTGACGATCATGCTGGTGGTGGATCTCAGCGCCTCGGGGGCGTTCGGGAGCGTGGACCGCTTCAAGAACGAGACGGCCGCGGAGCTGTGCGCGGTGCTGGCGTCGGTCGCGAACATGTCCAACGACAAGGTGGGGCTGCTGGTGTTCACGGACCGCGTGGAGCGGTTCGACCCGCCGCGCAAGGGCTCGCGGCACGCGCTGCGGCTAGTGCGCGACGTGCTGAGCTTCGACGCCGAGGGCCACGCGACCGATGCGCCGGTGGCGCTCGAACACCTGGCGGGCGTGCTGCGCAAGCGGGCGGTGGTGTTCGTAATCTCCGACTTTCTGTTTGAGGGTGCGGGTTCGTCGGCGTCATCGTCGTCGGGCGGAGCAAGCCGATTCGAGAGCGCGCTGAAGTTGCTGGCGCGTCGGCACGACGTGGTGGCGCTGCGCGTCTCCGATCCGCGCGAGCACCAACTCCCGCGTGCGGGGCTCATCGAACTGGCCGACGCCGAGACGGGCGAGCGTCGTCTGGTGGACACGTCGAGCAGGCGTGTGCGTGAGCGCTTCGCTGCGCGGGCGCACCGCCACAACGAGTCGCTGCGCGGGCAGATGCGGCGTCTGGGCGTCGACTACGCCGAGGTGACGACGCACGAGCCGTACGTGCGCACGCTCATCGAGCTCTTCAAGCGGAGGGAGAAGCGCCGATGAGCGCTGGCGATTCGCCCATGCACGAAGCGATAAGCGAGGACGGGTCGCTGCACGCGATCGCCGCGCTGCAGGACGCGACGATCGGCATCGCCGACGAGGCGGTGATCGTCGTCGACATCACCGATCGATCCGAGGCGGGCGTGCGCTACACGATCGGCTTCGAGGGCGGGGAGGACTGGTTGCTGGCGAGCCAGGAGGAGAGCGCGGTCGCGAGCGAAGGCATCACGCGTACGACCGGGCGCGAGCTACGCTTCGAGCCGCAACGCTCGGGCTCGCTGGTGACGCCCGACGTGCGCGTCGAAGCCCTCAACGCCTCGGGCCAGACCGTTCAGAATGTGACGGTGGAGGGCATGCGGATCGAGGTGGCCTCGGCGCTCGCCGAGGGCGAGGACCCGGCTCAGGCCGAGCTCTCGGGGCGGCTGGGCGTGGTGACGCCGGAGTCGCAACCGGCGTCGGCGAGCCCGACGGCGTGGGTGATCGTCGGGGCTTCGGCGGTGGTGCTGGCGCTGATCGCCGCGGCGGTGCTGCGCCGTCGGGGCCTCGGGCCCGCACCCGAGACGCCCGCGTACGAGGCGGCTCTGGCGGGGCTCGATCGCGTGGAGCAGGACCAGTTGATCGAGCGCGGCGCCTTCGAGCGCTTCTATGTGGTGTGTTCGCAGATCGTGCGGGCGTACATCGAACAGCGATTCGGCGTGCGGGCGCCGGAGCTGACGACGGAGGAGTTCCTCGCCCACGCCGGGAACGCGTCGGAGTTGGCCGCACGCGAACAGGATGTCGCGCTGCTCGGGCGCTTCCTCGAGCGGGCGGACCAGGTGAAGTTTGCGCGCGCAGAGGCCGCGGCCGACGAAGCGCGCCGGGCGCTCGATGAACTCCGGGCCTTTGTCCGAGCGACGGCGTCGAGGCCGGGCGCGGAGGGCGAATCGTGAAGTTCGCCAGCCCCGAGATGCTCTGGCTGCTCGTACTCGTGCCGATCGCGGCGGCGCTGATGGTGTGGCGCAGCCGCCGGCGCGCGGGCCTGCGCTTTTCCTCAGCGCTCGCGCTGGATGAGCTCGGCGTGAGTCTGCGGCAGCGCGTGCTGTGGTTACCCGGGCTGTTGCGGCTGATCGTGCTGGCGCTGGTGATCGTCGCGCTTGCGCGGCCTCAGGAAGGACGCGGCGAGGTGCGCGTGACGACCGAGGGCGTGGCGATCATGGCGGTGATCGATCGCTCGTACTCGATGCGGCAGGAGCTGGATTTCAACAACGAGCGCGCACGACGCATCGACGTCGTGCGCGAGGTTTTCCTGGACTTCGTGCTCGGGAACGAAGAAGAGCAGATCACGCAGCTCGCACGCGAACGAGGGCTGGATGCCGACAGCGCCTCGGTCCGCCGACGCCTGCTGAACGACGTGCGTGAGCTTCCGGAGTACCTGCCGGGGCGTCCGTACGACCTCGTCGGGCTGGTGACGTTCTCGGGTGTCGCCGAGACGCTGGCGCCGCTGTCGCGCACGCGGTCGACGCTCGAAGAGCTCGTCTGGAGTATCCGGCTGAACAACCCCAACCGGGAGCGCGCCGAGGCGGGCACCGCGATCGGCGAGGGCGTCGCGCTGGCCGCGGCCCGGCTGGATCGCGCCGAAGAGGAGCTCGAGCTCGACGAGGGCGAGGACTTCATCCTCGTGGGGAAGGCGATCGTCCTGCTGACCGACGGCGACGAGAACGTCGGCGAGATCCGCTACACGCGGGCCGCGGAGATCTGCAAGGAGCTGGGCATCACCGTGCACGCGATCGGCATCGGAGGCGGCGTTGAGCGCGGGCGCGGCTTCGTCCTGCCCAACGCGATGGCGTTCGACACGCAGCCGCTGGAGCACCTCGCCGAGCAGACGGGCGGCATCTTCCGCATGGCGCGCGACGGGGAAGCGCTCGAGGCGATCTACGCCGAGATCGACGAGCTCGAGAAGAGCCGCATCGAGTCCGAAGAGTTCACGTTCTACGACGAGCGCTTCGCCGCATGGCTGTGGACGGCGCTGGTCGTGCTCGCCTGTGAGGTCGTGCTGCGCAGTCTCATCTTAAGGAGGTCGCCGTGATGTTCGCGGAAGCGGACCTGTCGTGGCTGAGTCTCGATGGCGTGGAGGCGGCGCGCTTCGCCGAGCCGCTGTGGCTGCTGGCGGCGGGGCTCGCGCTCATCCCGCTCGCGTACGCCTTGCTGGAGGTGCTGCTGCGTCGCAGGGCGCTGCGGCGTTTCGCGCAGTGGTCGCTGGTGACGCGCCTGCGTCCGCGCCGCGGCGCGTCGGGCGTGTGGGGGCGTGCGCTGGTCCTGGCGCTGGTGTTCATCGCGGGGGCGGTGGCGCTCGCGCGGCCTCAGTGGGGCGAGCGCGAGGAGCACGTGCACCGCACCGGGCGCGACGTCGTCTTCGTGCTCGACGTTTCGCGCTCCATGCTCGCCGAGGACCTCGCCCCCAACCGCCTCGAACGCGCCAAGCTCTGGATCAGCGACGTGATCGACACGCTCGACGGCGACCGCGTCGGCCTCGTCGCCTTCGCCGGCGGCGCCATCCTCCGCGTCCCGCTCACGCACGACTACGGCTACTTCCGGCTCTCGCTCGACACGCTCACGCCCGAATCCGTCCAACTCGGCGGCACCATGGTGGGCGACGGCGTGCGCCGGGCGATGCGCGATGTCTTTCTCATCGACGAAGACGCCGACAACGAGGTGGAGGCCCGCCTGCGTGACATCGTCCTGATCACGGACGGCGAGGACCAGGGCAGCTTCCCGGTCGAAGCCGCCGCCGCGGCGGGACGCGCGGGCGTACGCCTCATCGCCATCGGCATCGGTTCCGAGGGCGGCGTGCCGATCCCCATCACCGGGCCCGGCGGCGCGACCGAGTTCGTCACCGACAGCGCCGGTAAACGCGTGATCTCCTCGCTCGACGCTCGGACGCTCCGCGACATGGCCGCCGCGACGCCCGAAGGGCGTTACCTCGGCGTCGGTACGGGCAACGTGAAGCTCGACGAGGTGTATCAGCGGTTCGTGCGGTCGGCCGAGCAACAGGAGCAGGAATCGGCGCGGATCGTGGCCTACGAAGAGCGGTATCAACTGGCGGCGTTGGTCGTGCTGGCGCTGCTGCTCGTGGAAATCGGTTTGGGAGTCTGGCGGCGTGCTTGATGGTGTCACTCGAGCGATGGTGTTGGCGGGCGTGGTCGTCGCGGCGACGGCGGGCGGCGTCGCTCGCGCCGACGAGTTTGATGCCCACGCGCTCGTCCTCGAAGGCAACGCGCTGTTCGAGGCGGGCGACTACGAAGCCGCCGCCGACCGGTACGCCCGTGCGATGGAGGCCGAAGAGCCGCCCGCGGAGGCGCTGCTCAACCGCGGCATCGCGCTGCTCGCGATCGGAGAGATGGACGGTGCTTCCGGTCTGCTGCGCCGCGTGGAGGCGTCGCCCGGTGCGAGCGGGGAGGCGGTGGCGCTGGCGCGGTATCACCTCGGGCTGATCGAAGCGCAGCGGGCGCGACAGGTGGGCTCGGACTCGACCGAGGGCGTCGAAGCCGACGCCGAAGCGATCGCGCGCGATCGGCTGCGGCACCTCGACCGCGCCGCGAGCCGCTTCCGCGGAGCGTTGGAGTTGACGCCTGAACTCGAACCCGCGGCCCGAAACCTGGAGATCACGCGGTACGAGGCTCGCGGTCTGCGGGCGAAGCTGTCGGAGCTCGAGGCGTCCCGCGAACGCACCGACACGCCGCCCCTCGACCTGAGCGCCATGAGCGAGGCGATGGAGGGAGCCGCGGGCGAGATGATGGAGTCGCTGCGCGAGCAGGCGCAAGAGCTCGCCCGGGCGGCTGAAGAGCAGCGTCGCGAAGCCGAGGAGAACGAGGCGCTCGCCGAGCGCGACACGCCCGCGACGGATAACGAGCTGCGCCAGCAACTCGAGGATCAGCAGCGGCTGAGCGAAGCGCGCGAGCGTCTCGACGCGTTGCGGCAGATGATGGACCAGATGCTCCCGCCAGAGGGCTCGGATCCTGAGACCGGCGAGCCCGCCGGAGACTTCCCAGCGATCGAGGAGTCTGCCGCGCCGCCGGTCGATCAGGCCGCGGCTCAGGAGGCGCGGGATCGCGTGCGCGACGCGTTGGATCGACGCCTGGAACAGATGCAGGCCGACGCGCAGCGGGGTATGGGCACGGCGGAAGCCGAGCGCCTCGAACGGCAGATGCAGCGGCTGCGCGAGCGCCTCGACCAGCTCGAGGCGGAGCAGAGCGCGATGCGCCCGGGAACGGCGGAACGGCGTGCGTCGGAGCCGACTGGGCCGCGCGAGCCGTCGACGACGCCGCGGGAGGCGCAGCCGGAGCCGGCCACCCAACCCGACGATCAGCCCGGCGAGCAGGTCGACGCCGAGCGAGCGATGGAGCGCATCCGAGAAGCGTTGGAACAGCGCCTTCAACAGACGCAGCGGCAGGCCGATGCGGCGGCGTCGCCGGACGAACAGCGCCGTCTGTCCGAGCAGGCCGAACGCCTGCGCGAGCGTCTCGAGCGTTTGGAGTCCGAACGGCAAGCGCGGGAAACGCGCGACGAACGCATCCGCGAGCGTCGCGAGGAGCTCGAGGCCCAGCGCGGACCGTCGATGGACGAGCTGATGGAAGCGCTCGAGCGGGCACAGCGTGAGGCCGAGGAGTCGCTCGAACAACGTGAGCCGGAACGCGCGGCCCGGGCGCAGCGCGACGCCGCCCAGGCGTTGGAGCGGGCGAATCGGCGGCTGACACAGGAGGCGATGGAACGCATGATGAGGCAGATGCCCGAGGGCATGGACCAAGAGCAGCTCGCCGAGATGGCCCGACAGATGCGGGAGCAGATGAGCGAGCAGCAGATGCAGGACATGGCCCAGCAGATGCAGCAGCAGGGCGAGCAGATGAGCCAGCAGGCCGGCCAGGTCGGCGCGGGTTGGCGGCCGCCCACGGAAGACGAGCTCGCGCGGTTGCTCAACGATGTGCTCGAACGCGAGCGGGCGCTGCGAGCCGAGCGCGAGGGTCGGAACACCTCGCAGGGGCGCGGCGTCGGGCGGGGCGGCACATCGCGTGTGGAGAAGGACTGGTGATCACCGCTCGCTGCTCCATCGTGCGCCGATTCGTCCTCATCCTGCTGCTCGGCGCGCTGTCGCTCGCGCCTTCGGCGTGGGCGCGTCAGAGCGACGAAGTGACCGTCGGCGTCGCCATCGAACCACGCCGCACACGCGTCGGGGAGCCGGTGCTGCTCGAGCTCGTCGTGAACAACGCCGAGCCCGAAGGCGGCGTGCAGACCCCTGAGATCGAAGGCCTGCGCTTCGACAGCCTCGGCAGCAGCACGCAACGCTCGTCGAGCATGCAGGTCATCAACGGGCGGATGGTGCGTGATGAGCGGATGGCGTGGCGCCAGCGCTACCGCGTGCTCCCCGCGCGTAAGGGGCGGTTCGAGATCCCGCCCTTCGAAGTTCGAGTGGACGGCGAAACGCTCGTCACGGCGCCCGTCACCCTCGTGGTCGACGAGGCCCGGCCTCGCGGTCCGCTGCGAGCGTTCCTCGACATGCCCGACGGGCCGGTCTACGTCGGCCAGCCCGTGCCCGTCCGCCTCACGCTCCTCTCTCCCGGGAACATGAACTTCCCGGAGTTCACGACCGCCGGCGACTGGGAGCGGATGCGCGTCGAACGTCTCCGCGGGAGCGAGCCACAGCGCGGGCGCGGCGTGCGATGGCTCGGCGAGCTCTCGTGGTACGAGCCCGCGCAACGCCAGATACAGGGCGAGCGGTGGGGAGGCGTCGTCATCACGCGGCTCGTCATTCCGGACGAAGCCGGCGTGTTCACCATCGGCCCCGTCATCACAAGCACGACCGTGTCCGAGGGGCGGCGGCGCAACATCGAAGCGATCGCCACGACCGACGCGGTCCAACTCGAAGTCCTGCCCTTGCCCGAGGGCGGGCCGGCGGGGTTCACTGGCCTGGTCGGCGCGTTCGACGTCTCAACCCGCGCCGACGTCACCGAGCTGAGCGTGGGCGACCCCATCCGTTTCCAGGTGCGCGTGCGGGGCAACGAGCCGGTCGAACGCGTGCCGGATCTCGACCTCGACTCCATGAGCGGCTTCGTCGATCGCTTCCGCGTGAGCGATCGCGTCGAGCGAGAAGAACGCGTGACCGACGACGGCGCGGAGGTCGTCTTCTCGCAGGTCATCCGCCCGCTCGACGGCGCGATCGAAGCGATCCCCGAGGTGCGCCTGCCCTTCTTCAACCCGGACACGGGGCGCTACGAGTTCGCGACGAGCCAGCCGATCCCCGTCCGGGTGCGGGGCGGGCGCGTCGTGAACGCGGGCGACGCGGTCGGCGCCGACGGCACACCGCCGAGCGCCACGCTCGAAGAGAACACCGATGACCGCGGCATCCGCGCCAACGCCTCGCCCGCCGAGGCGTTGGCACGCGACGGGTCCAGCGCGCGCGGCGCCCTGACGTCGCCGCTCTTCGTTGGGGCAGTGGCGCTGCCTCCCCTCGCCTTCGCCTGCGTCGTCGTGGTAGCGCTCGTGCGCCGACGAAACGCCGGCGCTGCCCCCGCTCGCATAAAGAAGACGGCGCTCGCCCGGTTGCGCTCCGAAGCGCAGCGGAGCGACGACGGCGGAGCGCTCGCGCGGGCGGTGTACGACTACTTCGGGGGCGTGACGGGCAAGCCCGCGGCGTCCATGACGCCACGCGAGGCGGGCGATGTTCTCCTACCACTCGACCGCGATGACGGATGCAGGCTCGTCGAACTGCTCGAAGGCTGCGAAGCGTCGCGCTACGCCGGGCTCAGCGAACCCAACGCCACTCGCGGCGTGAGCGAGGAGCTCATCGCCATCATCCAGCGTCACGACGCTTCGCTACGGGGGGACGCCTGATGCGCACGCTGCTGCTCGCGGTGCTCCTGTTGCTGTCCGCCCCGCCGGCGCTCGCCGAGCCGCTGGATCGACTCGTCGCACTGGAGGAGCGTTTCGATGCGGCCATGGCGGTGCGCACCGAAGACCCCTTTGCCTCCGACGCCCGACTGGCGGCGTACGCGAGCGACCTCGAAGCGCTGATGGACGACGATCCCGCGGCCATCACGGCCGGCGTGATGTACAACCTCGCCAACGCCCGCCTGCTCATCGGCGAGACGGGCCGCGCGATCGTCTGGTACCGGCGAGCCCTCCGGCTGGACCCCTCGTTCGCCGACGCGAGCCACAACCTGAGCGTCGCCCGCGAGCGCGTCGCAACGAAGGTGACCGACCAATCGACGGCGGGCGCCATCGCGCAGGGTCTGGCGTGGCACGCGTGGATCGGGGTTGGCGTGCGCGCGGGTGTTGCCGTGGCGCTCCTGGCGCTGGGCTGGCTCGTGCTGATCGTGAAGGTGTGTCGCCCGCTTGCGGGAATCGCGTGGCTCGCGTTGCCGTGCTTCGTGCTCGGCGCGCTGCCGCTGGCGTCGCTCGTCGTTCAGGCCGCGTCGGAGGCGAACAACGAAGCGGCCGTCGTCGTCGCCGACGAGCTGATCGCTCGCGATGGCCCCGCCGACACATACTCGCAAACGTTCTCCCAGCCACTTACGTCAGGCGTGGAGGGTTGGATCCAGGAGGAGCGCGGCTCGTGGGTCCGGCTGCGGCTCGCGGGCGACCGCGTCACGTGGGTCTCCCGCCGCGGCGTCGAGCGCGTGAACCCCGACGCGTGAACCGCGGTCCGCGGGCCGCGTCGAAACACCAGCCTCGCTTGACCCAATAACCGACGTGCGCGATGACCGCGCCCTCGACCGCTCGGAGATCGTCATGCGCCCGTTCGTCATCATCAGCAGCCTGTGGTCCATTGTCCTCGTCGCGCCGGCGACCGCGGCGGAGCCCTTTGTCAACTCGACGTTCGAGCAGGCGCTCGAGCGCGCCGGCGACGAGGGCAAGGTGGTGATGGTGGACTTCTTCACCGAGTGGTGCGTGCCGTGCAAGCAGCTCGACCGGACGACGTGGGCCGACGCCGACGTGCAGGCGTTCCTCACCGAGCACACCGTGCCGCTGAAGCTCGACGCCGATCAACACCCCGAGCTGCGCCGGCGGTACCGCGTCGGTGCGTACCCAACGATGCTCTTCATCCACCGCGACGGCACGGAGCGCGGGCGACTGACGGGGTACATCGAGCCGGAAGCGTTTGTGAGGCGCGTGCGGGTCGAGATCTTCGGTGAGCGGAACTGGTTCGCAGATGTTGCGGTCACACCGTCGCTTGATGACGAGTACGTGGCGAACTTCCAGATTCAGGACGCCCAGTGGGAGGGCGGGCTGGCACGCGTCCGGGCGGCTGAATCGCTCAGCCGCGTCCACCGTCACGCCGATGCTCTTGATGCCCTGCTGTACGCCTATCAGGACGACGATCCGCTGACTGCGGCGGCGCGAGACTGGGTCGTTGTGCCCGCGATCGGCGAGCTCGCTGCGCAACACCCGCCTGCGCGTGTCGCGCTCCGTGAGCTACGCAGCACGGCTCTCCAACGCGTACGCGACGGCTCACACGAGCTGCGCGATCTTCGGACGATCGGTGCCATCGATCGGGCGCTCGGCGAGGTCGAGGCGTCCTTGACGCTGCTCGACGAGTTGAAGGCGCAGGGCCGCGATGACGCCGCGCATGAGCTCGGTCGAGAACTCATCGATCTCCTTGCTCTGCGCGACGAGCACGTACGTGCCGCAGCGGCGATCGATCTGAGAGGATCGGCGGAGAGCCTGACGCGGGAGAGGCGGCGTCTTGTACGACTCGGAGGCGAATACAAACTCGATGCCGTGCTGGCTCAGGCTGTTGTCGAACGCATCGACGCAAGGCTGGCCGCCCATTACGAGGTCATGCTCGCGGTTGGTCGCGATGAGGACGCGGCCCACCTGCGCGCCGAGTTCCTCGGCGCGTCGCATCTTGGTCGCCTTGCCCGCGTGGCGATTGAAGTCGGGCGCGTCGATGAGCTGCACGTCGCGTTGGCCGAAGAGGCTTTCGAGAAGACCGAAGGCGAGGACGTCATGATCGTCGGCCTGCTCGCGGACGTGTACGAAGCCACCGGCGACCGAACGCGGTCCGAACGAATGCTGCGCGAGGCGCTCGGCCGCGACCATTGGACGGAAGTCGAGAAAGAGTTGCTGCGGGCGTGGCTGGATGTGCTTATCTTGAAGTCATCCCCGGCCCCTCGTGACGAGGATGAATGATGCATCTGCACCCGCACCTGATTGCCGCGACGCTCGCGAGCGTTGTTCTGTGCGCCCCGGCTCACGCCGGAGACGCGCTCTTCTCCAGCCTGAGCTTCGAACAGGCGCTCGAGAAGGCCCGGGTCGAAGAGAAGGCGGTCTTCATCGATTTCTACACCACGTGGTGCGGCCCGTGTAAACAGCTCGACCGTATGACGTGGCCGGACGAGTCGGTGCGCGCGTATCTGCACCAGCACACTGTGCCGCTGAAGATCGACGCCGAGAAGCAGACCGACCTCGCGCGGCGTTACGCCGTACGCGCGTGCCCGACGCTCATCTTCATCGACTCCAGCGGCGAGGAGATGGACCGCATCGTCGGTTTCCGGGGCCCGCAGGCCTTCATCAACGACGCGCGCCCGATCCTCGCCGGTCGGACCAAGCAGGAGCGCGTGCAAGAAGTCGTGGACGAGGCCAAGGCGGCCGAGACACAAGGGCACGGCAAGAAGACCATCCGGGCCGCCGACGCGCTGGTCGAGGCCGGGCGCCACGAGGAAGCGCTCGCGATGTACCTCAAGGTCTTCGATGATCCGGGCCCGGGCATGGGTGGCGTGCGGACGTCGTTCCTGCTCGCCAGCATCGTGCGCCTTGGCCGCGCCTACCCGCCCGCGATAGACGCCTTGCGCGAGCGCCGCGACGCAGCGGCCGACCGCGTGGTCGCCGGGGAGGGCAGCCGCGGCGATGCGACCGATGTCATCCGCATTAACAAAGACCTGGGTGAAGAGGAGAACACGATCGCGTTCGCACGGCGTGCCCACGAGGCCCAGCGCACCCATCTACTTGATGGCGTGGGCGATGACCTCGTCGGCGTGTTCGCCCGGGCGCAGGAGTACGAGCTCGCGGATCAGGTCGTCGATCTGCGGCGGTCGGTCATCCAGGTCTTCGAATGGCACGACTTCTTCACGAAGGACACGCAGACGCGGTTCGCGGGTGCGCCGGAGCGCGACAAGCTGCTCCGCAGCAGCCGCGAGCGGTTCGCCGGTCAGGTGGCCGACTACTACGGGGTCATGCTCGCGCTGGGCAAGCAGAGTGACGCCGACCGCGTCGCGCGGAACCTGGTGAGGAAGCACCCCGACGAGATCGCGGTGTATAACGAGCTGGCGGAGTCGGCGGACCGCGCCGGCAGCGCCGCCCATGCGATCCAGCACGTCGAGGCGGCGCTGGAGCGCGACGGCTGGTCGGACGAGCGCCGCGCCGAACTCGAACGCCTGCTCGAGCGCACGCGGGAAGCGAGCTGATCACTCGGCCGTCGTCAGCTCGCAGTATTCAGGCCGCGTGCCCGCGTTGCGGTGTCGAAACGCGCGGGTGATCGTGCCCTCGTGGAGCATGAAGACGCCGGGCATCTGGAAGCCGTCGCCCGAGAGGGGGCCGACGAGGTGGCCCTTGAGGATGCCGGCGACGAAGCCGCGGAGCCAGACGCCCGGTCCGAAGAGCTGCATGAGCGTGCCGCGGGGAAGGTCGAAGGCGTTGTAGAGCTCCTGCTTCGGGTCGTGGATGTGCTGGATGTCTTCGAGGCCGTAACGCTTGAAGAAGCGCTCGGCGCGGTCGGGCGGGCCCATGTGGACGAAGACGATCGTCGCGAGTTGCTCGACCGTCGGGCGACGCGCCGCGACGTCCTGCGCCGCCTCGCGGCAGAAGGTGCACCCGAAGTGGCGCAGGAAGATGAGCATGACCGGCGTCTCGTCGGCGAGGGCGGCGAGCGTGCGCCCCATGTTGGTTCGCGCGTTGTGCGCCGCCGGCGGGAGGTCGACGCCGACGCCGGTGTTCGTCTCGGGTCTAGTCGTCGACGTCATGCGCTCATCCGTTCGCGGTTGTGCCGGCGCGATCGGCGCGGCTCCGCGTCCACGCCGCGTGCAGCATAAGCCCGAACGGGACCCACCAGATGAGGTCGTTCGTGACTATCGTGTATCCGAAGGTCACCGGGAAGACCTCTTTGATGAACACCGCGTCGACGAACCCGATCGGCCCGAAGAGCTTGCCCAGCAGCCCGACCAGGACGATCGGCCAGTGCCGAAGCGGGTCGCGGGCGGCGACGGCGTAACCGACGCCGTAGACCCCGACGATCATCCCGACGCACTGCCAGATCGGGGCGGTGAGCGGGTCGAGGTCTGTCGTGTCGGCGCCGAGCACGCCGAGCGTCCACACCGGCGCGAGCACAACGAACCCGCCCCAGACCACGTTGTAGGCCGCGGCTACATACAGCACGACGGACATCCACTTGGGCGTGGGAGGTGGGGCGGCTTCGGGAGCAAAATGGGTCATGGCTCGTCGAGTGTTCGCGGCTTGGGGTCGGTTGGGTTCGCTTCGGGCAGGGTGAAGATGTTGAGCTCGAAGCGGTCGATCGCGACGCCGTCGTAACGCAAAAGGCGCTCGCGTTCGGCCCGGGTGAGCTCCGAAAGAAGCGGATCGGTGTTTGCGCTGGTCGCGATGAGATGATCGGGGCTTTCCCGAAGCCAATCTGCGGATTCCTCAGGCTCCAGTCGCGTGAGCATCGTGTTAAGCTCCCATTGCAGCGACGAGTGGGCGTTGAAGTGCGCAAGTCGGTCAAGGTCGATGCTTTGCCGCAAACGGTCGGCGAGCTGCTCGATCGCCCGCCCGCGCACCATGTAGTGCTTGTCCAGTACGAAGTGATGACGATGGACATAGACGCCCGCGAGCGCTGCGGCGAGCACACCGGCAAACGCCGCGCGCACCAGGACCGGGCGGGCCGCGAGGGGGCGTTCGATCAATCGCGCCAGCACCCCCGCGCCGAGCACGGCGGTGGGCAGCCACATCGGTGTCAGCAGATCGGCGCGCTGATGCGGCGAGAGGGCAAAGATCAGCAGGCCCAGAACCAGCCATAGCCCGAGGAAGCGCAGCACTGCGCGATGCTCGACGGGGGCGACTCGTCGCGGCAGGAGGTCGAGACGTAGCAGCCCGATCACCGCCAATATCGAGGCCGGGGCGTACCACCAAAGGAAGTACGCCGGGCTCTTGTAGAGCCCCAGGCCCGGCGGGTCGCCCTTGCCCGATTCGACGGCGTGACCCACGAGCTCGGCGCCGATCAACTTGTCGATGAAGGGTTGCCCGGCGTCGGCCCACGCGAGCACGAACCAGCCGCCCGCGATCAGGAGCAGCATCGCCAAGCCGGAGAGGTGCCAAGCGAGCAGGCGGGGGGCGGACGCGGGCTCGGTCGGGGGCGTCCGCTCGCCGAACCGCCGCGGCCACACCGCGGCCAGCAGGCCAAGCGACGCGATCGCGGGTCCGATGGGGCCTTTCGTGAGCGTCGCCAGCGCGGCCAGGCCCCAGAAGGCCGGCCACGCAACACCGCCACGCCGCCCGCTTCGCCAGGCGATCCACGCAACGACAGCGGTGAGCGCGACCATGAAGCCGAAGAGTGCGTCGGTGCGGATCAGCGCCACCTGCTTCGCCCCCATCATGCTCACAAGCACGAGCGGCCCGGCAAGCCACGCCGCGACGCGCCCGAACAGATGATGCGCCACCGCGACCGCCAGAACCGTCACGCCGATCATGCCCAGCAGCGATGGGATCGCGATGGTCGCCCACGTGGCCCGCTCGAAGGGGAGCGACGCGAGCGCGCCGATCCACACCTGCAAGGGCGGCTTGGACGCGATCGAGCCCGCGTGGTCCGTCTGCACGATCCACGCCTGGTTGAGCAGCACGTCGTTGATGTAGTGGGCCGGCTTGAGCTGGTCGTTGTCCAGCAGGTCGTGCGGCGCCGAGACGCGGATCGCGAACAGCACCAACGCGAGCAGCACAGCCAGAGCCATGGGCCCGACCGGGACGCGGAGTTGACCTGGGCGATCCCGTCCTGACGCGGTGGTCATCACGCTTCGTGCTCGCGCTGCGGGTGGCGCCGGGGGCAGGGCGGCGCGATAAAAAAGCCGCCCCGGGGGCGGCTTGTGCGGTTCAGTAGGCCATCAAGGATTCGAACCTTGACTAAGTGAACCAGAATCACTCGTGCTACCGTTACACCAATGGCCTATGGGGCCCAGACTCTAGCCGCCCTCATCGAGCCGGATCAAGAGCAGTCCCGCGTGCGTACGGACCATTGCCGCACGAGTTTTCGGACGTCGGTCATCACGCTCGCCCGTTCAGGCCGATTGCCAGGGCCGATCGCCAGTCCCGCGCCGACACTCACCGGCTCCTCTACACGCGCGGGGGTGACCGGGGGGGGTCAGTCATTGGAGCCGATCCAGCGCTCGTTGGGGTCGGGCTGGCCATCGCGTCGCGGCAGGGGGCGTGCGCGAAGGGGCGTGGCGGCTCCGTTGCCGGTGTTCGGCTTGGTGGAGGTGGCGGGCGGCGAGCCGTCCTCCTCCTCGATCCGCTTGGCCCGCGCTTCGTCGATCGAGTGGTCGAGCTTTCGCAGGATGTCCTTGACCTTGTTGAACGACTCTCGGTTCTGTGCCATCGCAGCGTGTACCTCCGCTCTCGTGCCCGGGGAGCTATCGGCCCCCGATGGTGCGTGCTGGAGACGCGGGCGGGCACAGCTGCGGGTGGACGGTCGGTTGTGCGGGCTGTGCTGATTGGCTCGCGTCGCGGGCGGCGTTACACTCGACGGTTTCGGGGCGGCGCGGTCGCGCGCCCCGGCTCACCATGTGCGGAGTGTGTGGATGCGCTGGGTGCTGTCTGGACTGTTGCTGGTCTGGGGTGTGCTGACGGTCATCGCCTACGCCATGGTCCTGCCCGACAGCGCGCAGCGCGAACAAGTCGTCCTCGCCTACCTCGACATCGCGGATCACCCCGACGCGTCGCAGGACGTGCGCACGCTGCTCGACAGTTTCCGGAGCGCCGTCGAAGCTGGGCAGCACGACGGCGTCGCGCTGCCCGCGGGTGGCTTGAGCGCCGCGGTGACGCTGCCCGCCGACGAGCGCGCCCCGGTGGTCCGCGCGTTCGCTCGGCATCTGCGCAACGCGGGTGTCGATCTCGATGCCGTGCCCACGCTGGTGTGGTCCACCGACGACAACCCCGCGCGCCAGACGCAGCTCCACCTCTTTCGTGTGTGGCACCTGCTCGAGTACGGCGAACCCGTCGACATCCGCCCCGACCCCTCGAACCGGGACATCACCAAGGCCATCGTCCAGTGCGTCGCGGGGCGCGGGCCGGACATCATCGAGTCGTACGGGCCCGAGCAGTTGCGCCAGTTCGTCGAGTCGGGCGTGGCGCTCGACGTAACCGAGCGCGCCCGCGAGCAGGGTTTCGCGATCGATCGCGCTTTCGACGCCGCCAAGCCTTCCATGGCGACCCGGGCTGACGATGGCTCGTGGCGCCAGTTCGCCTTCCCCTGCAACGTGGGCTACACGGTGCTTTTCTATCACCGCGACCTGTTCGAGGACGCGGGCGTGGCGTTGCCGACATCCGTGCCCGTGGGCACGTGGGACATCGAGGCGGTCACCGATCTGGGCTTGCGCTTGATCGAGCACGCCGAGGCCCGCGGCACGCGGCGCTTCGGCATCATGAACCTCGGCGCGTGGGACATGGCCACCCACGCCGGCGGACGATTCTTCAACGAATCGGGCACCGCCTCGTTCTACAACTCCCGCTTCACCGTCGAAGGGCTCACGGCCTACCACGACATGATCTACCGAGACGGCGTGGCGCCCACGCCCGCCGAGGCCGCCAGCGTCGCCGCCGGCGGCGGCGCGACCATGAACGCCGAGGCCGACGCCGCTTCCGCCTCCAGCCTCTTCGCCGCCAAGGTCGCCGCGATGTACGTCGGCGGGCGCTGGGAGTACAAGTCGCTCGCCGAGCGCAACCGCGACCGCGTCATCCTCCCCGCGATCGACCGCGAGCTCGCCCGCCCCGGCATCGACGAATACCTCGAAGAACAGCTGCTCACCGCGCGACGCTTCCTTCAGCGTGACGTGCTGCTGCCCATGCCGGTCGAAGCGCACGCCGCGATGGATTCCATCCTCACCGAGGCCGACCGCGCGGGCCTCGTCCAACTCGGCATCGCCCACATCCCCTCGACGCTCGGCGTGCCGACCTACAACGCCGGCGCCCGCGTCGCCATCGTCAACCGCTCGGGCCAGAACGTCGACTACGCGCTGCGCTTCCTCCGCTTCCTCGGCTCCGAGGCGTACAACGAGCAGATCAACGGCACGTACGACTCCATCTGCGGCGTCGTCGAGTACACCACCGACGACAACGGCATCTCCGGCCCGCCCGCGCCGCTGCCCGGCCTCGAGGCGATGGACTCGCCCGTCTTCGCGACCGCCATGCGCGACTGGGCCCGCTCCGAACAGGTCTCCCCCTTCATCACGCGCACGCGCCTCGGCGAACTCGTCGGCCCCGTGCTCGAAGACCTGCGCAACGACGCCATCGGCCCCGCGCAGGCCGCCCGGGTCATCGAGAAGCGCGTGAACGACCAGATCGCCGCCAACCTCCGGCGTGACGACCTGCTGCGCGAGCGGTGGGAAGCCGTCACCGGCGTGACGTTCGACCCCGACCCTGAGATCTACCTGCCCGACCAGCTCGACGAGTCCGAGCACGGCCGCCGGGCGTTCAACGAGCGTCGCCAGGCCGCCATCGATGCCAAGCGTGCGCAAGCCGCCGCCGCGGTCGGAGCCGCCTCATGATCGGCTCCGGGCGCAAACGGCTGCTCATCGCGCTGGCCTTCCTGCTGCCCAACCTCGTCGGGTTCCTGCTCTTCACCGCCGGCCCCGTCTTCTTCTCGCTCTACATGTCCTTCACGGACTGGACGCTCACCCGCCACAACACCTTCTCCGACGAGCCCGTCCGCTTCGTCGGCATTGAGAACTACGCCCGTTTGCTCGCCGGCGACGAGTCCGTCTTCTTCTGGGACTACTTCTGGAACACCGTCTACCTGATGATCGGCATCCCGCTGTCGATCTTCGGCTCGCTCGCGCTCGCGCTGATGGTCAACGCCAAGTCCACGCCCGAGCGCCCGAAGTCCAAGCTGATGCTCTCGGCCATCGGCGTCGGAGTGACCATCCTCGCCTGCTGGGGTGCCTGGATCCTCGCGACGCCCGCTGAGTCGCTCCAAAACGTCGCGAGCCTCGAGTCAGGACTGACCGACCTGAGCAAGTACGAGGTAGCCGAGCTGCGTCGCAACGGGCTGGTCACCTTCATCGCCCTCGTCGGCGTGGTGATCTCCGCGGGGCTCGGCATCGGGCAAATGTTCTTCCGCGCGGCGTTCTACCTGCCCACCCTCCTCGCCGGCGTCGCGATGTTCCTCCTCTGGAAGACGCTCTACCGCCCCCGCGGCGGCCTGATCAACGCCATCCTTCAGCCCGTCCTCGACATGCTCGAGTCCCTCGTCGTCGCGACCCCGCCATGGCTCTGGTACGGCCTGGGCATCGTCCTCGCCCTGGTCACGCTTGTGTGGACGGTCAAGCTCTTCGTCTCGGGCGTCGCCAAGTACCGCGACGGCGACACCGGCCCGGCCTCCCTCGGCGCGCGCTTCATCTTCGGCGCGTCCGCCTGCGCCGCGCTGCTCGGCATCAGTCTCGTCCTCGTCCAACTCCCCGAACGCTCGCTCCTCCCCACCGGCTACAACGAACTCACCTCCGCCCAGTCTCAGGCGGCGCTCGACGCTGTGGACGACCAACTCGCCAGCGAAGCCGGCTTCGACCGCGACGAGTTTGCCGTTGCCCGAGCCGAGCTCGAAGAAGGCGGCGCCTACCGCGACATTGTGGCCCGGCTCGTCGGCGTTGCCGGCGATCGCTTTGCACCGCGCATCGAAGACATCGTCCAACGCGAGGCCGACGTTTCGCACGAGGGCTTCGTCGCCGGCGAACAAGGCCTCACCGCCCCCGAGTGGCTCATCTCCTCGACGTGGGCCAAGCCCGCGCTGATCATCATGGGCGTCTGGCTCGCCATCGGCGGGGCCAACATGCTGCTCTACCTCGCGGGGCTCTCCAACATCCCGCCGGAGCTCTACGAGGCAGCGGCCATCGACGGCGCCACCGGCTGGCAACGCTTCATCCACGTCACCTGGCCCCAGCTCGCCCCGACGACCTTCTTCATCGTCATCATGTCCACCATCGGCGGGCTCCAGGGCGGCTTCGAGCAGGCCCTCGTCATGACCAACGGCCAGGCCGACACCATCGTCCTGACGTACTACCTCTACAACCTCGCCTTCAACGGCAACTTCCAGCTCGGCCTCGCGTCCGCCGTCGCCTGGATCATGTTCGCGATGATTTTCCTGATGACCGCGGTCAACTTCCGCTTCGGCTCGAGGATGACCAATGAGTAGCGTGCGCGAGCAGACCATGAAGCCCATGGCCGAGGAAGGCGCCAAGGCGAACGCCGGACGCGCGGCAGGAGCGCGCAAGCCGGGGAAGCCGCCCCACGACATCAGCCCGATGGACAGCAGCGCCGGCGCGTCGTTCACACGCCTGATCACGTTCGCGGGGCTGGTGATCCTCGCGATCACCTTCGTCGTGCCCTTCGCCTTCCAGGTCATGGCGAGCCTCGCGACCACGCAGGACGTCGACCTGCTCACGCAGACCGGCTTCCCGATCGAGACGCCCATGCGCGAGATCTCCATCCTCGGGCTCTCCCTGCCCGTGCCCGCCAGCTACGTCGGCGTCTTCGAGCAGGTGCCCTTCGGCAAGTACTTCTTCAACTCCTTCTTCGTCGCCGGTTGGGTGACGCTCCTCCAGGTCGTCACCTGCGCGATGGCGGCCTACGCCTTCGCTCGCATCCAGTGGCCCGGACGCGACAAGGTCTTCCTGCTCTACCTCGGCACGCTCATGGTCCCCGGCGTCGTGCTCATGGTGCCCAACTTCGTCGTCATCCTCCAGCTCGGCATGTTCGACGACTACACCGGCCTGATCATCCCCGCCGCCTTCAGCGCCTACGGCACCTTCCTGCTCCGCCAGTTCATGCTCACGATCCCCTCGTCGCTCGACGAAGCCGCCTCCATCGACGGGGCGGGCCACTGGCGCATCTTCACGCAGGTCATCCTCCCGCTCGCGCGCCCGGGCATCATCGTGCTCGCGATCTTCGCCTTCCTCTTCAACTACAACTCCTTCTTCTGGCCGCTCATCCTGACCAAGAGCGAGAACCTGCGCGTGCTGCCCGTCGGGCTGCTCCAGTTCGATTCGAGCTACGGCTCGGACACGCCCAAGATCATGGCGGCTTCGCTCATGGCGATGGTCCCGCCTGTCATCCTGTTCCTGCTTCTCCAGAAATACCTCGTGCGGGGCATCCAGCTCGGTGCCGTCAAGGGCTGATCCACCATGGCCGAAGTCACACTCACCGACGTCGCCAAGGTCTACGACCGCAAGGTCCGGGCCGTCGAAGACGTCAACCTCACCGTCCGCGACGGGGAGTTCCTCGTCCTCGTCGGGCCCTCGGGCTGCGGCAAGTCCACCGCCCTGCGCATGATCGCCGGCCTCGAAGCCATCACCGAAGGGACGATCTCCATCGGCGAGCGCATCGTCAACGAGGTCCACCCCAAGGACCGCGACATCGCCATGGTCTTCCAGAACTACGCGCTCTACCCGCACATGAGCGTCTTCAAGAACATGGCCTTCGGCCTCACCCTGCGCAAGATGCCGCGCGAAGAAGTCAAGCGCCGCGTCGACGAAGCCGCAACGATCCTCGGCATCGAGCACCTGCTCGAGCGCAAGCCCAAGCAGCTCTCGGGCGGGCAGCGCCAACGCGTCGCCCTCGGGCGCGCGATCGTGCGCGAGCCCGCGGTCTTCCTCTTCGACGAACCGCTGTCCAACCTCGACGCCAAGCTCCGCGTCACCACGCGCACCGAGATCAAACGTCTCCACCAACGCCTCAAGACCACCACCGTCTACGTCACCCACGACCAGGAAGAGGCGATGACGCTGGGCGACCGCATCG
>CAYTSW010000027.1:10308-25914 GCA_964440605.1 uncultured Phycisphaeraceae bacterium | reverse complement strand
CTCGACCAGCGAACGCAGGTGAGCAACACGCTCGGGCGGCCCGCACACGACGCAGCCCACGGTCGATTCCTCAAGGCGTCCCACCTCGCACGAGGTGACGCCGGCCTCGGAAGCGGCTTCGCGCAGAACAGATGCGCACCACAGCGCACCGCTGCCCCCGCCGGAGCAGGACACCACCGCCACCGCCACGGCTTGACCCGCGGCCTGTGTCGCAACGACTTCCCGGCGCAGATGGCGCGACAGGTACGCACGCGTGCGCAGCCCGGTGAAGGGGTCGGAGAACGCGTGCTCGGCGAGCACCGACTGCTGCACGTCCACCGCCCAGCAGAGCGCCAGCAGTTCTCGGTGGGCTTCGAGTTCGTCTCCCGAACCCGCCGGTCCGACCACCCAGGCGACGACGTGTTCGCGACGGACAAGCGGAACGGCGTCGTGATGCTCCGCATCCGGCGGTTCTTCGCCCGGCTCGACCCGCACGCTGCCGCCAACGCGCTCGCCGACTGCGGCCAGCGCGACATCGAGGACGGGTTGCCCACGCAGAACCCGCTCGAGAACCTCGTCCACACTCGGTCCGGCCCCGGCGCCGTGCGGGCGCGGCATCATTTCGGCCACGCGCACGCGGGCCGATGAGCCCACGCGCTCCAGCGCGGTGCGCAACGCGTCCAGGTCTTCCGTATGTGCCACACGAGCGTCCACGTGCACCTCGTCGAAACCGCCGGCGTGATCGAGCGTTTCCATCGCGACGGCTTCAATGCCGGTCGTCGCCACATCGGAGAATGCCGAACCGGCGCCAGACTCGTCACTCTCCATCGGAACCGGGTCCGACGCGCGAGTAACCGCGATGATGCGTGGGCCGCCACGATTCATCCCTGCGCCTCGAGCTCCGCACCGGTCATGAGCATGCTCAGTTCCGCGGCGCCCACACACGCGGTCCGCCCGCCGGAACCGGGGCTGGGCCCGCCGACCAGACGGAGCCGGGGCGTGAAGGATCCACTCTCGCCGGCTTCATCCCCCGAAGTCAGGGGGGCAAGCGGGTGGGTGGCCGAAGCTTGATAACGCCACACCGCGGCACGCGGCATCCGGTCCCGCACGACTTGGGCGAGCGCCTCCACCCGAGGTACTCGGGCGGGTTCAACGATGATCAGCAGCATCGGGTCGATTTGCCCGGATCGCGCGTCGCGTTCATGGAGAGCGAGCACCGCCGAAGCGTGGTAAGCGGAAGCGGCGCGTTCCAGTTGAATATTGCGCATCTGAAGTGCCGATACCAACTCTTGGGGAGGCACCGATCCTGGGGGGCAGAGCACGACGCAGCGGCCCCGGCCTGCCGTCGAAAAGTGGCTTTGGCCATCAACCTGATCTTGGGATTCCGAAGACTCCATCAGCACCTCGGGTAGCTCGACGAGTCGAGTCTACGTCCGGATCGACGCACGTGCACCCGCTATCCGGGCGGTGTGACGTAAACAAGACTTAGCGTTACCCAGCTTGACAGGGTCCACCACTAGTACAGGTCATCCAAAGAACCCGGGATGGGGATATCGGCTGCGCGTCGCCTCGGCATTCCCCTGTTGAGGTGAACTCACGCGGGTGCAAGGAGCGTCAGCACACGCTCCGCCACTTGGCGAGCGCCGTCGGTCGTCGGCAGTTCTTCGTAGGCCGCGGCGGCACGCCGCCTGACGTCCGCATCGCTCAGCCAAGCGGCGAGGGTGTCGGTCAAACCCGCCCGCGTGGCGTCGGGCTCATCCGGGGTGTCGCCGACGACTCGGGCGGCGCCGGTTTCGACGAGAATGCGCGTGTTCCGGCGCTGATGCTCGTCGGCATGAAAGGGGTAGGGGAGGAAGATCATCGGCGTGGCGCTGGCCCACGCCTCGCTGACGGTGCTGGAGCCGGCACGCCCGACGCCCAGCGTCGCGGCTCCCCACGCGGCGCCCATGTCATCGATGAAGGGGGCGACTCGGGCGTCGACACCCGCGCTGGCGTAGACCTCGTTCGCACGCCGGAGGGTGGTCTCGTCGGTGCCGACCTGGTGGAGCACCTGCCAGCGGTCGGTGTCCGTGAGGGCGGCGTGACCATCGCGCTCGACCCAGGCGAGGACCGCCTCGTTGAGCGTGCGCGCGCCCTGTGAGCCGCCGGTGATGAGCAGCGTCGGGCGATCCGGGTCGAGCCCGAGGCGTGCGCGGCAGGTCGCGGCGTCGGCGGGCGGCCGCGCCGCGTCGCGCACGATGGGCGGGAGAGCGACGAATCCGGCGGGGGCGGCCATCGCGGGCGACGCGATCAGGCTCACCGACGCCCGGCGCGAGATCCAGCGGGCCGCGCGCCCGGGGGTGGCGTCGAGCGCTACGAGCACCGTGGGCGTCCGTTCGACTCGAGCCGCCTGCGACACCGGCGGACCGATGTAGCCGCCGGTAAGCACCACGGCTTGCGCACGACCGAACTGCTCGTCGCCTCGAATCAGCTCGCGCGTGCGGCGCACGCTGGGGCCCCAGCGCCGCACGAAGCGCCACAGCGCCTTGGGCTTCAAGCCGGGTGGCGCGGCGGCAAGGGGTTCCCAGGGCCAGGCGTGAGCGAGACTCTCGAAGACGCGCGCGTCGACCGGCCGCTCCGAGCAGGCGAAGCGCACGGCGAGCTCGGGCCGCTCACGAGCGAGGGCTTCGGCGATGGCGACGCCCGGGTAAATGTGCCCGCCGGTGCCGCCGCCCGCGATGAGCACGGCGGGCGGGGGGGTCATGCCAACGCCGCCCGCAGCTCGGAGTCGCGCGTGGTCCCGGGCTCGGTCGTGGAGGTCTGGGCCGTCGGCGTTTCGGCTTCGGTGACGCGGTCGATGCTGACGAGCAGCCCGAGCATGACAGCGGTCATGATCCACCCGGTACCGCCGGCCGAGAGCAGCGGGAGGGCGATGCCTTTGGTGGGAGCGAGCCCGGTGACGACGAGGAGGTTCATGAGCGTCTGCCCGCCGATCATGGTGACGATGCCGAGGCTCAGGAGTTTGTGCATGGGCGTGCGGGCGCGCTGCATGATGCGCAGGCCGCTGAGGAGGAGGACGGCGTAGAGGGAGAGCACGACCAGAGCGCCGGCGATGCCGAGTTCTTCGCAGATGATGGAGAAGAGGAAGTCGGTGCGGTCTTCGGGGAGGTAGCCGAACTTCTGGAGGCCGAAGCCGAGCCCTCGGCCGAAGCCCTCGCCATTGGCGATGGCGGTGAGGGACTGGATGATGTGGTAGCCGGTGTCTTGCGGGTCGGCGTAGGGGTTGAGAAAGGCCTCGAGACGTCGCATGCGGTAGGGGGCGTGAACGACGGCGGCGAGGAAGCCCAGACCGGCGGCGGGGGCGAGGAGGACGAAGTGCCACGCGCGTGCGCCAGCGGCGATGAGCATGAGGCAGGCGACGCCGGCGAGAAGTGCGCCGGTGCCGAGGTCTTCGACGGTCACAACGCCGGCGACGGCGGCGATGACGATGAGCGGTGCGATGAGCGGCATGCCGAGGCGGCGCAGGTCGGGCCCTTTGCGCGCGCCGTACCACGCGACGCCCAGCACCAGCGCCCACTTGGCGATCTCGGAAGGTTGGAAGCGTGGGAAGGGTGGGACCTCGAGCCAGCGGGCGGCGCCATTGACCGAGACGCCGAAGGGCGTGAGCCAGATCGCAAGCAGCAGACCGAGGGCGAGGGGGACGAGCAGGGGGACGCTGGCGGCGACGGGGCCGCGCGACAGCCAGCGGGCGGTGCCGGAGCGTCCGACGATGAGCAGCACCGCTATGGCGATGGCGGCGAAGACGGCCTCCTTGGAGAGGACGATGGAGCGCAGCGTGACGGCCTGTTCAGCGCCGACGGACATGCCTGCCGAGGCGACCATGACAACGCCGACGCACAGCAGCGCGAGCGTTGCGGTCGCGATGATGTCTCCGGCGCGCACCATGGTGTGTTGATCGGCTTGGCGTCTAATAACGAACCAGAATACGGGATGTCGCGTCACTGATCGTCAGCCACGCCATCCGGGGGTTCGTCGCCGCGTGATGCGGCGCGCCTCAGCCGCGCTGATCCTCTGAGGCGTCGTAGCCGATACCCCCTGCCGAGTCCGAACGACCGGCACTATCGAGACGAGAGGATCGGCGGGAGCATGCCAAGAGGTGATCGCGGGAGAGGCAAGCGCGTGCGTTCGGTGCGACCGGGCGGGGGACCGCGGACGGGGGCGGGGCCTCGGCTTTGCGGGCCTTGCACGGCGTGCTGCTCCAGCCTGGCGATCAACGAACTGGGCAAGCCTGAGTGGACGGCGTGCGAGCGTCTGACGGGCGTTGACGAAGTGGCGGCGGACGACCGCCGGCCTTACGCGCCCGTTTCGGGTGGCGGGTGCGGGGCCTATGACGAGCGACCCGGCGCCTGCCGGGGCTTCAGGTGTCTGTGGCTCACCGGGTTTCCACTGACCGACGAGCGGCACCGCCCGGATCGGTGCGGCGTGATCGTGATGGACACCGCGGACCCGAAGGCGGTGCAGGTGCGAGAGCTCTGGCCCGGGGCGACGAAGACCGGCGCGGGGCGCGAGCTGGTGACCGCGTTGCGACGGGCGCAGTTGGAGATTGTCATCACGACGCCGACGAGCCAGCACACGCTGATGCCGTTGACGCTCTTCGGGACGCCCGTGGTGAACGTGACGGTGGGGCAGCGTCGGAAGGCGTCGGCCAGGCAGGGACGTTGACAGGCTCGAAGCGGGAGGGTGGACGACTCTGCGGCTGGCGGGGCGGGCTTCTACACTGCGGACATGACGACGCCTCTCGAACGACGACGCACGCCCACGCTCGACCACCCCGTGCTGCCCTTCGTGAAGGAAGCCTTCGCGGATCGCAAGCTGCGGGCCACGGAGTTCCGCAATCAGACGACGCTGATCGTGCAGCCCGAGGACCTGCACGAAGTCCTCGCGTTTCTGAAGACGGATGAGCGGACGGCCTTCGACTTCTTGTCGGACGTGATGGGCATCGACTACCTGAACTATCCATCCGACACGCTGGGCCGCTTCGCCGTGATCTACATCCTCGAGAGCACGACGCGGAACGACATGCTGTACATCAAGACGTTCCTCGACCCGTTGGTTTCGACCGAGGGCATCGAGGAGGACCCCGCGCTGTATCTGGACTCGGTGACGGACCTGTGGCCCGGCGCCGAGTGGCCGGAACGTGAGGTCTTTGACATGTTCGGGATCCGCTTCCGCAACCATCCGGACCTGCGACGGATCCTGACGTGGGAGTCGTACCCGGCGCACGCGCTGCGGAAGGACTACCCGCTGCGCGGGCGTGGCGAGCGCGAGAAGTTCCGCGTGGTGAGCCGGACGGACGCGTAGCAAAGGCGAAATCCTGCTTGGACCTAAGAGAATACGTCACGGCGATTCCGGGGCCTTTTCGACTCAAGCGGCAGTATTTGATGAAAGTGCTTACATGTCTCGGAAAGAGTAAAAATTTTTTTTACCTTTCAAGATATTCGATCATGATTGGCTTCTGTGGCCGATCAGGCCTGTGAGTTCGCCTCCGTGCACGGAGTTCAAGCCATGATTCACCAGGCCCGAGCGAAACCGATGCAGTTCGTCCAGTTCAGCTGTGCTGCAATGGCGGTTCTATTGGGAGCGAGTCTCCTAGCGAGCCGGCCTATGGCTGTGCAGGCTGGCGTGGGTGCGGGGGAGCCTGAGCGGGACGAATCGCCAACGACAGATCGGGTGGCGCCTCCTGCGCCTTGGCCGATTTCGGACAGCGTGCGCGCGGGCGACCCGCTGCTCGAAGCCCTGACGCCGCAGTTCTTCGGGGTGGAGTTTAATCAGAAGGAAGTGCTTTGGACGCTTGAAAAGATGTTGCCCGATGGATCGATGCGCGTGGCATTAGTGAGCGCATTTGATGGGTCAACACTGGGCACCGCGTCGCTTCAAGACTGGTGGTTCTTTCCGGCGTTCACCGAAGCCGCCGATGTCGACGGCGCGACGGCAGTTATTGAGCATTTCACGTTTGCGGGAGTGGTGTCGTCGGAGTTTGACCGAAACGGCGCATTGTTGTCGGGGTACTACTCGTACGCCGACCTGCGGCGATTGCCCATAGCCGGAAAGACTTTTGAGCTCGCGATCATAACTCCCACCGCGATGCCTCTCGAACCTATCGAGGCGATCGAGGACGTCCTATTCAACGCTCAAGTGATGGGTCTAGCATTTGGTGCAGTGCACGGCGATGGCGTGGTCATCGCAGGATCGCGTGCGGAGGATGAGCTGTTCGAGGCTGGCGCGAACAGGAGCGTTGGTGCCACTACGCCGCCTCCCGGGCCGGGATCCCCTCCGGCGGGCGCGGCGCCAGCAGGGCAGGTTGCGCAGAACAACGCAGCTGCGGCAACTTGTTTGAACATATACAACCTGTGCTTGCAGCAGGCGGCCTTGATCTACACCGGTGAGCTCGCGGACTGTGATGTGGTGAGTGCCGGAACCGCGCTGGCGGCCTGTCTGGCATCGACAGCCTGCACTCTTGCTTGGAAAGTGTGTTGCGGCATCTCTCTTGGTGGGGCGTTGTATATTAACCATCGGTGCGTCGACGCTGCTCAATCTCGATACGCGGCGGCACAGCTCGGTTGCCGTTCGCAGTACCTGACCTGCATGCTCAATGCTGGACTGATCCACCGAATGCAGGCAGTGTGGCCCCCCCTTCCTGGTTTGCAGATTCCGGGCGCGCCGGGTACTCCGGCTACTCCCAGTGCTCCCGCGGCGCCGTGATGAATAGGGAGTGTCATCGGAAGCGATGCGGGGTGCTTGGCAAAGGCGTTCTTTGGAACGCCTGTTGGGTCGGGCTTATGGTTGCGATGTTCGTCCTGTACATCATGATCGAACGGAATATACGAGCAGGTACGAGCGCGTCGTTCGGATGGTTGCTCTGGGTGTTGCCGCTGCTTATCGGCGTCTTGGCGCTGTCGGACTTACCGCGGATATGGAACGTGCTGGCTGAGGGTCGTCGTAGAGGCCCGCCGATTTGGTGGTCCAACTGGCGTACCGTAGCTTTGGTCGTGGTCGCGGTGGTGGCCTCGTGGTATCCGGTCATGTACTTGAATCTCGAGTACGAACTCGGCCTACCGACTTGGGTGCATCTTTTCTGGTGGGTGTTGGCGCTGCCGACCGGGTACATTGTTTACTGGCGGATGCAGAGGGTCCTTTGCGTGGCAGTCGAGGTAGACGGGACTGCCTGCACCTACTGTGCGCAATCCATGGTCGGTCTCGAAGACCGCTCGGCCTGTCCCGAGTGCGGAAGACCCTTTGACGCCGATGATGCTCGGCGGCGGTGGGGGCGGGTGGTGCCGATGTCGCGGGTCGATCCGGTTCATGCGCGTGAGCAAGCCGGGCGAGATTGATCGTCGGTGTTTTGCGAAGTCCGGTGCGAGGGCGATAGACGTGCGAAGAAATGCACCCCTGCATGTCGGGACGATTGGAGTGCTTCTGATCTGCGGCGTTGCCTTGGTTGTGTTCGGAGATAGCACCCATGTGCTCTGGATGTTATACGTGGTTCTCGCGGGTTTCGTCTTGGTGGGTGTTGTTCAGAAAACTCGGGACACACGGCCTTGGGTCAGCAAGCCTCGGTTGTGTATTCACCACCGGCGATGTGCGTTAGGCTCGCTGTTCGGGCTCCAGGCTGTCGCGATCGGTTTGTTCGCCGCGAGTTGGCGGCGTCTGGATTCAGCGCTGCCCTTGATCGGGTTGGTTTGCCTAGGGTTGGTGCTGCCGGTTTCCATCCTGTGGTCATTGCGTCTGCGAGTGATCTACAGGGGCGTTCGTCGAGTCCACGGCATGGCCTGCACCCACTGCGGTTATTCGATGGTCGGCCTGGAGAGCGAGCACACTTGTCCAGAGTGCGGCAGTCCGTTCGAGTCGGAGGAGGCCCGCGAGCGGTGGCGGAGCGTCGCCGGCGTGTAGTGGCGATATGCGCCGGGGAGCAGAGCGGTATAGTCGGCGTATGGGTTCCGGCGGCGGCGGCAATGCGGCTTCGGGTGGTGGGCGAAAGGGGGCCGCGGTGCGCGACGCCATGCTGGTGGAGGTGGCTTGGGAGGTCTGCAACAAGGTGGGCGGCATCTACACGGTGCTGCGCTCCAAGTCGCCCGAGATGGTCGAGCGGTGGAAGGAGCGGTACTGCCTCGTCGGGCCGTATGAGGAGCAGTGGGCGTCGGTGGAGTTCGAGGACAAGCGGCCTGCGGGGCGGTTCGGGCTGCTGTGCCTGAAGCTCGATGAGTTGGGCGTGCGGGTGCACCACGGGCGTTGGTTGGTCTCGGGCAACCCGCGGGTGCTGCTGCTCGAGCACCGCGTGCAAGCCGACGAGCTGGCGCGCTGGAAGTACCGGGTGTGGGAGGAACTGGGAGTGGACTTGCCGGCGGCCGACCCGCTGCTGGACGACGTGGTGTCGTTCGGGCGGGCGGCGTACCTGCTGGTGAAGACGCTGACGGAGATCGAGGGGCGGGCCAGGCAAGGGCGGCGGGTCATCGCGCACTTCCACGAGTGGATGGGCGGGCTGGCGATCCCGTTTTTGCGCACGAACAAGGTGAAGTGCGGCGTGGCGTTCACGACCCACGCGACGCTCCTCGGGCGCTACATGGCGGGCAACGACGAGTGGTTCTACCACCGGCTGGGACAGGCCGACGCGACGGCGGAAGCGACTCGGTATGGCGTGCGCGCGGCGCACGAGATCGAGAAGGCGTGCGCGCGCGGGACGGATGCGTTTACGACCGTCTCGCCGATCACGGGGGAGGAGTGCGACAAACTGCTCGGGCGGTCGCCTTGCATCATCACGCCCAACGGGCTGAACATGCAGCGGTTCGACGTGGGGCACGATTTCCAGATGCTGCACGCCAGGTACAAGGAAGCGATCCATCGCTTTGTGATGGGGTACTTCTTCCCGAGCTACGACTTCGACCTCGACCGCACGCTGTACATGTTCACCAGCGGGCGCTTCGAGCCGCGGAACAAGGGGTTCGATCTCTGCCTGGAGGCGATGGCGCGGCTGAACGCGCAGCTCAAGACCTTCGACCTCGGGGTGACGGTGGTCTTCTTCATCGTTTCCAATCGACCGACGCGGACGATCAACGCGGACGTGCTGCATCGGCGTGGCGTGCTGACGGAGTTGCAGCGCGTCTGCGACGAGGTGCTGCGCGAAGTCGGCGAGAAGCTGTTCCGGCGGGCGGCGGCGGGCGAACGCGTGGACCTGGACACGATGGTCAGCCAGTACTGGGCCCTGCGGTATCGGCGCACGCAGCAGGAGCTGCGGCGGGCCGAGCTGCCGCCGGTGGTGACTCACGTGATGGAGGACGACGCGACGGACCCGGTGCTGAACCACATCCGGTCGTTGAAGCTGTTCAACGGGCCGGATGACCCGGTGAAGGTCGTGTACCACCCGCGATTCATCTCGCCGGTAAACCCACTGTGGGGGATCGAGTACGAGCAGTTCGTGCGCGGGTGTCACCTGGGCGTGTTCCCGTCGGCGTACGAGCCCTGGGGCTACACGCCGCTGGAATGCGTGGCGTCGGGCGTGCCAGCGGTGACGAGCGATCTGGCGGGGTTCGGGCGGTACGTCGCCGAGCGCCTGCCCGACCACGACGACTGGGGTTTGAACGTGTTGCGCCGTCGCGGGCGGAGCTTCCACGACTCGGCGGCGGACCTGTCGCGCTGGCTGCTGGCCTTTTGCCGGCTCGACCGTCGCGGGCGGATCGCGATGCGCAACGCCGTGACCGCTCGGGCGGACGAGTTCGACTGGCGTCGCCTCGTCGGGGCGTACCACCGGGCGCACGAGTTGGTGATCGAGCGGATGGAGCAGGCGCCGGCGAAACAGGACGCCTCGGGTTGAAGCCGCGGCCCGGTCGCGTGGGCGGCTTCATGCGACCTTGACCGACGCGACGCGCGCGGGTGACTATCGTGCTCGCCCGATCGGTCTGCCCAAGCCGAAGGCGATGACCCGCACCCACCGAGCCGACCATGCACCCGTCACCCGACCCGCTCATCGAGATCCAGCGGCTGACCAAGCACTTCGGCGCGATCGCCGCGGTGGACGGTGTGTCGTTCGATGTCGCGGCGAACACGGTGCTCGGGCTCCTCGGGCCCAATGGCGCGGGCAAGAGCACGACGATGAAGATGCTCACGGGGTATCTGAGGCCGACATCGGGCACGGCTCGCGTGTGCGGGCGCGACGTGCGCACACACCCGCTCGAGGTTAAGGCGAGCCTCGGCTACCTGCCCGAGGGGGCGCCGGCCTACCCGGACATGACGCCGGCGGGCTTTCTGCGCTTTGTGGCGGCGGTACGCGGGTTTCGCGGTCGGGCGAGGACGAAGCGGGTGGAAGTGGCGGCGGAGCGCGCCGGGCTGCGGGGTGTGATGCGTCAGCCGATCGAGACGCTGAGCAAGGGGTACAAGCGGCGCGTCGGTCTCGCGCAGGCGATCCTGCACGAGCCGCCCGTGCTGGTGCTGGACGAGCCGACGGACGGGCTGGACCCGAACCAGAAGCACGAGGTGCGTCGGCTGATCGCATCGCTGGCCGAGGGGCGTGCGATCGTGCTGTGCACGCACATTCTTGAAGAGGTCGAGAGCGTGTGTACGCGGGCGATGGTGATCGCGCGTGGGCGGGTCGTCGCCGACGGAACGCCCGACGAGCTGCGCGCGCGATCGGCGCGTCACAACGCGGTGACGCTCGCGGTGCGAGCCGACGCCGACGATGTCATCACGGCGCTCACGCTGCTCGAAGACGTGCGACGGGTTGAGCGGCTGTCGAGCGCGGACAGCGTGGCGCGCGTGGTCGTCACGCCCGAAGGCGGGCGTCCGGTGTCGGCGGCGGTCGCGGAGACCTGTCGCGAGCGCGGATGGAGCATCGAGGAACTCGCGGTCGCCGAAGGCCGGCTGGACGAGGTCTTCCGCGATCTCACGGCCGGCACAAAGAAGTCGGCGGCGTCCGAGCCGGTCGAAGTGGGGGTGTCGGCGTGAGCAAGGTGTGGACGCTGACGATGCGCGAGCTGGGCGGGTACTTCGTGACGCCGCTCGCTTATGTCTTCATCGTGATCTTCCTCGTGCTGGCGGGCGTGGTGACGTTCAATCGCGGGCAGCTCTTCGAGCTCGAACAGGCGGACCTTGGCGTCTTTTTCCAGTTCCACCCGTGGCTGCACCTGTTCCTGATCCCGGCGATCGCGATGCGCCTGTGGGCCGAGGAACGGCGCAGCGGTTCGATCGAGCTCTTGATGACACTTCCCGTGCCGCTGTGGTCGGCGATCGTCGGGAAGTTTCTCGCGGCGTGGGTCTTCGCGAGCCTCGCGATCCTGCTGACGTTTCCGATCTGGATCACGGTCAGCGTGCTGGGCGATCCGGATCACGGCACGATCGTCGCCGGCTACATCGCGTCGATCCTTGTCGCGGGCGTTTTTCTGGCGATCGGCTCGGCGGTGAGCGCCGCGACGCGTAGCCAGGTGATCGCGTTCGTGCTCACCGCGGTCGTCTGCCTCGCGCTGCTCTTGTTGGGGTATCAGCCGATCACGGCGTTTTTTGAGGGCTGGGCGCCGGTGGAGCTGGTGGAGTGGCTGGTGACGCTGTCGGCGCTGCCGCGGTTCGAGAGCCTGTCGGCAGGGCTGATTGAGGCGCGCGACGTGGTGTACTTCGCCAGCGCCATCGCCGGCTTTCTGGCGGTGACGGGCGTGATCCTGAGCGCGCGGGAGTCGTGGTGATGGGGCAGCGCGTGCTGGCGATGGTGGGTGTGCTCTGCTTGCTCGTCGCGGCGGTCGCGGTGAACGTGATGTCGGAGAAGCTGCTGGCCGGCGGCGGGTGGGACCTCACGGAGGACCGCGTGCACACGCTCAGCGCCGGCTCGCGCGCGATCGTGAGCGACCTCGAGGCGCCGATCCGCGTGGCGTTCTTCTACTCTTCGGAGCAGGCCGCGGGCCGGCCCGTGCTGGTCGAGCACGCGCGGCGTGTGCGCGAACTGCTGCGCTCGTTCGCGCGGGCGTCGGGCGGCATGATCATCATCGAGGAGGTCGACCCGATGCCCTTCTCGCAAGAAGAAGAGCGTGCGCTCGCGGCGGGCATTCAGGCCGTGCCGATCGAAGGGCGCAACGTGTACTTCGGCCTCGCGGGGTCGAACCACGTCGACGGTCGGCAGGTCGTGCGTTTCTTTGACCCGGGCATCGCCGACCAACTCGAGTACGACCTCGCCCGCGTCTTCTACACGCTCGCGACGCCCGAGCGCCCGCGTATCGGCCTGATCGCCGGCGTCGACATCGATGGCGGGATGGTCGGCTCGGCGGTGCCGGGCTTGCCCTGGGCGCTGCTCAATGAAATGGAGCGGTACTACGACGTGCAGCAGATCGAAGCCGGTGCGCGTGCGCTGCCGGACGAGATCGCGCTGCTGGTGATCATCCAGCCGCAGGGCTTGTCCGAGGCGTTGCTGTACGCGATCGATCAGTATGTGATGGCGGGCGGGCACGCGGTGGTCGCCGTTGACCCGGTGGCGGATGTCGACATCCCGCGCGAGGCGCGCGAGGACCCGAGGTTGCTGGCGAGCATCGACAACAGCTCCGACCTCGAACCGCTGCTCGGCGCGTGGGGCGTGGCGTACGACACGGACCGCGTGGTGATCGACAAGCGCACGGCACAGGACGCGCGCGATCCGAACACGCAGGAGGTGATCCCCTTCCTGCCCCGGCTGTCGCTGACGCCCGAGCAGATGAACCAGGATGATCCGATCACGCGCCGGCTGTCGCGGCTCGGCGTGCAGAGCTCGGGGTTCTTCGAGCAGATCGAGGGTGCATCGACCGAGTTTGTGCCGCTGGTGGGGACGAGCGAGGAGTCGATGGTCGTGCGCGCGTCGCGCGTGCGCATCAATCCCGATCCGCGCACGCTGCTCGCCGGCTATCGCGCCGAGGGAGGTTCGCGCGTGATCGTCGCCCGGGTGCGCGGCGAAGCGCGGTCCGCGTATCCCGCCGGGCCGCCTGACGGGGCTGGGTCGCGGGCGGATCATCGCGCGTCCAGCGTCGAGCCGATCCGCGTGGTGCTCATTGCCGACGTCGACATGCTCGCCGACACGCTCTGGATCGCTCCCAGGCGTAGCCGCGAGGGGAGGATCGTCGGCGCCGATCGATTCGCCGACAACGGTGAGCTGATGCTCGGCGCGGTGAACCAACTCGTGGGCAGCGACGCGCTGCTCTCCATCGAGCCGCGGTCCAACGCGGACCGGCCGTTCGAGCTGGTGCAGCGGATGCGCCGCGAGGCGGAGCGCGAGTTCCGGGCCGAAGAAGAGCGCCTCGAATCGCGCATCGAGGAGCGGACGCGCCGGATCGAGGAGTTGACCACGATGGCGATGGTCGACGGGCGCGCGGTGGACGCGGCACAGCAGGCGGAAGTCGACCGCCTGCGGGCGGAGCAGGCCGAGTCGCGCCGACGCCTGCGCGAGGTGCGCTTCGAACTGGACAAGGACGTGCGCGAGCTGCGGACGACCGTGCTGCTCGTGAACATCGCGGCGGTGCCCGCGCTGGTCACGCTGATCGCTCTGGGCCTGGCCATGTTCCGCGCGGCGCGTCGGCGGTCCGATCGTGCTCGGTCGTTCGGGGGTGCGGCGTGACGCGGAGATGGGTGATCGTGCTGCTCGTGCTCGCGCTGCTGCTCGCGCTCGCCGCCTGGCTGGTGCCGGACCGGCGCGCGACCCACGAGTACGTCGACCCGCACGCGGGCGAGCTCCTGCTGCCGACGCTGGGGCAGGAGCGCGAGGACGTAGCGGGCATTCTTATCGAGCACGCCGGTCGGGCTCTGGGCATCGCCCGGTCGGCTGACGGGTGGGCGCTGGGCGAGCCGACCGGCTATCCGGCGCGCACGGACGAGGCGGAAGCCTTGCTGACGCGTCTGGAGCAGGCGCGCGTGCGCGAAACTCGTACCGATGAGCCGAAGTTTCACGATCGGATGCGCGTGGGCGAGCCGGAGGCGGGCGACGACGCGACCACGCGCATCACCGTGTACGGCTCGGACGCGCAACCCATCGGCTCGGTCACGCTCGGTCGCGCCATGGCGGTGCGCGGCGAGCTCGGCCGCTTCGCGAGGCGGAGCGACGAGGACCAGACGTGGCTCATCGACGGCGTCGTGCCCGTTGCGGTCAACGCGTCCGACTGGGTGAACACGACCATTGTGGATGTCGAAAGTACGCGTGTCGCGAGCATCCGGATCTTCCAGCCCGACGGGAGCACGCTCGCGCTCGTGCGCGACGACCTCGAAGAGATGCCTGGCCAGACGCCGATGCGCGTGGAGGACGCGCCCGCGCAGCCCGACCCGCAGCTCGTGCCCGCGGTCGTGCGCCTGCCGTTGGCGTTGACGGAAGTGGTCTTCAGCCGGGTGGCGCCGGCGGATCAGGTGCCGTTCGACCCGACGCGGACGGTGGTCACGGAAGTCGAGACGGCGGACGGGCTGATGCTGGTGTTGACGTCGTCGCCCGTGGGGCAGTTGATCTGGGTGTCGATCGAAGCGATCGCGTCGGCGCCGGAAGCCGAGGACGAAGCGGAGGCGATCAACGCTCGGGCGCGTGGATGGGTCTTTGTGATCGCCCAGGATCGGCTGGGCGACCTGCGCCTGTCGCCGGAACGCGTCGGGCTGCGCTGATCGGAGGTCCGTCAGGCCCTCGACGTGCTCGGGCCTTCGGCGGCGAAGAAGAGCATCTCGTCGACCTCCTCGTCGCTGATCATGGCCCGCCGACGATTGGCGCGGGCCTGCCGCTCGGCGGCCGCTCGCGCGCGGGCGGTCGCGAGAGGCGTCAACAGCGCGAACCGACGCGCGAGGGCGGCGAGGACGGGCGCGAATCGACGCACGAGGGGGTCGTCGGCGCAGCGGATCGCGCGGGCCGACCCCGGGTCGCCCGCGCGGGCCGCGCGCCCGAAGAGCTGCCGCTCCAACCGACGGGACGGGCTGGCCTCGGCGAGCAGGACGTGCAGCCCACCCGCCTCGCGAGCCGGTTCGGAGAGCACGATGTCCGCACCGCGCCCGGCCATGTTTGTCGCGACGGTAACCCGGCCGGCCTCGCCGGCCCGCTCGATGAGGCGCGCCTCGGCCTCGTGGTGTTCGGCGTTGAGGACCGCGGCCGCGACAGAACCCGCCGCGGCCAGTTCATCGGCGATCGCCCGGCTCTCGATCAACCGCGTCGTTCCGATGAGCGTGGGGCGGCCCGAGTCGGCGAGGCGGGCGGCTTCTCGGGCCGCGGCCCGACGAGCCGACGCCCGCGTCGCCGCGAGAACAGGCGTGAGACGCGTGCGCCGAACGGTCTTGTGCGGCGGGACGCGCACGACCGGCAGCGCGTACGTGCGCCACAGCTCGCGACGAACTTCCCACGCCGTGCCCGTCATGCCAGCGAGGCGCGCGTAGCTCGCGAAGAAGCGCTGCACGCTCATCCGTCCGACGGTGTCGCGGGCGGCGTGCACGGTGTCGAGGTTCGCGATTTCGAGGGCTTCGTGCAGCCCGTCGCGCAGCGTGCGGTCGGGCATGGGCCGTCCAGTCCCCTGGTCGATGAGCACGATCCGCCCGTCCTGTACCAGATAGTGCGTGCCGCGATGAAAGAGCGCGCGTGCCCGAACAGCGGTCGCGACCAGGTCGTGCCAACGCGAAGCGGTGAGCCCG
>CAYTSW010000027.1:0-10208 GCA_964440605.1 uncultured Phycisphaeraceae bacterium | reverse complement strand
GCGTGCCCGAACAGCGGTCGCGACCAGGTCGTGCCAACGCGAAGCGGTGAGCCCGTCCGGGCGAGCCGATGCGATACGCGTGGCGGCGCCGCGGTGCAGACGCACGCGCTGGTGGCGATGGTCGATGGAGAAGTCAACCGCCGCGCGCAGTCCGGAGGCGACGCGGTCCGCGGCACGCAAGGCTTCGGCGGGTGCGTGCAGCGATGCCGGGCGTGAGAGGATGACAGGTGTCTGCGCCTCGTCGATGAGAACGTCGTCGGCCTCATCGACGATCGCGCACACCGACGGCGTTTCGATGAGCGGCGGTGCTGAAGCGTTGTCAGCGCAGCGCGTGAGACCCACGGCGCGGCGGGCGGTTGCGCCGTCGGGCCAGCCGGCGGCGCGATCGCGCAGACGGTCGGCGACGGTCTCCTTGACGGTGGTGTACGTGATGTGCGCGCGGTACGCGGCGCGCCGTTCGGCGGCGGTCATGCCGGCCACAATGAAGCCCACGGAGAAGCCCGCCCGGGTGACCAGCGGGGCCATCGCGCGGGCGTCGCGCCGCGCGAGGTAGTCGTTGGAGGTGAAGACGTGGCACCCGCCACGCGTCGCGGCGTGCAGGATCGCGGTGAGCGCTGCCGCGAGGGTCTTGCCCTCGCCGGTCGCGAGTTCCACGATCGCGTCGCGGTGCATGGCCAGAGCGGCGGCGAGCTGCGTTGGGCGTGGACGGATTCGTAGCGTGCGCACGCATAGCCGAGCGAGAATAGCGAGCGCGTCGTCCGGTCGAACGCGAACGTTGGCGAGGCCGGAGGACAGCGCGGCGCTCAACGCACCTTCGTTCGCCCGGTCCAACGCGTCAGCGCGATGAGCGATGGATACGCCACGCCGCAGAAAACCAGTGTGGGCGAGTCGAGCACGCCCGGCGACGCCGGCGACATCGTGGACCATCGCGTCGAGACCGCGGGGCGGCGTGTGGGCGCTGCGTCTCATCGTGCGGTCGTTCCGGGGCCGACGTGCTGGCGCTCGCGAAGAGCCCGTCGCAGGACCGCGACCAGGCGCTCGGCGAGGGTGCGATCGTCGAGACGCACGCGCAGGGAGAGCGACGCACCGGGACGGGGAACGTTGCCGCCCCAGTCGGTGGAAGCACGGGCGCGGAAGGTCGGACGTGGGCGTTCCCCCGGCTCATCGACGCGGATAATGCGCAGGTCGTGTGCATCGAGCGTACGAGCGGGTGAGTGGTGGAGGCGGAGGGTCGGTCGTCGTCCCTCTCGCTCCAGGGCTGTGACCATGCCCTGCGGCACCGGCGCCACCACACGGCTGGATTCCGCGTGGAGCACGCCGATCTCGCGGCCGAAGGGCACGTGCTGGCCGAGCAGCCGGTGGGCCTGTTGCGTGCTCCATGATCCCGCGAAAGGAGCGGTAATCGTGAGGGCGTCGATGCGCGAACGCAGATCCGCCTGTCGCTCGCGCAGCGACGCGATGCGGTCGGCGAGGCGCTTGGCTTCGGCGGGTTGCTGCGCGGCTGAGGCGGCACGCCGGCGAGCGTCGAGGCGATCCGTCTCGGCGCGGAGCTGCGCGAGCTGCGATCCGAGGCCCGCGCTCTCGATCCGAACGAGCGCGTCACCCTCCTGCACGAGCGAGCCTTCGGCGGCGAGCCAGGCGAGTCGCCCGGCGTCCGGCACTGTGATCGTGCGTGAATCGACGGGTGTCGCTACGCCGGCGAGGGTCGTGTGGCGCGGCAGCGGGATGAGCGTGAGCAGCGCCAGGAGCACGAGGAGCGCGCCGACCGTCGCGCCGGCGGCCCGAAGGCGCCGCGTCTCGATGCGCGGATCGGTCGCCAGGAAACGCGCCGACTTGAACAGCGGGATCACGACGAACTGCACGAGTGCCGCGACGATAAGCACCGAGCCGATGAGCAGGCGCTGTTCGATGATGCTGAGGATGATCACGAGCGCGAGCAGCACGCGGTAGGCCCATGACGCCAGCCCGTATAGGATGAGCGTCAGTCGCTCGCCGGCGTGGGTGGTGGGGGGGCGATCGTCGGTGATGTTGAGGATCGCGCGCGTCCAGAGCGTGCGCACGGCGTCGCGGCTGCGCTGGGCCAGGTTGGGGGACTCGATGAGATCGGTCAGGATGTAGTACGCGTCGAAGCGCAGCAGCGGGTTGGCGTTGAAGAGCAGCGTGGCGACGCTCGCGAGCAGCATCGTCGCCAACGCGAGGCGTTCGGCGAGCGTCCCCTCGCCGGCGGTGGCCCACACGACCGCCGCGATCGCCGCGATGGCCAGTTCCACGATCATGCCCGCGGCGCTCACGAGCGCTCGCTTCCATTTGTCGGGTAACGACCACGCGGACGTCGCGTCGACGTACGGGACCGGCACGAGGACCAGCAGCATCACCCCGAGCGTGCGCACCACGCCCGCGTCGCCGCTCGGGTCGCTGCGTTTCCCAAGCGTGCGACAGGCGACGGCGTGGGCGAGTTCGTGGATCAGCTTCAGCACAACGAAAACCAGCGCGAGCACGAGCGGATGCTCGACCAGCAGCGCATCGCCGAGCCCGCGCGCGAGGCGTTCGGGATCGGAGAGCACCGCGGCGATCCCGAACGCGATGAGCACGATCCAGAGAGCCGCGCCGATCGGCGAGACGAGCCAGCCAACGGTCCGGCTCAGCGGCTCGACAAGAGGCATGGGGTTAACGAGAGGGATACGAGCGAAGAGCAGCGAGGAGAGATAGCCGCGTGTCTCGCGGACCCGCTGGCGTCGCGCGGCGCGGACCAGCGCGGGTGCGTCGGTGCGCGTTGGCGTGAGCAGGAGGCCGAGCGAGGCGAGTCTGGCGAGCAGCGTGACCGCCTCGTGCCGGGTCGGGGCGTCGTCGCGCAGGCGGGCTTCGACGCGAGCGAGGGCATTGTCGACGGTGCGGGAGCCGTTGAGCTGCTGCACGAGCGTGTACGCGCCGGTGTCGAGCCGGGCGAACTGCCCCGACATCGGTTCTTCGATGATGTGCCAAGTTTCGCCTCGGAAGGTCTGGCGCGTGAACCGCGCGTCGGGTCGCAGGCGCGGCGTCGCGTGGGCGACGCGGTGCCAGGACGGGCTGTGGTGCGTGCGGTCGTCCATGCGTCGTGTTCAGAGCCAGAGCCGCAGACGGAGCCAGCGCGTCACGTCGCGCGTCCAGACGACAAGCAGGGCGGCTTCGCCCGTGGTGATGCGCACGCGTCCTTCGAGGCCTGGACGCAGCCCCTCGGCATCGCCGGGGAGGAGTTGCAACTCGACACGCACGACGCGTCGGCCGTCGACCTCCGTCGCCGCCGGGGCGATGCGTGCGACCGTGACGGGGATGAGCCGGCCCGGAAAGGCGTCGAAGCTGACCTCGGCGTGCTGGCCCGGCTGCAGCGTGCCGAGGCGGGCGTCGTCGACCAGGGCCTCGACGTGGAGTCGCGTGGTGTCGGCGATGGTGACGAGGTCGTCGCCGGCGCGCACGGGGGCGTTCAGCCGTTGCCTGCCGACGGAGTCGATCACCAGCCCGTCGATGGGTGAAGCGAGTTCGGAGGCGGCGATCAGTTCGTCAACACGGTCGAGTTGCGCGCGCACGCGGCGCATGGCGGCTTCGGCCGCGCGGACCTCGGCGGCCTCGCTGCGCGCTCGCGCGTCGGCGGCTTCGGTGACGAGCCCCGCCAGCTCGGCTTCGAGCGCAGCCGCCTCGAGCATGAGGTCGTTCGCCTCCAACACCGCGACGCGCTGCTCCGCGTTGACGAGATCGCCCGGCTCGACAAGCAGGGCCGCGAGCGATGCATCCCGCGGCGCGGTGAGCACGCGCTGCGTCTCGGGAACAACCGTCGCCGGCGCGTGCACGCGGATTGGTCCCGGGATGATCGCCAGGGCGGCGAGCGCGATCGCGAGCAGCACCGCGGTCGCCTTCGCCCACGTGTGCGTCGGGCCGAGAACGCCGGATAACGCGTCGCGGCTCATGGAGGCCACGCGTGCGCCGGGCCATCGATCGTGGTGGGCGCGCTCCGTGACCCGTCCCGCAACGAGGTCGCAGAGCAGGTGCAGCGCGTCGAGGTCGCGGGCGCCGAGCTGCACATCGGCCGGCCAGACGGCGACGAGGCAGGCGTCGGGGTGCCGCGGGTCGGTCGCGCGCATCGGAATCGCCGCGACATGGCCCGCGTGATGGTGTTCGGCGAGGTCCCGCGCGCATCGGGTGACCAACGCCGAGCGCTCCCCCGCCTCGCGATCGGGCCAGATGACCGCGCCCTCCTGGTCCAGGGCCTCGTCCATCGCGGCTTCGAGTCGTTGGGTCTCGGGCGTGCCGCGGGTTGGGCGCATCGTGCGATCGACCGCGATCGCGCGCGCCGCGTTTCCCCGACACACGCCAAGGGCGACGCGTGAGGCGCCGAAAGCTGACGCGACCTGGTCGCACACCGTCTGGGCGAGCGGACGCAAGCGATAGTGGGCTGCGAGCGCCGCCAGCGGCTCGAGCAGACGCGCGGCACTGTCGCCGATCGGCGCGGAGTCCATCGCTCGCGACAAGGTGCAAGCCGCGTGCTCGAGCAGGCGGGCGCGTTCGTGGGAATCTTCGCCTTCGGGGGGATCGCCGAGCATCGCGAGCACGTGTCGGTCGTCAAGCGCTCGGACGGTCACGGCAGCGCGGGGGCGACCGGCTTCGTCATCGAGGGTGAAGATGCGGGGTGAGCTCGCCTCGCGAACGTGGTGCGGGTCGAGACGCGCGACGGTCGTGGCGAGCGCGCCGGCATCCCGCTCGTTGGGCCACGCCGCGAGCACGGTGGGGCCTTCGAGCGTCAGCAGCGCGACGGCGTGAGCGTGTGCGGCGGCTCCGAGGAGCGCGAGCGCTGCCGCGGCCGTTGCGTCGGCGCGTGGGGCAGGCGGATGGGGCATGGTCGGGGTCGCGCGGTCCACGGAACTGCCGATGGTATTCCCCGCACGCGATGGGCGTAGACTGGCGGCATGACGGGCTGGATCAGGAAGTTGTGCGTGGGCGTTGTGCTCGTGCTGGCGGCGGTGACGCTCTCGGCGGGCGCTCGCCAGTCCGGCACGGTCGAGCCGCTGCGCATCGAGGGCGTGTCCCGCCCGAGCGAGGATCGGCTGCTGGCCTTCACCGTGCCCGGACGGGTCGACGAGACGCTCGCGCAGGCGGGTGATCGCGTCGAGGCGGGGGCGGTGCTGGTGCGCCTGGATGACGAGGAGATCGCGGCACGCCTGGCGATCGCCTCGGCTCGCGCCGAGGACCGGACGAGCATCGAGCTGGCGCACGCGGCGTTGGAGCTCGCGCGGGCCGAGGAGCAGCGCGTGCGCGAGGCGTTCGCGCAGGAGGGCGCAGCCGGGTTCGAGATCGAGCGTCGCGCGCTCGAGACGCGACGGGCCGAGTTGACCCTTGAGGCCGCGCGACGCCGACAGAACGAGGCCGCCTTGGAAGAACGCCGCCTGCGTGCGACGCTGCGCGAGTACCGGCTGATCACGCCCATCGCGGGGGTGCTCGAGGAACTCGTCATCGAAGTCGGCGAGACGGTCGAACCACTGCGCGGGATCGCTCGTGTGGTTGTCACGGACCCGCTGGAAGTCACCGCCTTTGTGCCGACGGAGGCAACGCTCCGCCTCCGACCGGGCGACGCGGTTGGCGTGGAGGTGCGGGTCGGCGGGCGGACGATCGAGCGAGACGGAGAGTTGACGCGCGTCGCGGCGGTTGCCGACGCCGCCAGCGGCACGCGGCGCATCACCGTGCGCGTCTCCAACCCGGACGGACTTCCGGCGGGTACGTCGGCGTGGTTGCGTATCGGCGGCACGCAGCGCTCGTCCGAGTGACGGCTCCGCTCAGGACGACTTGCGGAAGAGGGCGACGCAGAACCAGTTCTTGTCGTCGGTCCAGTGACGTTCGAGCTCGAATCCCGCGTGGCGCACTTCATCGCTCATCGTCTCGAGCGTGAACTTGTGCGAGCTCTCGACGTGGATCGACTCGTCCTTGTCGAAGGAGATCGCGGCGCCACCGATCTCCACCTCCTGGGCCTCGAGCGCGTGCACGTGCAACTCGACGCGGCTCATGTCCGGGTTCCACTTGGAGCGGTGCTTGAAACGTGCGGTGTCGAAGTCGGTCCCCAACTCGCGGTTGATTCGCGTGAGCAGGTTGAGGGTAAAGGCGGCGGTGACGCCGGCCCGGTCGTCATACGCCGCTTCGAGCACGTCGATGGGTTTGACGAGGTCGAACCCCAGCAACATCCGCCCGCCGGGACCCGCCTCGTCGGCGAACACGCGGAAGAGCTTGGCCCGCTCGTCCGTCTCCAGATTGCCGATGGTTGAGCCCGGGAAGGCGATCACACGCCGTTCCTCGGGCAGGTCTTCGGGCAGCGGGAGTGGGGCGTTGAAGTCGGCGCAGATCGGGTGCACCTGGACGCTCGGGAAGCGTTGGGCGATGCGCACCGACGACTCGTGTAGCGCGTCCTGGGAGATCTCGACCGGGACAAAGTGCGTAACGGACTCGAGCGCTTCGAGGAAGCGCTCGGCCTTCTCGCCCGATCCGGCGCCGGGCTCGATGAGCACCGCTTCGGGGCCGATGGCGTCCGCGATGTCGTCGAGGCACTCGTCGAAGATCTTCGCTTCGGTGCGGGTCGGGTAATACTCCTCGGCCTCGCAGATATCTTCGAAGATGGCGCTGCCGCGTGCGTCGTACAGGTGCTTGGGTGGCGTCGCCTTGGGGCGGCGTGACAGACCGTCGATGATGTCCTGCTTGAAGGTGTCGCGTAGGGCATCGTGGTCGATGATCATCGGCGCCAGGTTCGCCGGCGTCGCGTTGGGGGAGGGAGTGGTCACCATGGGATTAGGGGCTCCTCGCGAGCCGGACGCCCGCGCACTGCCACCGCAGGTCGGGATGAAAGAAGTTTCGATACGAGGCCCGGGTCTGCGGCAGCGGCGTGAGGCATGAGCCTCCCCGGAGCACGTACTGGCCGCTCATGAACTTGCCGTTGTATTCGCTGAGGTTCCCGCCGGCGGGCGCGAAGCCCGGGTAGGGGTCGTAGGACGAGCGTGTCCACTCCCACACGTTGCCGCGCATCGCGAGCGTGGTGTCCGTATCGGTGCGCCCGGTCTCGCGCACGGGGCGGAGGCGATCGTCCTCGAGCGTGTTGATCGGTTCGGCGCCGACGGTCCGGCAGGCGTGCTCCCACTCCGCTTCGGTCGGCAAGCGAGCGCCGGCCCATCGCGCGTAGGCCTCGGCTTCGTAGAAGCTCAGGCCGCTCACCGGCGCTTCGGGGTCGAGCGTGTGCCACCCGGCGTGGGTGTAGGTCTCCCAGCCGTCGTCGCCGCGGCGCCAGTAGAGCGGGTGGCGCCAGTCGTTGGCGTTGAGGTTTGACCAGGCGTCGTCGAGCCACAGCTCGTGCCGCGTGTAGGCGTCGTCTTCAACGAAGCCCGCGAACTCCGCGTTGGTCACGCAGCGCGTCGCCAGCTCGAAGCGCTCGAGGAAGACGCGGTGGTTGGGCGACTCGTTGTCGTGTGTGAACGTCTCGGCGTCGCGGGCATCGACGCCGATGCGGGCGATCGTCTCGTCGAAGCCGACCCATGCCAGCCCGCGCGCCGGCGGCTCGCCGTCGCTGTTCGTGTCCGCCTCGCGGAAGGCGGGCATGACGGGACTGGCGAAGAGCGTGTAGAGGATGTCGGTCAGCAGCAGTTCCTGATGCTGCATCTCGTGTTCGATGCCCACGTCCAGGATCGTGAGTGCCTCGGCGCGGTCGTCGCCGTCGAGGCACTTCACGCACCGCGCCACGAGCTCGTCGATCGTGTCGCGGTAGGCGAGTACCTCGCCGGAGCCGGGCCTCGTCATGAGCCCGCGCTGATGGCGAGGCTGCTTGCTGCCTATCGCGTTGTAGTACGAGTTGAAGAGACAGTTGAATCGCTCGTCGTAGCGGTCATAGGCGGGCGAGAAGCGGCAGAGCAGAAAGGTCTCGAAGAACCACGTCGTGTGCCCCAGGTGCCACTTGGCCGGGCTGGCGAAGACGGCGGCCTGAACGACCATGTCCTCGGGCGAAAGCGTGTCGACGAGATCGACGGTGCGCTGGCGGGTCCGTCGGAAGGTCGCCAAGACGTCGTCGAGTTCGAGGCGTCGCGGCGACTGCTGTGTTCTGTAGCTCATGCGGGCGGCTTTCCGTCGCGGGTAGCGGGGCCGTTCGAGCGACAATAATAGCGACCGATGGTCCGTTGGCCACACGCTCGCACCCGTGCGAGCATGAAGCAACCTTCACGATCGTGAGTAGCGCCGGCTCAGGCTCGTTCCGTCCGCCTCATCGCCCCGACGCGTCGACGCTCAGCGCCGCATCCATCAGGGTGCTTGCGGCGTTGCGTGCGGCCGAACCCCATCGCGTATCTCCCTCGGTTTCACGCAGAGACACGGCTCCGTCGAGCAGGAGCATGAGCTGGTCAGCGAGCGCGTCGGGCCGCGCGGCGCCCGCCTGCACGCACAGCGCGCGGATGTACTCGCGCACGAAGCGCTTGTGCTCGGCGCACGGTTCGGCCGCGGGATGCGGCGCGCTGGCGAACTCCGCCGCGGCGGAGGCGAAGATGCACCCCAGGAAGCGATCGCCGCGCAGCCAGCGCTCACGCGACGCGAAGAGCGCGTCCAGACGTGCGCGCGGGTCGGCGTCGAGACGCTCCTGCTCGCGGATGAGTTCGTCACGCGCGTGCGCATCCTTGCGGCGGATGACCGCGGCGATCAGGTCGTCCTTGGAGCCGAACTGGTTGTACAGCGTCATGCGCGCCACGCCGGCTTCCTCGATGATGCGATCGACGCCGGTCGCGTGGAACCCACGCGCATCGAAGAGACGCTCGGCGGCGTCGAGCAGGCGTTCGCGGGCGGAGGTGCGTTGCTGCATGTCGGTGGTGTTTTCGGTCATCGGCCGCATGCCGAACCACGCTCACGCGCCGACTATGCCCCGAATGTCCCGTTTTCCGACCCTCGGCGGGGGCGCCGGAGCCGGGCGAAAGAACTTCGGATGACCGGAAATAGAACGACTGGTCTAATCGGTTGGTCTCGGTGTCGACGGCACCGCACGTCACGATGCTCGCCGACGAATGTCCGCCACCTCACACAGGAGCCTCATCATGGCACGCATCGAGCCCCTCTCCGTCGAGACCGCCCAAGGCGAATCGAAGGAACTGCTGACCGGCGTCAAGAAGTCGATGGGCATGGTCCCCAACCTGCTCGGCGCCCTGGCCCAGTCGCCCGCCGCCCTCAACGCGTACCTCAACCTCTCCTCCGCCCTCGGGTCCGGTTCTCTGTCGCCGGCGTTGCGAGAGCAGATCGCCCTCGCGCTGGCCGGTGAGAACGGCTGCCAGTACTGCGCCTCGGCGCACACCATGCTCGGCAAGAACGCCGGCGTGGCGCAGGACGAGCTCGGGCTCAACCTCAAGGGCGAGTCCTCGGACCAGAAGACAGCCGCCGCGCTTACTTTCGTCCGGGCCGTCATTCGCGCTAAGGGCCACGTCTCCGACGCGGAGTTCAAGGCCGTCAAAAGCGCCGGTTTCAGCGACGGCGACATCGCCGAGATCATCGGCGCCATCGCGCTCAACACGCTGACGAACTTCTTCAACCACGTCGCGGACACCGACATCGACTTCCCGAAGGTCGACCTGCCGGCGGCGTGACTCGACCAGGTCGTGCTGACGCACGAACGCTCACCACTGTTCATCTGCAAAGGAGGCCGCTCATGGCCACGACCACCAACACCGCTCCGGGCGTCGACCGGGTCGCGTTCGACGCGCTTGTATCCGAGAACGCCGTCATCCTCGCCGACTTCTGGGCGCCCTGGTGCCCGCCCTGTCGGGCGATCGCGCCGACGATCGACTCCCTTGCGTCGCGCTTCGCCGGCCGGGCGAAAATTGTGAAGATCAACGTCGACGAGCAGCCCGAGCTCGCGTCGCGCTTCAACGTCCGCTCCATCCCGACGCTCGTGCTGCTCAAAGGAGCGGACGAAGTGGAGCGTTTCGTCGGCGTGCAGGGCGAGGGCGAGCTCGCCGAGGCGATCGAAGGGCTCGTCGAGGGCTGACGGATCACCGGGGAAGCAATGGGGAGGGGGACGAGCTCGTACCGGCCCAGCCCCCGCCGCTCGACGCGGCTGGGGCTGTCTGCTGCGCAACGCCCGCGCGTGTCCACGCGTGGTGCGCGACGAGGGCCGAAGTTCTCGGCTCCCGGCCATAACCCTGAGGACGTTGCGTGGTCGGCTATGGGTTTCGCTA
>CAYTSW010000026.1:0-26525 GCA_964440605.1 uncultured Phycisphaeraceae bacterium | reverse complement strand
CCTGGATTCCGCATACGTACTCCAAGAGAATCTCATTTCAGGGACTTGATTCGGCTGGAAGACCGCTACCTCGCCGGAACGGAGTCTACACGGTTTGCAACCTCGGCCACCATTCCAAGCTCCTCCCCACCAGATCCTCCTCAACGGGCTGCTGCTTGTCTACGTCCTGTACCTCCAGGCCAGCCTCGCGGCCTCCGGTTCCGGCGGGCTCACCTTCGTCCTGCTCTTCACCCTCCCCGCCGCGATCACCGGCCTATTCGGGCCGCGGCTGGTCCTCGGCTGGCTCATCGACCACGCCAGGCCCGTGCTGCGCGCGATGCGCTGGGTCTGGTACGCCGTCGCGGCCGCGGCGGTCCTCGCTTTTCGGGTCTTCGGTTCAGTCGAGGCGCTCGGCGTCGTTCTGCTTCGCGCACGTGATGGTGCCGCGGCATGGGTACGAAGTGGTGCGGGCGGGCGCGGACTCCTGACCCGCAATCCGCTTCGCGGCTTACGGCCACCCGCCGTGCGTTGGGCGCGATGCGTTGAGCGCACCGCCGCCCCTTGCCTACCTTCCGCGCATGACTACCTTCCGACTCCCGGCCCTCGCCTCGCTCGCCTCCACAACCTTCCTCCCCGCTAGCACCGGTCTCGAACTCGCGTGGATCGGGTGGGGAGCGGTTCGAGCTCGAGCGTCTGAACGGCGTGCGGGACGATGAGGAGGGGCGGTACTGGGTGTATTTCCGCTACCTGGGCTCGCGGAAGCTCACGGTGGAGGTGCGTCGTTTGACGGGGGCGGTCAGGCCGGTGGAGCTCGATACCCGGCGGAAGGACCACTGGGGCATGGCGACGCTCTTCGTGGAGGCGATGGTGCAGGAGCTCGTCGAGCTGGGAGCGCTGGACGAGAGCGTGCTGAAGTCGGCACAGCAGGGGCGAACGCGCAGGGCCGTGGGCCGATCGGGGTATCGCGTTTGTGCGCTCGCGTTTTCGGGTTAGGGTTCAGAGACCTGCCTCGGAAAAAGGAGCGTGTGATGACGGACCGATCGATTGTCGTGGGTGTTGGCGTGGCACTGGTGCTGGGGGCGGCGTATGTGGTCGCGGGGCCGCTGGACCCGCCGGCGGGACCGGTGGCGGAGACGTCGCCCAGCCTGTCGGACCTTGAGTCGGCGATCGCCGGGGTGTCGGGCGGCGGGGAGCCGCTCGACGGGCGGGAGTTCGTCGACACCGCGACGCAGCCGGGCTCGGCGACGGACGGCAAGCCGCTGCCGCTGGCGGGCATCCGCGACGCGCGTATCGATGTGGAGATCGAGAGCGTCATCGGGCCGACGCCCTTCGCGATCGTCGACATCGGGAGCGCGATGGAGGTCCTCGAGTTTCAGGAGGGCGGCGCGGTACCCGGGGTCATCCTCGTTCCGGGCGATCAGCGGTTCGAGATCTCGTGCATCCGTGCGCTGCCGACGGGCACGCAGATCGACGAGTGGTTCCAGGACTTCCGGTCGGGCCAGAGCCAGCCGCGCGACGCCGTGATCATCTTCCGCGACTTCAACAACTTGGAGCTCGCGCGCTACAACTGCACGGACTGCCTGCCCGCGGCGATCGACGTGCGCAACGTCGACGGCGAGGCGGTGCAGCAGCTCCTGCTGCGCTGCGAGCTGGTGGAGCGTGTGCTGCCCTGAGGCGGCGGCGTGTGGTCGGATCGTTGCCGGAAAGTCGGCGCCGCGCGCGATGGCAAGGCGTAGTTAGTTAGTACTGTCGCAAGCCGATCGCCTCGGGGACGTGGGACCATGCACTTGTTTGCGGATGTCTCGTGCGTTGGCGATGTTCTTATGCACATTGGGCGAGCGTGCTAGCCCCACAGGAGCCGCGCTCAGGCTGCTCATGCGGGCACGATGCCCGTGTGTTCAGCGAAAAGGCCTATACAGGGGTAGGGGAAAATGCTAAGTGCGTTCGATTTGCCCGATAACGAAACGCGGGGCAAGGTGCTGTGGTCTCAACATAAGTATGTGTTGAGTAACGCCATCAGAAGTAATGGAGAAACACGTCATGTCTTCGTCAACGCAAAGAAAGTCGTTCGGGCTGTCCCTGCGCTCGTGGTTGGCCGGTGCGGGCGCGTCGGCGTGCGGTGTCGCGATCACGGCGCTGATGCTGGGCGGGGCCACGGGGCCCGTCGCCCAGGCGGGTCCGGGCTTCTCGAACCCGCCGATCGTCGACGGGGACCGCGAGACGGAACTTCCCGAAGGTGAGGGCAACGCGTCGCCGGCTCCCGCGCCGGAGGACGAGGTCTTTGGCCAGCCGCTCGTAGCGGCGGGTGAGGACGGCCCGCTGTACTCGGTGGAAGTGACGGCGGATGGTCGGCTGGAAGTGCTGTCGTCGCAGGACAGCGAACCGCTGGCGCAGGCGCGTGGGTTCGAGGTGCTCGCCGCCTTCCAGGCGCAGGACGCCGTCATCAGCGATGGGTGCCCGATCGCTGCGGAGGCGCTCGCGGTGCGGGCGCCTGTGGCGCGGTCGTCGATGTTCACGACGGAGACGGACATCGTCGCGATCCGGGCGATCGCTTCGGATCCGCAGGACGACCGCTTCGTGTGGGGTGTGCTCTCCACCGTCACCGTGACCGAACGCAGCGCCCGGGCGGTGACCACGGAGGCCTTCAGCGCGTTCCAGCCGATCGGCGAGGTGGGTTCGGCGAACGCCGTGGTCGAGGCCGCCGCCGCGGTGCAGGCTCAGTACGCCCAAGTTCAGCAGCAGCCGAGCTGCTTTGACCAGTGCATGGCTCAGGAGCATCAGCGCCACTTTGATAACCTCAAGGATTGCCTCTTGGCGATCGGCATCGGCGTTGGCGTTGGGGCCAACGCGTGCGTGTTGGGTTGCCTCGGGTCCGGGCCCGGCTATCCCGCGTGCGTCCTGGGCTGCTTCGGGATCTGCGGCACGGCCGGCACCGCGGGCGCTGGAGCCTGCGTCGCCATCTACACCGCGGCGATGGCCGGAGCCGCCATCGGGTGCTGGTGGGGCTGCTGAGGGCTGAGCCATGAACCCCGCTGGATTGCTGATCTTGCTCGTTCCCGCACTGGGGCTCATCCCCATCGTCGATCAGCGCTCGTGGCGGATCACCCCCTGGCTCCGACGACGTCTGGGAGCCGGGCCGGGGCAGAGCGCCCTGCTGGACGGTTTGTTCTGGCTCGGCTGGATCGGGTCCCTCGTCGTCGGCATCGTGGTGCTCGTGAGCTGACCACGCTTCGGGACCGACACTTACCACTCGACTCGGGAGCGCGTCAGGCGCTCCCGAGTCGTTACGCGCCGAGGTGATGCCGAGCGCGCAGACGCCGTGCTCTGGTCCGATCGCATTCGCGAGTGACGCCTCCTGCCGGCGGTGCGCTGCGGGCGAGACCGTGGCTTGCCTGCATTCGCGTCGGGTTCGCCTTGTGTGCGGGTTGCGGAACAGGGTTCTCCCGGTACGTTGTTGAGCGCACGTGGGGAAACCCGATCGTGGCTGAGCCGCGGGAGAGAGAGTCAGTGATGAATGAGCAACAGGTGTTGGATGCGCCGTTTGGCGCTGGTGGTGTTGGTGCGCTACGCGTGCGGTCGTGCGCGCTTGGCGGTGTGGCGGCGGTGCTGATCGCTGCGGGCTCGGCGCACGCCGGGCTGATCAGCGGGCCGGGTTACAGCGTGCAGGCGGGCGACTTCCAGCTCACGCAGGAGGCGTTCGCGAGCGTGCGCCGGGGCGAGGACTTCGACTCGTCGGAGTTCGTCGACGTGAGCGACCCGACGATGGCGCACACGAACGACCTCTTCGCGTCGCGCATCCTCGTGGGCGCCGGGTCGCGGGCGTTCTCCAACGCGTTCTACTCGCCGTTCCTGTCCTCGCCGACGGACTCGGACGTGGGCGTGATCGGCGCCGGCGCGTTCGTGCGCGTGGAGGGCGCGACCGTCGACGATCCGGACTTCCTCGCCGACACCTCGGCGCGGGCCAACTTCTTCCTCGACCTGAACTTCACCGTGAGCGCGACCACGCTCGGCGACGGACTCGTCCCCGCCTTCATCACGTCGAATCTTGAGACGTTCACGCGCGGCGATTTCGGCTCGACCAACGCGAGCGCGTTCCTCGACGGTCCCGACGGTTTTCTCTTTGATCTCTTCAGCGACGCCGACCAGTCTTTCGCGCAGAACGTCATGTTGACTCCGGGCCAGTACACGCTCTCGCTCAGCGCCGACGTGGACTTCAACGAGATCCAGAGCGGCGATACCGCGACGCTCGAAGCCCTCGCCCGCGTCTTCATCTTCTTCGGCTCCGACGCCGCGGTCGACCCCGACGAGGTTCTGGAGGAAGACCCCTTCGTGCTTCCCCCGCTCCCGCCGATCGAAGAGACGGAGGAGTTCGTGCCTTCGCCCGGCGCTGCGGTGGTGCTGGCGTTGGCGGGTCTCGGTGGGTTGCGCCGGCGTCGTCAGGGCTGACGTTCGTCGGGCGTCGCGGGCTCGGCGTCCGCTTCGAGCGCGGGATCGTCGGTCGCCTGCGCCTCGTCCGCAGCGCGCTCTGCTTCGAGCTTGCGCTGCTGCTCGCGTTCGCGGCGTTTGGCTTCGCTGCGCTCGCGCGCCAGCGCGCGCATGTCTTCGACGGTGTCGGACTCGTCGACGATCTCCTCGCCGAGCAGTGACTCGACGAGGTCTTCGAGCGTGACGAGGCCGGCCAGGCCGCCGTACTCGTCGACGACGGTCGCGATCTGGTGTTTGTTGCCGAGAAAGGCGTCGAGCGCGTCGCCGACGGTGCTCGTCTCGGGGAAGATGGGCATCGGCTTGGCAAGGCGCTTGATGGGCATGTTCTTGCGCCCGCGGGCGGCCTTGAGGCTCAGGTCGTGGCGCATGACGTAGCCGGTGACCTGGTCGGTGGTGCCGGCGTGGATGGGGATACGCGAGAAGGGGATCACCACCTGGCTGTCGAGCGCTTCGCTGACGGTGAGGTCTTCCTTCCAGGCGAAGACGACGGTGCGTGGCGTCATGACGTCCATCACGCGCAGCGTCGAGAGCTTCATCAGATTGCTCGCGATCGCGAACTCGCGCTGGTGCAGCGCGCCGCTGGACCAACCCAGGCGAAGCGTCGCGAGCATCTCCGCGCGGCTGATGGCGCTGGACGCGCCGTTGTCCTTGGCGATCAAGCGATTGACGTACTCCAACGGGATGATCAGCGGGAGGCAGACGACCGTCATGATGCGGATGGTCAAAGCCGCGAACGGCGCGAGTGTGCGCGCGTGCACCGCACCGAGCGTTTTGGGGATGATCTCGCTGAGCACGAGGATCAGCAGCGTCATCACCGCCGAGGCGATACCGACCGACGCGCTGCCCCAGACGATGGCGGCTTGTGCGCCGACACCCGCGGCGCCGACCGTGTGCGAGATCGTGTTGACCGTGAGGATCGCCGCCAGTGGGCGGTCGATGTGCTTCTTCATCTCGCGCAGGCGTTTGCCGGCGCGCGAGCCGCGTTCGACCATGGACTCGATCTGGCTGCGCGTCAGCGACAGCAGCGTCGCCTCGAGCATCGAGCAGAGGAACGAGAAGCCGATGGCCAGGACGGCGTAGACGATGAGCAGGGTCATGAGGGTTCGGGCTCCGTGCCGTCCAGTGTACGGAGCAGGTGGGCGATCGCGCGCTCGGCGGCTTCAGAAGGATCATGATCCTCGTAGACGCGAGCGAAGCGCTCGGCGGCCAGCGTGTAACGCTCTTCGGTCAGCAGCCGGGCGAGGCCGTCGGTAGCGGCCCGCGCGTCCGTGGGCATCGCGGCAACACCAGCGCCAAGCCGCTCGACGCGCGCCGCGAGCGTCGCCTGCTCGAGGTGCGTTGGGATCATCAGCAGCGGGACGCCGCCGACGAGCAGGGTCGCGGTGGCTCCCGCGCCGGCGTGAGTGATCGCGAGGTGCGCCTCGCGGGCGACGCGGTGCAGATCGATCGGGGTATCGGACAGACGGAGCGTCGGCGACGCGCAGGCACGGGCGAGCGCGGGCGGCACGTTCGGGATGTACGCCACCGTCGGCAACCCGGTGCGGCGCAAGGCGTCGAGCAGCGTGCGCAGCGCCGGGTACGGGCGCAGGTAGACAAAGACGCGCGGGGTGTCGGATGGGGCATCGGGCCAGGCGGGAGGTGTGCCGGCGGGCGTGGTCCACGGACCGAGGTAGTGGGCGTTGCGGCGCGAGCCGTAGTGGTCGAGCTCGGGGAAGGTAGAAAAGAGCGTCGTGGCGGTGTCGCCCTCGAAGAGTTCGCCGAGCGAGGCGATGGGCCCGACGCCGTGCTCGTCATGCAGGGCGTTGAGCGTTTGAAGAACGATGTCTTCGTGCGCGCGGGCGTCGTCATCCGGCGGGCGGCGATGGAGCAGGTCCGGCAGCGGACGAAGCCCGCGCGGGGGCGTCGTGAAGCCGGGACCTACGGCGACGGCCGGAACGCGGTGCAGCCGGGCAGCGACCGCCATGCTCGGCGCGTGATCAAGAATGATCAGATCGGGCCGGTGCTCGTCGATCGCGCGCCGGTGCAGGGCGATGACGGCTCGGATGGCGTCGGCACCGAACCAGCCGGCGTCGCGGAGGAGCTCCGCCCACGTGCGCGCGGCCGTTGGGCTTTTGGGCAGTCGAGGCGGTTGGGGCAACTCGCGTACCGCGATCCGCGGGTCATCGAGCGCCGCTTGCGCGCGGTCGGGCATGCGCGCGAGGAGAGTGACCCGCACTCTGGCGTCGGCTAAACCGCCGAGCAGCGGCGCGAGACGCGTGACATGCCCCAAGCCGCCGCCCAGCTCCCACACGGCAAGCACGCGTCGATGGGCCTGCGATGGGGCGGGGGCGTGCGTCACGGCAGGCCTTTGTACCGCGCCGCGGCATCTCGCTTGCATCCCACGCAGCTTCGAGTACGGTAGTGGAGTCCCGGAACGCACAAGCCGGGGCTCACGATTTTGGGAATCCAATCGCGATCGGCGGCGCGTGTGCGCTCGCGGCGCGGTTCATGCAGAGGAGAGAACGATGTCGGATCAAACCGCACGCAGCAAGAAGTGGAACGGCGCGGCCCGCGCCGCCGCCGCGGCGGCCATCGCCGCGACCCCCGCGGTCGTCGCCGAAACCGCTCAGGCCGGGACCTTCCCCGCGATCGATAACAACGCATTGGGAACCTACGAAGTCCCGCTCGGGCAGTCCGTCGGCATCGACGTGAACGGTGATCAGTTGGACGACTTCAACTTCGTCGTCGCCGACGAGGGGTTCGGCTACGGCGTGAACCTGTTTATCCAGGGCATCGACAACGGGCCGGAATCCAACGGCGCGTTCGTCGGCCTCCGGGCCTTCCTGACGGGCATCATCGAGTTCGACTCCGAGCAGGACGTCTACGACGCCGCGTTCGCCGCAGAACTGCCCGACGTCGCGGGCGAGGGCGACAACGCGTTGCTCTACGACGAGGTCGAGTACACCAACTTCGGCACCGCCAGTTGGCTGGGCCTGCTCTTCGAGATCCCGGGCCAAGGCCAGTACGTCTCGGCGCTGAACGTCGAGACCTTCAGCGTCGTCGACTTCGGGCGCGGGGACACGTCCCTCGGCTCCTTCACCATCAACCAGGGTTCGTTCGCCTTCGTCCCAACGCCCTCAGCGGCAGCGCTCTTTGGATTCGCCGGCTTCGCGGCCCTGCGCCGGCGTCGGTAAAGCAGTACACAGGGACGCAGAAGGAACAGAAGACGCCGAGAGAGACTCAGTGGAAGAGGCCGTGCGGCGCGGGAGCGCTACGCGGCGTCTTTGCTTCTCTGCGCTCTCTGGCTTCTCTGCGTTTCTGCGGACCTGTCTTCAAAGCCGAGCGCGGCTGGCGGCCGCGACCATGTCTTTCACGCGGTCGGGGTCGAGCGGGTTGTGCCACTCGCCGCGTTGTTTGAGCCAGGCGCCGACGATGAGCGCGTCGGCGTAGGTGTAGAGGTCGCGGGCCGACTCGGGGCGGGCGCCGCTCCCGACGCACAGGGGCAGCTTCGTCGCCGACCGTGTCGCTTTGATGTCGTCGATCGCGGTCGGTCGGCCGGTTGCGACGCCGGTGACGATCACGCCGTCGGCGCCGAAGAACTCCGCGGCTCGGGCGAACTCGGCGAGCGAGACGTCCTGCGTCAGCGCGTGCGCCGAGTGCTTCTTCTTGATGTCCGCCAGGATGCGCACGCTCTCGGCACCGATCTGCTTGCGATACCGCATCAGGTGGCCCGCGTCGGCTTCGTCGAGCAGGCCTTCGTCGGCGACCGCGGCGTAGAGAAAGCCTTCGACGCGGACGAACTGCGCGCCGATGGCGTGCGCCACCGCGACGGCCCCCCGGTTCGCGCCCGCCAGAATCTGCACGCCAAGCGGCACGTCGATCGCCTCGCGTACCGCCCGGCCGACGGCCGTCATCGACGCGACAACCTCCGGCCCGACCTCGCGCCGCAGGTATGGCACGTCGTGCATGTTCTCGATCATCACCGCGTCGAAGCCCGCCTCGACCAGCAGGCGCGCTTCGAGCACCGCGTGGTCCACGATCTCCTTCAACGGCTGGTGGTGCCGCGGCGTGCCCGGCAGGGCGTGCACGTGCACCATGCCGACCAGCGCTTTGGACGTGCCGAAGATGTCGGCGGCGATGACGGGCATGGCTCGGTCCTCGTCACGGCCGCGGCTTCGGATCAGCGAGCGGCCTTGGTGTCGTCGTCGGCGTCCTCGGACTCGTCGTCCTCGGCGTCAACATACTCGTATTCGTACTCGTACTCGTCGTCGTCTTCGCTGAGGCCGCTCGGGTCGATGGGGTTGCCATCTTCGTCGACGTACTCGTACTCCTCGCCCTCCCCGTCCTCTTCCTCCCACGCCTCGTCTTCGGGCTCGTCGTCGCCCTCTTCGGCGTCGTCCGCGTCATCGGGCGCCGGCTCGGTCGCGGCGGGCGCGGGCTTGGGCTCGGCCGTCGAACGGGCGGGGCCGTCGGCCTCGAAGGGCGGCGCGTCGTCGTCTGCCCGTTCGTCGGTATCTTCCCGAGCCGCGGCTGGCTGCTCGTCGGCGTCCGCGCCCTCGTCGCTGTCGGGAAACAGCATCGGGTCTTCGTTGTCGGACTCGCTCGATTCGCCACGCGCGAGTTCTTTCATCGCGTGCCACTCCTCGAGGGTGAGGGTGACCTCGCGGGCGACGGTGCCCTTGTGCTCGCCGATGATGCCGGCCTCGCCCATCATCTCGATCAGCCTTGCCGAGCGCGTGTAGCCGATCGCCAGGCGACGCTGGAGCATGGAGACGCTGCCGCGACCCGTCTCGATAACGAGTTCGACCGCGCGGTCGAAGAGCGGGTCTTCCTGCGCGGCCTTGCGCATCTTCTCTTCGTGTTCCTCGGGCGTGCCGCTGAACCCGTGGTCGCCGATGCGGACTAGCGCGTTGTCGAACGAACTCGTCGCGTTGTCGCGCAGGAACTTCACGACGCGGCGGATCTCGATGTCGTCGACCAGCGTGCCCTGCGATCGCATGGTCGCGGAGGAGCGCGGCGTGAGCATGAGCATGTCGCCCTGGCCCAGCAGCAGCTCGCCGCCCTTCTGGTCGAGCACGATCCGCGAGTCCATGCCCGAGGCGACCTTGAAGGCCAGCCGCCCGGGCATGTTGGACTTGATCAGGCCCGTGACGACGTTGGCCTGCGGGCGCTGCGTCGCCAAGATGAGGTGGATGCCCACCGCGCGGGCCTTCTGGGCGATGCGAACAATCGCCGACTCGACCTCCTTGTTGGTCATCATCAGGTCGGCGAGCTCGTCGATGATGAAGACCATGTAGGGCAGCTTGCGCGGGATCTTCGCCTCTTCGATCTCCGTCTTCGGGTTCAGGCGCTCGCGCAGCTCCTCCCAGCCCAACGCGTTGTACGCGCTGATGTCGCGGCAGCCGGCTTCGGCGAGCAGCTCGTACCGCTCGTCCATCTTGGTCACGGCCCACTCCAGAATGGCCGCGGCCTTGGACATCTCGGTGACGACCGGGCACATCAGGTGCGGGATGTCCTTGAACTGGCTCAGCTCGACCATCTTTGGATCGACGAGCACGAGCTTGAGGTCGCTGGGCTTCTGCGTGTAGAGGAAGCCCATGATGATCGCGTTCATGCACACGCTCTTGCCCGAGCCCGTCGTGCCGGCGATCAGCATGTGCGGCAGCGACGCGAGGTCGATGATCAGCGGGCTGCCGCTGGCGTCCTTGCCCAGGAACAGCGGGAGCTTCATGCGGTTGGTCTGCTCGTCGGACGCCATCAGCTCCTTGAGGCGCACCTTTTCCTTCATCTGGTTGGGCACCTCGATGCCCACCGTGTCGAGCCCCTCGGTGTTCGGGACGATGCGCACGTTCACGGCCTTGAGCATCCGCGCGATGTCGCTCGACACGCTCGTCACGCTCGAGACTTTCGTCCCGGGCGAGAGCGAGACCTGGTAGAGCGTGATCACCGGCCCCGACTCGATCGACACCACCTCGCCGTCGATCCGGTACGTCTTGAGCGCTTCCTCCAGCGCCTCGGCCTGCTCGCGGACGTATTGCTCCATCTCCTCCGAGAAGTTCTCCTCGGGGTTTTCGAGCAGATCCAGCGGCGGGAAGGCGTAGTTGCGGTCCGCCTCCTCCTCCGATGCGCGCTTCGCGCGGATCGCGTCGAGGTCCTCGTCGCTCGCGGCCTTGCGCTCCGTGTTCGCGAAGCGCACGGGCAGCTTGGAGATCTTGTCCTTCAAGGACTCGGGGTCGAACACCTGCGGGGCGCCGACGGCTTCCTCCTCCAGGTCCTCGCCGTCCTCGGCGACCGGCTCCTCGTCGTCGGCTTCGTCCTCGTACTCGTACTCCTCGTCGTCTTCCGCTTCGTCGTAGCTCTCGTCGTCGATCTGGCCGTTGACCACGACGCCGGCGTCGTGGTCGAAGTCTTCGGCACCCCCGAGGCCGCCGGCGTCTTCGTCGATGGTGGTCTTCTTCTTGCGTCCCTTGGCCGCGGCTTTCATGACGGCTTCGACCGAGCGTAGGCGCGCGTCGTCGTCGATGTCATTGGCCCGTTCGAGTCGCGCCCGCCGACGCGCTTCGAGCGAGCGCGAGGCGGCGCCCGCGATCGCAGAGGAGCGGCGGGTTACGGAGCCCATCATCCGACCGAGCGCCGCGGGAACCACGATCAGCCAGCGGTCGAACGCGACGGTCGCGCCGATGGCCGCGATGAGCACGATCCACATGCCCGCGCCGATCGCGCCGAACCGCGCCTGCAGCTCGGCGGTCCCCGTCGCGGCGAGCATGCCGCCCGCACCTTCGGGAAACACCGTGGCGGCGGGGAAGAGCAGCGCGTGCATGCCGCTGACCGCCACGCCGATCATCGCGACGCCCAGCATGCGGATCGAGGCGTGCCCGACGGGACCTCTAAAGGCGGCGTGGGCGATGAAGGCGCCGATGGAGGCGACGATGAACCACACGCCCACGCCCAGCATGGCGAAGGCGTGGTAGGCGACGAACGCGCCGACGGGGCCGATCCAGTTGTGCACCGGGTCGTTGTGGACCGACACGCCGTGGAAAGGCGGGTCGCCCGGCGTGAAGCTGACGAGGGCGAGCAGGAGCAGGGTCCACATGACGCCGGCGGCGAGGAGGCCGAGGCGCGTGAGGGCGAGCTCGCGATGGTCGTCATCGTGCGCGCGCGGCGACGTCTTGGAGGCTGGCGTCTTGCGAGGTGCCATGACGGAAGTATCGGCCCTCCAACCGGTTCGGGGCGAAAAAGCGACGCGGGCGGCGTCCACACAGCCGCGCAGTTGACGAGCCCCGCCAGTCGTCACGTGTCCCACAAAACCCGTGCAAACCCATCGACAAGTAGTAGTCTAGATCGAGTATCCGGGCGTGCACGGCCCGGGGTAACCGAACCTCGCGCAGGGATCAGGAGAGAGCATCATGCTGTTGAACACACGCACCGTGTGCCTGGGCGTCGCCCTGGCCGCGATCGGTACGCCCGCCTTGGGCGGCGTCGCCTTCGAGTGGGCCACCATCGGCGACCCCGGCAATGCGCCGGACCCGCTGACCGATTTCGGAGCCGTCGACTACGAGTGCCTCATGGCGACTACCGAGGTCACCAACGCCCCGTACGCCCAGTTTCTGAACGCCGTCGTCGCCAGCGATCCGGACGGTCTGTGGTTCAGCGCGATGGGCGGCTCCTTCGGTGGCATCACTCGCTCCGGCGATGACGGCTCGTTCACCTACAGCCTCGTCTCGGGCCGCGAGAACACCGCCGGCGTCGACGCCGGCATCAACGGCGTCACGGGCAATGTCCAACCCGTCGCCAGCTACGCGCCCCACTACTGGGGCCTGCGCGACATGGGCGGGAGCATGTAGGAGTGGAACAAGCCCTCATCGGGCCCGCGCGAGGCATCCGAGTCGGCGCGTGGACCCTGGGCGAGGTCAACCTCCGCTCGACCACACGCTTCGGCGAACGGCCGACGGGCATCTCAAGCTTCGTCGGTTTCCGCATCGCCGCGATCCCCGGCCACGGAGCCGTCGCGGTGCTGACGCTGCGGGTCACGCCTCGCCGACGTCGCGCTGTCGTGAGCTGAGAAGGCCGTACACAGAGAAACGGAGGGAACGGAGGACACGGAGAAAGACAGTAAGACAGAGTGCGCTGGCGAGGGAAGCGGACGCGGTTGCGTGCTTGGACGCCTGCATCGCTGCCTGGGCCCCCTCTTCCCCTCTTTATTGTCTCTCTTCCCTCCGTTGCTCCGTGTACCTGCCTCTACCCGCCCGGCACGTCGAAGTTCGCGTGGTAGCGGTTGGTCGTGAGCCGCCGCGCTTGGAGGATGAGGTCGTCGAGCAGGGAGCTGGCGCCGAAGCGGAAGAGTTCGGGCGTGAGCCACGCCTCGCCCAGGGTTTCCTTCACCATGACGAGGTAGTGCAGCGCCTGCTTGGAGGTGCGGATGCCGCCGGCGGGCTTCATGCCGATGCGGATGCCCGTTTGGCGGTGGAAGTCGCGGATGGCCTCGAGCATGACGAGCGTCACGGGCATTGTGGCCGCCGGGCTCACCTTGCCCGTGCTGGTCTTGATGAAGTCGCCCGCGGCGAGCCCCGCGTGCATCGCGATGTCGCTCGCTCGGCGCACGGCGTCGTACGTCTCGAGCTCGCCCGTTTCGAGGATCACCTTGAGGTGCGCCCGATCGCCCGTGACGTTCTTCACCGCGCGGACTTCGTCGGCCACCTGCCGATACCGCCCGGCGAGGAACGCCCCGCGGCTGATGACCATGTCGATCTCGCTCGCCCCGGCCCGAATCGCCCGCTCGGTGTCGTCCAGACGCACCTCCAGCGGATACTGGCCTGACGGGAAGCCCGTCGCGACCGCGGCGACGTGCACGCCCGAACCCGCGACCGCCTCGACCGCGACGGGCACCAGCTCCGGGTACACGCAGACGGCGCCGACCGAAGGCAACCGGTCCTCCGGCTGCACGCTCGTGTTGAAAGCGGCGTCGGGGGTGACGGCCTTGCGGCAGAGCGCCCGCACCTTCTCGGGTGAGTCCTTGCCCTCCAGCGTTGTCAGATCGACCATCGAAATCGCCAGGCGGATCGCGCGGTGCTTGGCCGAGGTCTTGATCGAGCGCGTCGTGAAGGACTTGGCCCGCCGATCCGCCATCACGCGGTCGACGGCGACGGGCGGCGGGAGCGTGTCGGCGGACGAAGAACTTGTGGCGTGGGCGGTCATGCCGGAAGTCTACGAGGCGTCAGCGGTAGCCGCGGTGGGGGGCCAGCGGCGGGTAGCCGCCCGTCGCCTGGATCTCGGCCTTGTCGCTCCCGGCCTTGGCGAGCATGAACAGCACGGTGAAGAAGCTGAAGAGGTACCCGAAGAAGAACCAGACCCACGGATTGCGGCCCGAGTAGATCGCCCACAGTGCGCACACCGTGCCGAACAACCAGAGGATCAGCGCCCCGCTGGCGAACTTGTTGAACTCGCGCTCGAGGTCGAACACGCGCTGTTCGAGATCGTTGATCGCCTGGGTGTTCTGTGCGGACGAGGTCTGGGTTTGCGCGGCAGCGGGGGGGCTGAGCACGAAGCCCATCAGGATCAACCAGAGGCAGGCAACGACGATGGTCAAGCGCTTCACGAAAAGTGTCCTTCCGCGATGGGTTCGGTAGTGGGAGCGGGGGACGCGCCGGCCGGGGATGGCTCGCCTTGCGTCGCCAACGCCCGCTCAAGCAGTTCGGCGGCCAGCGTCTCCGCGTCGGGACAGGTGAGGACGAACGTCCGCTCTTTGGACACACGCGCGATCTCGACCGCCGGGCCGCTGGCGGCAACGGCGCCGAAGCGTTTGAAGTCCCACGACAGCTTGGGCCCCCAGCCGCCGAAGTCGCCCATTGCGTCAAGCGTGATGGGCTTGGCGGTTTCGATGTCGTCGTAGGGCACGCGGCCGGCCCAGAAAGGCCAGAAGGTCCATCGAAGGTGGTCGTCTGCGAGGCGCACCCGGAGGCGGGCGGCTTTGAGCAGCAGCAGCGGGAGCGCTGCGCAGGCGAGCAGGACGAGAAGCAGCCACGGAGAGGCGCCGACGCCGATGATGATCGCCCCGCAGGTGATCAGCGACCCGGCCTCGAGCACAAGGACGATCAGGAAGACGGTCCGATCGATCGGCTGGGCGTAGTGCAGCGGGTCGACTCCGGGCTGCGTGACCGCGTGATTGTCCCTATCCTCTCGCATGGCGTCAGGAGGCCCTCCAGATCGTTCCGGACGTTCGTTGGCGTGGTCCGTCGGACGCTTCTTTGGGCATATCTGGGAGAGCGTTTCGGCCGATGTCGGGGATCGACCGGCCAAGGCGGAGCGGCGTTCGGACGAAGAACGGGTGGAGGAGGTCGAAGGCCGCGAGGTCACCTTTCGCCGAACGACCATTGAAGAAGTTGAAGTATCCCCTCCCCGAGATGGGGCACGCAAGCCGACACCCAACCAGCGCGAGCACTGACCGATGATTCATCACCGCCGTCGAACCTTCGCTGGCCTGCTGTCGCTGTTTGCCGGCTCCGCCCTCGTCGGGTGCTTCAGCGTCTCGCCCTTCCCCGTGACTGGGGCCGCGATCGGCGGGACGACGCTGGGCGTGCTGGCGGCCAACGCTCCGCTCGGCGGTCCACTCGTCGTCTTCGAGAACACCTCTGATCATCCGATCGCCCTGCGGCTGTGGGTCGGCAAGGTGAACGTTAGTACCCCGCTGGGCATCGACGATATCCGGACCCGCGACAGCCTTGCGATCATCATCGGGCCGGGCCAGCGCGAGGGCATCGCCGCCGGCCGCCCCGGCTGGTCCACCGGGAATGACGACGGCGTCGTCTGGATAGAAGCCCGGGCCCTGCCAACGCCCGCCCCACGCAACGCCGGGACCGGAGACGATGTCGAACCGGCTCTCGAGGCCTCTCCGTCCGAGCGGGCCTGGTACGAGCTCGAGCGCCCCGGCCCGTACGAGGTGATGCTCGTGCTCAATGATCGAAACGAGGTCCTCCTCGACGGCGTTGAACACCGCCCGCTGCCGCCCGGTCTGTGGATCGATGGGCGCAATGGCGAACTGCCGGTGTGGGATCAGCTTCCGGTCATGCCCTGAGACGGGTGGGGGATCTGCCGTCGCACAGATCCATCGGCGCGACGGCTCCGGCATCCGCCTCTACCATGGCCCCGAACACGGAGGCGATATGTACACCCCCAAAATGCCCGGTCCGGTTCTCACGCAACGCATCCCGTGCTACCCGTACGGCGATCCGAAAGACCGCACGGTCGTCAGCTACGACGAGTACGTCCGGACCGGCGGCTATCAGGCCCTCAAGAAGGCCATCACCATGCATCCCGACGACCTCGTCAACGAGGTCAAGAGCAGCCAACTCCGCGGCCGCGGCGGCGCGGGCTTCCCCACCGGGCTCAAGTGGTCCTTCCTCCCCAAGGCCGAGGGCTCGCAGGTCGAGCGCCTCGACAAGGGCGACTTCCGCTACCTCGCGATCAACGCCGACGAGTCCGAGCCCGGCACCTTCAAGGACCGGCTGCTGATGGACTTCGACCCCCACATCATGCTCGAAGGCATCGCCATCTGCTGCTACGCCTGCAAGCTCGACAGGGCGTACATCTACATCCGAGGCGAGTATCACCACCAGGCCATGGTCGTCGAGAAGGCCATCCGCGAGGCGTACGAGCACGGCGTCTTCGGCGGCGACGGCCTGCTCAAGGGCGCGACCACCGCGACGGGCGAACCCTTCAGGGTCGAGTGCTACCTCCACCGCGGGGCCGGCGCGTACATCTGTGGCGAGGAGACGGGCCTGATCGAGAGCCTTGAGGGCAAGCGCGGCTGGCCGCGCATCAAGCCGCCCTTCCCCGCTGTCAAGGGCCTCTTCGGCAAGCCGACGATCATCAACAACGTCGAAACGCTCGCCCACCTGCCCTCGATCACCGAGCACGGCAAGGACTGGTTCAGCCGGCAAGGCACCGAGGGTGTTGGCGGTGCGCCGAGCTTCGGCACGAAGCTGATGGGCGTCTCCGGGCACGTCAACCGCCCGGGTGTGTATGAGTGCGACCTGGGCATCCCTCTGCGCGTGCTCGTCGAGGACCACTGCCAGGGCATGCGCGGCGGCAAGAAGTTCAAGGGCGCTATCGCCGGCGGCGTGTCGACGGGCATCCTCGGCCCCGACGAGTTCGACGCCGAGATGGACTTCGACATCGGGCGCTACAACGTGCTGGGCTTGGGCACCGCCTGTCCCACCGTCTTCGACGAAGACACCGACATGGTGATGGTCGCGCGCAACATCGCGCGCTTCTTCAAGCACGAGAGCTGCGGCCAGTGCACTCCCTGCCGCGAGGGCTCGGGCTGGCTGTACCAGCTCATGACCAAGGTCGAAGACGGGCGCGGCAAGACGAAGGACCTCGACCTCGCCCTGGAGATCGCCACCAGCATGGGCGCGATGCCCGGCACGACGATCTGTGGCCTGGCCGACGGCAACAACTGGGCCGTGCGCACGATCATGAACAAGTACTGGGACGAGTTCGAACGCCGCGTGAAGCCGAGCTTCGTGCCAATGACGATGAGCGTGGGCCCGGCGGCGAACGCCTGAACCACTTTGCGAATGAGACGGGTGCCACTGACCCCGGCTCTGCGGGCCAGTGATCGGGCTTATCACTCGGTTGCACGTATCGAGTTTGCGTATCTCCGAGGCGCCCTTGCCCATCTGGAGCTGGGGCTCCCGCATCGCCTTCGACTGCGTGTCGGGAGAACGAGCGATGTCGTCAGTACAACAGGTCTTCGAGCGGCTCGGCCCCGTGCGCGGTCAATACACGAGGTTGGCATACCAAGGAGCATTGGTGAGCGACGTGGGCGTACTGCCGAGATCGTGGTCCGCAGGATCGGCGTCGATGAGCTGGTTCACGCCAAGTTCGATGCGGTTGCGGATCACCAGGCAGCCCGACGAGCCATCGACGAGAGACACGGCGATGCCTGAGGCGGCGAAGGTGTTGCGTTCGATCACAGCTGTGCCAAAAGTGGGATCGAAGATGCCGACCATGACGCCGGGCGCACGGAAATGGTTGTCGATGATGCGCACACTGCTGCCGACAATCTGAACGCAGCGATTGAGGCTGTCGATCGTGCAATCGATGATCAGAGACTGTTCGCCGAGCAGGACATCGGCGCCGCCGTTGTTGTTGGTCATCGTGCAGCCGCGGATGGTGGTGTTGTTTGCCGCGCGGACGCCTCCGTCAGAGTTATCGGTGATTGTCGAGTCATCCACCACGCTGTGAGGGCTGAGGTCGAAGCCGAAGCCACTGTTCCCGTCGGCGACGCAGCGCATCGCGCGTGATCGGTTGTCTACGTCGAAGCCGTGCGTGCCGTTGCTCCGCGCCGTGCAGTCGATCGCCTGAGCGTTCTCGAGAAGCGAGAAACCGTCGAGGCCGTTGTCCGAGGCTGTCGAGTGCTTGACGGTGCTCCCGATGCCCAGCGCGAAGCCGTTGAAGGTCGCGTCGCGGACGACGCAGCGTTCGACGACCGCGTTGCGGATGGTCGAGATGCCGTTGAAGCCCGGGTTGTCGACGACGACGTCGCGGATGATCGCGTTGTCGCGGGCGTTGATGGCGCCGTTGGCGGCGTCGGTGATGACCAGGCGTTCGATGATGGCGTTGTCGCCCACGTCGACGCCGAGCCCGTCGCACCCGGTGATGGTCAGGTCGTGGATGCGTACGCCGCTGGGGATGCTCGCGTCGCCGGTGAAGGTGTCGACGGCGTTGTCGAAGCCGCGGAGGTGCCCGTTGTGGATCGTCACGGCTCGCGCGTCGATGACGTCGATGCCGTTCTTCGCATCCACCGCGCCGTCGGGGCCGCCCTCGAGCGTGAAGCCCATGAGGTCAATGGTGACGGCTCCGGTCGTCTCGATCTCGATGCCCTTGCGGCCCTTGGCCAGCACGTCCTCGGTGACGTAATAGGAGCCGGGCTGGGTGATGCGGAAGAAGCTGTCGGCGTCGCCCGGCTGACCTTCGAGCGTCAGCGGTGTGCGCGGCTCGACCTCGTCGAGCGTCTTGAACGTCGGGGAGACAGGGCCCGCCGGCGGGTCGAGCTCGCCGGCGGAGGCGATCGAGAGCAACAGGGCGGGTGTGGTCAGAGCGATCAGAACGCGGGGCATGGCGCTTCCTCCGGAGGGTCGGTGCGGATGAATGGACTGCCTGCGAACGTAACCGCAGGGGCCGCCGTGTCCAAGCGAAACCGATGAGATGGTGGCGGAGCTCTTGCCCAGCTTCCCACCACGCCGAAACTCGACGCGCTGCGGCCGCCTCGCCGATACTCGTCCCGTGCGCGCACAGCTTCCGCAGCCCGACGCCCCGCCCTTCCGGATCGACCCCGGCTGGCTGTTTCTGATCGCTGGGGGCGTGATCCTCGCGGCCGTGGTGCTGCTGCCGGCGATGGACGGGCTGCGCGACGCCGAGCACCACCGCGACCGCGCCATCGCGCTGGAAACCCATCAGCTCGAGCGCCTCGCGCGGTACTCCGACTTCCTCTCGGCGCTCGACGCCGGTGACCCGACGCTGATGCGCGACCTCGCCGCGAGCCAGCTCAACCTTGCGCCGGTGGGGCAGGACGTCGTCCTCGCGCCGGCGACGATGGAGGAGCGCAGCGCGGACGTCTTCGCTCGTCTCGAGCCCGGCTTCACGCCGCCCGTCGAGCCGACCGAGCCCGACTCTGTGCTGCACGCGCTGGCGACAGGCGGGACGACCCGTCTGTGGATGATCGCCGGCGGGGCCTTCTGCGTGCTCCTGGGCGTTCTGCCTCCCGCGCGTTCGCGGGCTGAGTAAAGGCAGGTACACGGAGCAACGGAGGGGACAGAGAAAACGGAGAAGAAGAGGAGGGGGCAAGGCATAAAGCCTCCGTGTCTCTACCGCTCTCCCCCTCCGTTCTCTCCGTTCGCTCTGTTGCTCCGTGTACTGCCTCCTCCGGCGGTACCCTTGCAGCATGTCCGAAGGCACGGTCGTCTGGGTCAATGGTCGGTTCGTCGAGCAGGGCACGGCGCAGGTGTCGGCGTTCGACGCCGGGATCACGCACGGCGTCGGGCTGTTCGAGACCATGCACGCCTGCCGGGGGCGCGTCTTCCGGGCCGAGCGGCATCTGGCGCGGCTCGCCGGCTCCGCCGAGGCGCTCGGGCTCTCGCGCGACTTGCGCACGCGGGCGCTTGAGGAAGCGGTGCAGGCCTGCGTCGAGCGGTCGGGCCTCGCATCGGGTGACGCTCATGCTCGCGTGCGCCTCACGCTCACCGGGGGCGACCTCAATCTGCTCACCGCTGCCCAGCAGGGCGGAGGCGAGGCCCACGCGGACCCCACGATCATCATCCACGTCACGCGGGCCACGCCCTACCCCGACGAGATGTTCGACCGCGGCGTGGGCGTGCTCATCGCCGAGCCCAAGGCCAACCCGCTCAATCCGAACGAGGGCCACAAGACGATCGACTACTGGTGGAGGCTGCGTGCGCTCCAGGCGGCGGCGGGCGCGGGCATGGGCGAAGCGCTCGTCCTCCAGGTGTCCAACCACGTCGCGGGCGGCGCGGTGTCGAACCTGTTCGTGGTCAAGGACGGCGCGCTGCTGACCCCCCTGGCGCGGGGCGAGGAAGACCGCGGCGCGCTCCCCAGCCCCGTGCTCCCGGGCGTCACGCGCGATGCGGTGACGGAACTGGCGGACGCCGCGGGCGTCGGCACGAGCAAGCGGTTGTTGACCATCGACGACGTGCTCGACGCCGACGAGCTGTTTCTCACCAACGCGAGCTGGGGCGTGCTGCCGGTGGTGAACGTCGAGAAGCGGGCGATCGCTTCCGGCGCGCCCGGCGAGGTGACGCGTCTCCTACGTGAGCGTTGGCTCGAGGCCATGCGGCACGAGGCGTGACCGCTCGCCGTCCGTCTCGCCGAGAACCGCATGACGACCACTCAGCACGAACCGGTTGATGATGGTGGAGCATGCGCCGAGCCGTGGCACACGCCGTGGAACACCGTTGGCCGGGACGGCACGCGCGTGACGCTGCGGCGCGTCGAGGCCCGCGACGCGCGCGACCTGATGGAGCAGGACCACGCGGTGGTGCGCGCGCAGGAGGGCGTGGTGCGCACGGTCGAGGACCTCGACGGGATCGACCGCTACGAGCGGAACATCGCTACCTGGCTTCCCGATCAACTCGACGAGACGGTGGGCTGTTTCCTCGTTCCCGAAGTCGAGTGGGGCGGGCATCGTCGCGTCGTCGGGGAGGCGACCGTCCGCCGCATCGACTGCGGCAAGCTGCGCCACGTCGCCTCGTTGGGCGTCGCGGTGCACCCGGAGTGGCAGCGGCGCGGCTTGGCGCGCCTCATGATGAACGCGCTGATCGCCTGGGTCGAGCGCGGACCGGGGCGCGACGTGATCCGGCTTGAACTCAACGTGGTCGCGGAGAATCACCGCGCGACCGCCCTGTATGAAAGCCTCGGTTTCAAGCACGAATCACGCAGGAAGTGGTACCTGCGCGAGTCCGACGGGCGGCTGCACAACGATCTGGCGATGGTGCGTTTCTTTGGGCCTGATGGGTCGTCGTCGGGATTGTTCAATACGGGTCGCGACGGATGACGCGAACGTTCTCGCGCTGATCGCTTGGCGGCCCGGTGCCGCCGCCGAGGCGGCGTGCGATCGCCGTCACGCCCGCGATCACCGCGATGACGCCAAGAGCGATGAGGCCGGCGAAGAACCCGACAGTAAGCAGCAGCACGAGCACGCCGAGGGCGGCGATGGTGATGACGAATCCCAGGAGTTTCTGCCACCAGGTGGCGCGCGATACGCGCACGCGTGCGGACTGGTACACGCGGGCCGAGTGGGCTCGGGCGTGGTCACCGACGCCCCCGGTCCAGCCGGGCCGCTCGTGCGCACGTTGGTCGTTGGATGGGTCCACACGTGATGGTACGGACCCCGGAGCCGCGGATTTCAGGTGATCCGCCCGATTCGCGCGGGCGGCTACAAGGTGTACACGCGGGCGAGCAGGCGCCGATCCTCGCGGCGCTCGTGTTTGGTGCGTGTCCCGACGAGATGCCGCAACTGCGTCTTCCACAGGCGCTTCATCGCGCGGTTCCAGTGCTTGCGCCGGCGGTGGTCCTCGGTGCGGATGCCCAGTGCATCGAGGATGAGGGCGGCATCGCGCTCGTCGAGGCGCCCGTCGTTGTTGAGGTCGGACGCGGGGTCCCCCAGGTGCGCGCCGTCCAGGAAGGCCGCGACGTCGTGGATGGACATCATGTTGTCGCGGTTGATGTCCGTCGCGACTTCCGGGGCACCGGATTGGCCGGGCCCGTCGGATCCGGCGGCGGGCTGGTCCTCGGGGGACCACGAGTAGGGATCGTCGACAACGGGGATGCCGTGCAGCTCGAGCCAGGAGGCGACGACATCGTTGCCGACCCACTGGTAGCCGGCGACCTCGCCGTAGCCACAGAGCCCGGAGCTGCCCATCGCGCGGATGACCGAGGCGACACCAACGACGAAGTCGCGGTCGCCGAATCGTGCGAGCAAGGGGCTGCCCGAGTCGCCGAAACAGGGGCTGCCCTCGAGCGGATGGGGCACGGGAGAGCCCATGCGGTTGAGCGCGGGGTTCGTGGGGTTATCGAAGTCGAGTGAGAGCTTGAGGTTGGAGGGGTGGCAGCAGTAGGGCTGGATGGCGTCGATGTAGTTGTGCGCGCCGAGCCTTGCGAACGCGCCGGCTCGGCGGAGGTTGAAGTTGGGGTCCGCGCCTGTGCCCTGCGCACCGAAGCCGATGACGGTCGCGAGCCGGCCCGTGGGATCGGCCGAGGCGATGACGAGCGGTTCGACGTCGGTGATGGCCTCTTCGAGGTTGAGGATCGCGACGTCGATGTTGGTGCGTCCGCCCCAGCCGGGGTGGACGTCGACGCTCGCGCCGCGCACGACGCGCGTAAAGCGTCCGTTGATGTAGAGGCGAAAGACCATCTGCGAGCCCGCGAGCAGGTCGCCGTTGCTGTCCTGCACGCAGTGCCCGGCGGTGAGCACCTGCGTGGGCGAGACCAGAGCTGCTGAGCAGGCGTGACGCTGCGCGACGAGTTGCCCGATCGCGTTGGCCTGCTCCGTCGAGCCCAGCGCGTTGTAGTGCTGCACGCCGACATCATGCCGCACCTGCACGCCCATGGCCCCCGGGCTCAGCCCGAGCAGGCTCATCGCGACCAGAACACACCCGATCACACTGCGAAGACCCATGCGGTCCCTCCCTCGCGGCTAAGACTCCGCGAGAGAGGTCGGCGACTGCGCTCGAGCGGTCGATCGCGATCGGCACTTCGGCAGCGGCGCGGTCGGGCGGTCCGAGAAACTCCGGCTCGTGTCCGGTGCAGGCGATCGCGACGCTCGGCGCGCCGGCGCTGCTTGCCCGATCGGCGCAGCCCGCAGCGTCCGAAAAGCGAGCGCCAACGCCCGCCTTGGGGCGGGCGCTGGAGGTCGATCGGCCCTTCCTGGGGTGATCAGTCGAGGCAGTCGGTGCGTCCGAACTCGGCGCCGAAGGCTCCGAAGTCGGCGCCGTCGATGACGCCGTTGGCGTCGAAGTCGGCGGCTTCGAGGAAGTTGGCGTCGCCGCTCATGGAGCCGAAGGCGGCGCCGAAGGTGCCGAAGTCGGCGCCGTCGACCATGCCGTCGTTGTTGAAGTCGCTGGGGCAGTCGTTCACCGGCTCGACCTCTTCGATCACCTCGTAGTTGGCCGAGGAGTGCAGCACGGCGCAGGTGGTGTCGGTGAGGTTGACGCGGGTGGTGGTGGCGGAGGTGGCGATCCAGTTGGATGTGGAGGTCCAGAGGCCGGCGTTGAAGGCGACGCCGTTGCGGGTGTCGGCGAGGCCCCCGGCGTTCACGCCGCCGAAGGACCATTGGACGTGGTCGGCCATGTCGGCGGGGCTGCCGAAGCTGATCGAGCCGCCGTTGGGCCAAAAGAGATTGATGGAGTAGGCCGAGCCGGGCGTGAGGCCGCGGAGTTGTTCGAAGTTGCCCAGGGCGGAGATGTTGATCTCGTCGGGCTCGTCGGCGTCGTTCTGGGTGTGGATGAAAAGGCTCTCGCCGGGCGCGAGTGAGCGTCCGTTGAGGCTGGTGAGGCCGGTGTAGTCGCGGTCGTCGAGGTCGGAGTGGGAGCAGAAGCGCCAGCCGTCGAGGTCGACGGTGGTGTCTCCGCAGTTGGTGATCTCGATGACGCCTGCGACGAAGTCGATGGACTTGAACTGGACGTTGAGGGCTTCGGGCTGAGCGCCGGCGTGGGCGAGGGCGGCGCACAGGCCGAGCGCGGGTGCAGCGATCGCGCTGAGACGGATAAGACGGTGGGTCATGGAACGGGTCTCCAAACGGCGGCGGGTGCCGCCCAATCTCCTGCGGCCCGGCCGCACCGACACTGGCGCGCCCGCACGGGCCGACGGCGAGATCATCCTCACTGGCCCGACCGATATTCCCTGATCGACGCCGCTTCGCGGGACACGTCAGCCGTCGATGCGCCCGTGACGTTCGGATATAGTTTGGTGTTGTGGATCGCCTGTCGGCACGCCGGGCCGCTTGACGAGCGGGGTACCATGCGGCTGCCGCTCAGCCTTGTTCCTCCGCCAACGGTGGGCAACATCTGGTGGAGGCAGGGCCGTCGCGCCACAGCATGAGCTCGCTCGCCGGAAGGAACGCCGCACGCTGATGACCACCCAACGGTCCGACACCACCGCCCGCGACGGCTTTGTCCACCTCCACCTGCACTCGGAGTACTCGCTGCTCGACGGCGGGAACCGCGTCGACAAGCTCGTCGCCCGCGTCAAGGAACTCGGGATGGACGCGGTCGCCGTGACGGACCACGGCAACCTCTTCGGCATGATGGCCTTCTACCAGGCCGCCCGCGAGGCGGGCGTCAAGCCCATCCTCGGGTGCGAGGCCTATGTCGCGCCCGGACCGCGCACCGACAAGACGTACACCGGCGTGCAGGACGGCGGCTACCACCTCGTCCTCCTCGCCGAGACCCTCGAAGGCTGGCAGCACCTCATGGAGCTCGCCTCCGAGGCCTACCTCACCGGGTTCTACTACAAGCCGCGCATCGACCGCGAACTGCTCGAGCGGCTCAACGGGGGGCTGATCGCCATCAACGGTCACCTCGGCTCCGAGCTCGCGTTCCACCTCGTCGAGTACGAGAAGACCGGCTCGGAGGAGCACTACCGGCGCGCCGTCGACGTCGCCAGGTGGCACGCGCAGACCTTCCGCGACGACGGCACGGGCCCGCGGTTCTACGTCGAGCTGCAGCACCACGTGCCCGAGCAGATCGCGATCAACCCGCACCTCATCCGGCTGGCGCAAGAACTCAAGCTGCCCTTGGTGTGCGACAACGACGCGCACTTCCTCAAGGCGGAAGACCACGACGCGCACGACTCGCTCATCTGCATCTCGACGGGCAAGATCAAAGCCGACCCGGCGCGCATGCGCTACACGCCCGAGCTGTACGTCAAGAGCCCGCAGCAGATGCGCGAGCTCTTCGAGGGGACGTACCCCGAGGTTGGCAAGGAGGCGTGCGACAACACCGTGCGCATCGCCGAGCGCTGCAACGTTGAGATCCCCTTCGAGAACCACGCGCCGGTGGTGCTCGTCCGGCGCCCCGAGACGCCGCTGGAATACAAGGGTGAGCCCGACCGCACCGCGTGGTTCAAGAAGTTCTGCGCGAAATACGACCTCGAGCCCGTTGGGGAGCTGGCGTCGATCACCAACGATGGCGAGCGCGCCGCCCGTCAGCGTGAGCTGGAGCGCGACTGCGACGCGGCGCTGCGCGAGCTCTGCGAGGCGGGCCTCATCTGGCGCTACGGGGCGAAGGTCGCCGATCCGAACGCGGACTCCGAGCGCGCCAAGGCCATCCGCGCGCGGCTCGACCGCGAGCTGGGCATCCTCGCCGACAAGCACATCTCCGCCTACTTCATGATGGTCTGGGACTTCGTCAACTGGGCCCGCCAGCACGCCATCCCCGCCAACGCCCGCGGATCGGGCGTCGGCACCATGGTCGGCTACCTCCTCGGCCTCTCCAACGCCTGCCCCGTCGAGTACGGCCTGCTCTTCGAGCGCTTCACCGACCCCGACCGCTCCGAGTACCCCGATATCGATATCGACCTCTGCCAGGACGGCCGCGCCGCCGTCATCGACTACGTCCGCAAGAAGTACGGGCACGTCGCGCAGATCATCACGTTCGGGACGCTCAAGGCGCGCGCGGCGATCCGCGACATCGGCCGCGTGTACGAGATGCCGCTGAAGGAGGTCGACGAGCTGGCCAAGCTCGTGCCCGAAGAGCTGAAGATGACGCTCGACAAAGCGCTGGCGCGCGAGCCCGACCTCAAGAGGAAGTACGACGAGAACGACCTCGTCCGCCGCATCATCGACACCGGTCGCGTCATCGAGGGCCAAGCGCGGCACTCATCGGTCCACGCCGCGGGCGTCGTCGTCGCGACGCGCCCGCTGCACGAGATCGTCCCGCTCTACAAGCAACCCTCGGGCGGCGACGACGAGATCGTCACGCAGTGGGACGGCCCGACGTGCGAAGCCGTCGGCCTGCTGAAGATGGACTTTCTGGGTCTGCGCACGCTCTCGATCATCGAGCGTGCGAAGGCCCTCATCCGTGAGACGCTCGAGCCCGAGGCGATCTGGCAGGCGATCTGTCATGATCGCGAGCTGCCCGACGAGGCGACGCGCCGCGAGACCGACCCGCTCGACCTCGACAACCTCTCGTACAACGACGACCGCGTCTTCGAGCTCTTCCGCCGAGGCGATACGACGGGCGTCTTCCAGTTCGAGTCCGGCGGCATGCGGCGCCTGCTCACGGAGATGAAGCCCGACCGGCTCGAGGACCTCATCGCCGCCAACGCGCTCTTCCGCCCAGGCCCGATGGACCTCATCCCGTCGTACAACGCGCGTAAGCACGGCAACGAGCCGGTCCCCGAAGTCCACCCCATCGTCGACGGCTACACCCGCGACACCTACGGCATCATGATCTACCAGGAGCAGGTGATGCAGATCGTCCACGCGCTGGGCGGCATCCCGCTGCGCGCGGCCTACTCGCTCATCAAGGCCATCTCCAAGAAGAAGGAGAAGGTCATCAACGCCAACC
>CAYTSW010000025.1:0-27385 GCA_964440605.1 uncultured Phycisphaeraceae bacterium | reverse complement strand
TCGACGCCCACCTCACGCGACTGCTTCTCTGTGGCTGCGGCGCCGAACGACCGATCTGGAGATCCGCGACTACGCCGCTTTGCTGCATCTGGCCCGCGGCTACGCGGTCGCCGAGATCGGCGTTCGCGAGGGCGACTGGCTCGCCGGGCGCACCCTGTTCCACCTTGCGCTCCCCGAGGAAGGCGTGCTCGTGCTGGGCGTCCAGCGGTCCAGCGGGGCATTCGTCGGCGCGCCACGCGCAAACGACACCATCCATGCGGGCGACACCGTCATCCTCTACGGCAAGCGGGAAGTCCTCGCGGACCTCGATGAGCGAGAGGGTGACCTCTCCGGCGTTGTCGCCCGCGCCCGAGCCGTCCAGGCGCACGGCGTTTACGAGGAGCAGGAGGCACGCGAGGAGCACAAGCGAGCGCGGCGTGAGCGGGCCGACGACCGCGCCGAGGGTTGATCAGTCGCCGTGCCGATCGCGGAGCCGTGCGCTGAGGCGCAGCACGAGGTGCACCCGTTCCACCTCCTCGAGCCAGTCTGCCAGGGTTCCGGCCGCTTCGTCATCGGGCACCGGCGCGCCGGGCACAGCGCACGCCGCGCCGAGTTGACGCTCGGCTATCGCCCGATACCGCGTGATCGTCCGGTCGCCGAAGATCGACACCGGCGCGAAGTCCTCGGCCATGAAGATCGTTACCGGCACGCGCATCCCGCCGCAGATCATCACACGCTCCGCCAAGTCCTTGTGCTCGTCGCGGTCGACGAACCGCAGGTCGACGGCCTTCCGTCCGGCGTCCAACGGCGACGCGGGTGACGCGTCGGCGATGACCTTCAGGAAGGGCAACTGCTGCGAACAGTCGCCGCACCACACGCCCGACGACACCAGCACCTTCATCTCACGCGTGAAGCCGCCGAGCGTCACGCGCTGGGCATCGCTCAGCGACACCTGCTGCTCCATGTTCGTCCACGCCGTCCGCTGCTGCTCGTTGCCTCGGGCGACGTGCTCGTCGTACGTCTCGGCGGCGGTGAACTTCTGCTCGAGGAACTCAGGGCTCAGCATCGTCGGTCTCCGTCGTGGCTGGGATTGGAGGCGTGGGGGACGCGGGCGCGGGGGTGGAGGGCGCCGGTTGGGAGGTGGGCTGTGGCGTGGGGGGCGCATTGATGGTGCGCACGAGATGCACGATACCGAGCACCACGAAGAAGATGCCCCATACGACGAGCAGCGCGACCCACCGCCGGCGGTTCACCCGCGCGCTCACCAGCGCTCGCCGTCGTTCTGCGGGCTCGCGCCCCACGTCTCCGAAGGCACGCCGTTGACCGTCGTGCCGTTCTGGATACCGGTGGTCACGAAGTTCAGGAAGTCGTGCGGGAAGTTCAGGCTCGGCTTGCTCACATCGTCGAGCTTCTCGAGCTGATCGTCGTTGAGCGAGACGTCGAGCGAGCCGAGGTTGTCGCGCAGTTGGTCGAGCGTGCGCGCGCCGATGATCGTCGAGCTCACGCCCGCGCGCGAGCGTACCCAGGCGAGCGCCGCCTGCGCGATCGAGCAGTCGGCCTCCTTCGCGATCGCCTCCAGCGCGTCGACGATCGCGAAGTTGCGCTCCGAGAGGTGATCCGAGTCCTCGCCGATGCGTCCGCGTTCCGGCCGCTCGCCCTTGCGGTACTTGCCCGTGAGCAGCCCGCCCTTGAGCGGCGACCAGGGCGTCACGCCCAGACCGAGCTCGCGCGCCATCGGCAGCAGTTCGCCTTCCGCGGTGCGCTCGACCAGCGAGTACTCGATCTGCAGGCCGATCAGCGGGTTCCAGCCGCGGAAGTGCGCAATGGTCTGCGCCTGGGCACACTTCCACGCGGGCGTGTCCGAGAAGCCGATGTAGCGCACCTTGCCGGCGGTCACGAGGTCGTCGAGGCCGCGCATCGTTTCCTCGATGGGCGTGTGCTGATCCCAGAAGTGCATCCAGAGCAGGTCGATGTAGTCGGTCCGCAGTCGGCGGAGCGAGTGGTGCACGCCTTCCATGAGCGCTTTGCGGTGCGCACCGCCGCCGTTCGGGTCGCCCGGGTACATGTTGCCCAGCCACTTGGTCGCGATGACGAGCCGATCGCGCAGCGGGAAGGTCGCGCCGGCCTGGCCCGTCGCGTGCCGGTCCTTGATGTAGTCGCCGAGCACGACCTCGGAATGGCCCTTGTTGTAGATGTTGGCGGTGTCGATGAAGTTGCCGCCGGCGTCGAGATAGGCCTCGAGCACCCCGAAGGACTGCTCGTCGTCGCCGCCGATGCCCCATTCGTCGCCGAAGGTCATCGCGCCGAGGCAGAGCGGGCTGACGCGTAGGCCCGAGCGGCCGAGCGTCACGTAGTGGTCCAGAGCGGTCGCCATCGGCGTCTCCTGTGACTGGGCGAAAGCCGATGGTAGCCGGCGGATCGACCACGGCCCGCGGCGTCGGCGCGCTGAGGCTCACTCGCCCCGCGAACGTGCGCTGTTGCGCACCAGGTCCTCGATGCGCAGCAGCGTGTCGTGCACGTCGGCCATCGTCGGGCCGTTCGTCGAATCTCGCGCCTCGTCGCCGGCGGCGCTGACGTCGTTCAGCGGCACGCCCGAGTCGGCTGACGCGACGACGCGGTCGCGTTGGTCGAGCACCGCTTTGCGGAAGCCGCGCGGGTCGCGGACGCCGATGATCATCGCGGCTCCGCCCTGCGTTCCCGAGCCCTGCCCCGCGGTCTCGACGCGTAGCGCCTCGAGATCCAGCCAGCGCTGGATAGGGCCCTGCATCGTTGCGAGGTCGGTGATCTTGTCCAGCGGGATCGACTGCTCCTTGCGCACCAGCACGCCCTTGCGGACGTGCAGCAACCGACGCGTGAGTGTGCACGACATGCGATCGAAGTACATCCCGGCGAACCATCGGGCCAGCGCGAAGACACCGCCGGTGACGAGCACCGCCGAGAAGATCGAGAGGCCCAACGTGAACGGCGCCAGCACGATTCCGATCAAGAGCAGCGGCACGCCGAAGCCCGTCGTCGCGACGACCGCGTAATACACCTTCACATTCGGCGTGAACGTCGGCTCGAGCAGCACATCTTCCGCCGTCCGCTCATCATCATGTCCGTCGTGGTTCGCGTGGTTCATGACGTTTACTGTATTGGCCGGCGGGGCCCACCGCTTTCACGGGCGTGCTCGACGCTCTCGCGCAGGCGGCGCAGCGCATCGAAGGCCTGCAGCGGCGTCATGGCGTCGAGCTCGATGCGCTTGATCTCGTCGACCACCGGGTGTGGCTGCTGGACGAAGAGGCCCAGTTGCCGTGCGGGCGGAGGAGGCAGCGGGGTGGGCGAGCCGTGGAGGCGGCGGGCGGCTTCCTCGAGTTCGTGAAGACGTGCGTCGGCCGCGTCGACGACCGGTGCCGGCATCCCCGCTAGCCGAGCGACGTGTACGCCGAATGAGCGGTCGGCCTTGCCCGGCAGGATGCGGTGCAGAAAGGCCACTTCGTGCCCGAGTTCGCGCACCGCGACATGCAGGTTACGGATGCGGCCGGGGTGTTCGTCGGCCAGCCGCGTCATCTCGTGGTAGTGCGTCGCAAAGAGCGTGCGTGGCGCTGTTCCATCGCCATCGCCGGCAAGGTGCAGCAGCGCGGCCTCGGCGAGCGCGAGCCCGTCGTACGTGCTCGTGCCGCGGCCGAGCTCGTCGATGATCACCAGCGAGCGCTCCGTCGCGTGGTGCAGGATCGACGCGGTCTCGATCATCTCGACCATGAAGGTCGATTGCCCGCGGTGCAGCGCATCGTCGGCGCCGACGCGCGTGAGGATGCGATCGGTCAGGCCGATCCGCGCCTCGCCCGCGGGCACGAACGACCCCGCGTGCGCCAGCAGCACCGCCAGCGCCACCTGGCGGATGTACGTGCTCTTGCCGGCCATGTTGGGCCCGGTGATCAGCGCGCACGCCGCCCGCTCCTGCGCATCTTCGGCCTCGAGACACGCCAGCACGCAGTCGTTCGGCACGAAGCGCTCGTCGAGCAGTTCGTCGAGCACGGGGTGCCGCCCGTCGCGGATGACCAGCGTCGGCTCGCTCGTCATCGCCGGTCGGCACCACCCGCGCCGGCGCGCCTTGTCGGCGAAGGCGAGCAGCACGTCGAGCTCGGAGACGCATCGCGCGGCGTCCTGGATGGCCCGCGTTTGCTCCGCCGCCCGTGCGCACAGCGCGTTGAACAGGTGCTGCTCGCGCTGGATCGCGCGGTCGGCGGCGTGCGACACACGGTCCTCGTACTCCTTGAGCTCGGGCGTGATGTACCGCTCGGCGTTCTTCAGCGTCTGCTTGCGCGTGAAGGCTTCGGGTGCGCGGGCGGCCTGCGCGCGCGGCAGCTCGATGTAGTACCCGAACACCTTGTTGAACCCCACCTTGAGGTTCGGCAGCTCGTGTTGCTCGACGAGCTCGGCCTGGTACTGCGCGAGCCAGTCCTGCGCGCCGCCCTGCAGCGCTCGGGCCTCGTCGAGCTGCGCGTCGACGCCATCGCGGATCAGCCCGCCCTCCCGCAGCGACGCCGGCGCCTGCTCGACGCACGTCGAGAGGATCGCCTCGGCGACGCCCGCGGTCTGCCCGTGCGCCGCCTGCAGCGCGCCACGCAGATGCTCGAGCACCGGCGCGTCGCGCATCGCCGCCAACAGCGGCTCGATCGCCGCCAGCGATCGCCCGAGCGCCACGACGTCCCGCGGCGTCGCGCGGCCCAGCCCCACGCGCGCCGCGATCCGCGGCACGTCCTGCACCGAGCGCAGGTGCTCGCCGATCGCCTCAGCGAGCGTGCCGTCGCCCACCAGCAGATCCACCACTTCGTGCCGACGCTCGATCACGCTTCGCTCGCCGCTGGGCGCGCACAGCCACTCGCGCAGCAGCCGCTTACCCATCGGCGTGCGGCAGCCGCCGGCGTGCGCATGCCGGAAGAGTCCCAGCAGCGATCCTTCCACGTCGCCCGTCCGCGTGGTGCGCTCCACTTCCAATGCGCGCAGCGCTACGGCGTCGATCAGTACGTGCGACGACGGCTCGTCGCGACGCGGTACGCCCAAGTGCGCCAGTGAGCGCTCGCGCCGCATCATCGCGGCCGCCGAGCCCGAGCTGAACCCCTCGCTCGTCGGCGACGCGCTGTGGTCGAGCGCCTGCGTCTCGCGCAGGTAGCGGATCACGGCGCCCGCGGGCGGCACCGTCGGGTCCTCGGCTTCGTCGATGCCGAATCCTGCCAGCGACGCGACGCCGTACTGCTCACGCAGCGCCTCGAGCGCCTCATGCCGGCGAAAGTGCCACGCGGGCCGCGCTGTGCCGGAGAGGTCCATGCGATCGAGAATCGCCTGCACGCGCGGCGGTGCTTCGCTCGCGCCGACCTGGGCAAAGAGCAGCTCGCGCACGCCGTGCCGCGTCAGCTCGTCCGCGGCTCGCTCAGCGGTCGTCGTCGTGATCACGAACGAGCCCGTCGACAGCTCGGCGATCGCCAGCCCCACCGTCGCGTCCGGCGCGTCGCCCTCGTCAGCGAAGGCGATCGCCGCGAGGTGGTTGGTGTGCTCGCCTTCGAGCAGCGATTCTTCCACGAGCGTCCCCGGCGTGACGACGCGCGTGACCGCGCGCTCGACGACGCCCTTGGCCTCTTTGGCGTCCTGCACCTGGTCGCACACCGCCACGCGGTGACCGGCTTCGATCATCCGCTTGAGGTACGGGTCGAGCTGGTGGTAGGGCACGCCCGCCATCGGGATGCCGGCGGTGCGCTGCGTCAGCGTGATGCCCAGGACGCGGCTGGCGACGAGCGCGTCGTCGTCGAACATCTCGTAGAAGTCGCCCATGCGAAAGAAGAGCACGCACTCGGGGTGCTGCTTCTTGAACGCGGCGTATTGCCGCATCGCGGGCGTGTCGCGGTTGCCGGCCATCGGGCGGAGAGCGTAGCCGGTTCACGGCTTGGTCCGCAGGCGACGCGTCAGGTCCCCCGCGTGTCGCCGTAGAGCGTGATGTGCAGGCGGTGGCAGTAGCGAAAGCCCCGCCGGACGCAGAGCTCGGCAACGGCGTCGCGTACGTCGGGCGTCGGCTCCTCGACGCCCTCAGGCATGAGCATGATGTCTTCGGGCCGCCAGTCGCCGAGCATCTCCAGCACGCGCTCGATCTCGGGCATGTCGGCCTCGCCCGTGACGACGAACTTGCACTGGCGGTCCCAGTCGCCCCCCCACAGTGTGCGCAGGGCCTCGGCGTTCAGCCGCCGCTCCTCGTGCCGTTTCGCCCAGACGCCTTCGGGATCCCGCGGGTCGTTGCGCGGCGTGGAGTTCATCAGCTTGGGCGAGAGGCTCATCAGGTCGCAGCCGACGTCGCGGATCACAGTGCCGGCGGTTTCGATCGTGATATGGAAGCCTTCCGCTCGCAGGGCGTGGCTGAGGGTGGTGATCCCTGCGAAGAGCATGGGCTCGCCGCCGGTGAGGACCACATGACGCACGCCCGAACGGCGTGCATCATCGACGAGGGAGCCGATAGAGCGCGTTTCGCCTTCGGGGGCCCAACTCGCGTAGGGGGTGTCGCACCACCCGCACCGGAGGTTGCACCCGCTGGTGCGCACGAAGAACGAGGCGACGCCCGCGAGCTTGCCCTCGCCTTGGAGGCTCACGAAGGACTCGCTGACGCGCAGCGTGTCGGCGCCGCTCCGATCGATTTGCTCCAGCGCGCGTTGGGGCATCCTGAACCGTAGCCGGAACGGATCGCCCAAAAACGAACGACGCCGACTCCAAGAGCCGGCGTCGTCCCAATGCCCGGGAGAGGACTCGAACCTCCACCCCCTAAAACGGGGACCAGCACCTCAAGCTGGCGCGTCTGCCAATTCCGCCACCCGGGCGAGGGGTTGGGCGGCGAGTATAGCCGGCCGCCTCACATCGGTCGATCCCCGCTCGCGCTGTGGCGGTGGTCAGCCGAGCCACCGCCCGCCGTCGATGCGGATGACCTGCCCGGTGAGGTACGTCGCCTCGCGCATGAGGAAGACCGCGGCGTGGGCCGCTTCCTCGGGCGTTCCCGCCCGCCCGAGCGGCACACGCTTGAGATACCGCCGCTGCATCTCGCGGTCGGCCTCGAAGCCCTCGTCCGGCCACGCCACGACGCCCGGCGCCAGGCCAAGCACCCGTGTCCGCGGTGCGAGATCGACCGCCAGATTCGCGACCAGTTGCGCCAGCCCGGCCTTGGACGCCGCGTAGCTGGCGAACTTCTTTCGGGGACGGTCGGCCGCGTGGATGTCGCACATGCACAGCACGCAGGAGCCGCCCCGCGCTTCCGATCGGCCCAGCGCGGGAGCGAGCCGGGCGGTCAGGAGGAGGGGAGCCAGGACGTGCACGTCCAGGTCGCGTCGGATCTTCCCGGCCGATAGCTCTTCCAGCGGCGACTGCTCATACGCCGAAGCGTTGTGCACCAGCCCGTCGATCGGCCGGTGCATCGCCAGCACCTGCTTGGCCGCAACTTCTACCGAGGCCTCATCTGCCGGGTCCATCTCCAGCACGTCGACGCCGGCTCCGGCTGCTTCCATCTCGCCTGTCGCAAGGCGAGCATCATCCGACCCTGGGTTGCGCGTCGTGACGACCACGTCGTAGCCCGCTCTGGCGAGCCCAACCGCGATGGCTCGGCCCACGCGGCGTGTGCCTCCGGTCACGATCGCAAGCCGTCGCGTGCTCATCCGCGCCGCGGCCCGCTGGCATCGTCCCAGGTGTCGGCGTCAGGGTCGTCGTCGTCCGGGTTGATCTCATTGGCCAGGTCGCCAAAGTCTTCGTCGGCACCCGGCTCGACTCGGGCTCGCGCCCCCGCCTCGGTCCACGCACTCATCGCGGGCTTGGCCCGCTTGCCTCTGCCGCCTCGCACCGCTGGTCGCCTCAGCCGACGCGCCACGATCAGCAGGATCAGCACCAACACGCTCACCACGCACAGAGCCACCAACAGCAGGAGGGCCTCGGTCAATGCCCGCGCCTGAACGCTCTGATCATCGCGGCGCGGCGAGGCGTCCTCGAGCGTGGAAGTGACCGGAGCTTCCGCGCTCGCCGGCACGCCCGCCTCCGTGGGAACATCCGATACCGCCAGCAACGCGAAGCCTTCCATGCAATAACAGTACCCGCCCGTCGGGGCTGCCGACATGTCTCCCATTCGCCTGTCGACGAAACGCCGCCCGAGAATCCCTGTACAACCGCTCGACGATACCCGTAGCCTCTCCCAGCATCGTCGTGCCCGGTCCTACACCCGAAACACGTGTGGATGAGGGACCGGATAGGACCGATGCCGGAACAACCAGCCGGGCGTCGGCGTTCTCGTTCTCGGGCCCATGATCGCCCCGGCCTCTTACCAGCGGAGCACAGCATGACCACACGTCTCCTTGCGACCCCTTCATCACGCCTCCGCTCGCCCGGCAAACCGGTCCGCTCCGCGCTCTTCGGCATCGCGATGCTTGCGACCCTGGCCTCGCCCGCGGCGGCTTCGCTCGAACGAGTCGCCGACTGGACCAAGGCCCTCTGGAACTCCGCCACCCAAGGCGATGGCCAGACCGTCCGCCTTCTCTCCACGATGCCCGACGCGGGTGACCCGGCCGTGGAACGCCTCGAGGGTCTCGTTGAGGGGTACGTCGAGCACATCGGTGAGCGGCAGGAGGCCCGTGATCAGCGTCTGGCCGAGCTCCGCGCCGAGCTTGATGACGCGCTGGCCCAGAGTGACTACGAGGAGGCCATGCGTCTGCTGCTGGAGAAGCAGGATGTCGAGGGCGACCCAGAAAACTTTGTGGGCCGGCCCGAGGTGGGGCGCGTGATCCAGCAGGTCGCCAACCGCGCGGCGCAGTTCGAGGCCGACCGCGACTGGCTGCACGCCTTCCGGCTCTACGCCGCCCTGCATGTGCTCCACGAACCCCGGACGACGTTCGAAGAAGAGTGGCGTCGCCTATCTCAGCGTCGTCGGATGATCGGCTTCTACGCACCCGAAGTGCTGTACGACATGGTTTCGGAGGAGCGCGTCGCCGACGGCGAGGACCCGCTACCACCCTTCAACGAGACGGGCCCGACGTGGCGCGATCGCATCGAGGGGCTGCGGCCCGACATGGTGAGCCGGGCCATCAAGCGTGCCGCCGACGCCCATATCGACGCGGTGCCGATCCGCGAGATGCTCAAGGGCGGCTTCCACGCCCTGCGCGTCATGGCGACCACGCCCGAACTGGCAACCGCCATGCCCGCGCTCGACGACGAGGACGCCCGCACCGAGTTCATCGAGCAGGTCGATCTGAACCTGCGGGTGATCGAACGGCTCGACCGGCGTTTGAGCAACTACGACGTCGACCGCGCCCTGAGCGTCGTCGCCCGCTCCAACCGCGAGACGATCAACGTGCCCATCGAGGCCCTGCTCCACGAGTTCGGCAACGGCGCCGCCGAGCGGCTCGACGAGTACTCCGAGTTCTACTGGCCCGAGTCCATCGAGCGCGCCAACCGCACGACGCAGGGCAACTTCAAGGGCGTCGGCATCCAGATCACCCAGAACGACGCGCTCGAGCTCGAGGTCGTCACCCCAGTCGCCGGCACGCCCGCCTTCCGCGCCGGCGTCCGCCCGGGCGACATCATCGCCGAGATCGATGGCGAATCGGCCATCGGCCTGGGCGTCAATGCGGCGGTCGAACGCATCACCGGCCCCGCTGGTTCGCAGGTGAAGCTCGGCATCGAGCGCGAGAGCGCCGACGAGTTCATCGAGTACACGCTCACCCGCGAGGTCATCCCCCTCTACGCCGCCCGCGGCTGGAAGCGCGTCGGGGCCGACGAACGCGAGTGGGACTGGTTCGTCGACAAGGAAGCCGGCATCGGCTACCTCCGCCTGTCGCAGTTCCTGCTCGGCGCAACCCGCCAGACGGAAGACGCCATCCGCTCGATGCGCCGTCAGGGCCTCAACGCCTTGATCCTTGACCTGCGCTACAACTCGGGCGGCCTACTCGACGAAGCCGTCTCGATGACCAATCTCTTCGTCGACGGCGGCGTCGTCGTTACACAGGAAGACGCGCGCGGCATCGAGCAGGACCGTCAGGTCGCGCGGCGCGGCCGCGCGATGATCGACGACCTGCCCATCGTCGTGCTCGTCAACGGTGGCTCGGCCTCGGCCTCGGAGATCGTCGCCGGCGCGCTCCAGGACTACGACAAAGCCGTCCTCGTTGGCACGCGCACGTATGGCAAGGGCTCGGTCCAGCGCATCTTCCCGCTCGACCGCCGAGGCCGCGCGGCCTTCAAGCTCACCACGCAGTACTACAAGCTCCCGGGCGGGCGGCTCATCCACCGTCGCCCCGGTAAGACCGACTTCGGCATCTCGCCCGACGTTGAGATCCGCATGACGCCCAGCGAGATCTCCGAAGCCCTCGAGCTCCGCCGCGACGCCGACGTGATCTCGGTTGACGAGCAGGGCAACACCATCCTCGAAGGCGGCCCGACCGACCCGGCGGCCCTCGTCGCCGAAGGCGTCGACCCGCAGCTCCAGACGGCGGTCCTGCTGCTCAAGGCGAAGGTGGTGGGGGATCGGTTGTCGCCGCGTGTGGAGCGGTAACGGCGGCGGGAGACGGTGAAGGGCGCCGCGATTCAGCCGCGCCGCCGACGCGAAACCAGCGGAGCGGTAACGATCGTAAGCGCCAGCGTACCCGGTCCGGGCACCGGACTGGCAAACCGGAAGCCGCGGGCGTTGCTGAAGTCGAGCGTGGGCTGGGCGGCCCCTCGGGTTGACGCTTCCAAAAACATTGAGGCGTCAAGATATGAGCCGCCGCTGAAGACGTGCAATCCGCCGGGGTCGATCGTCTCGTTCCACTCCGAGACGTTCCCGGCCATGTCGTAGGCCCCGTAAAAGCTTGTGTTGCCCGCCGAGCCAACACTGGTCACGTTGACGTTGCCGCCCCAAACGACGCTGTTGTTGTAGTTGACCGTGTCCGGTCCGGGGTTGGCGACATCGCCCGTGGAGGTCGCGGTCGCGACGGTCGGGGTTTCGTTGCTCTGCGTGGCAAAGAGCCAGTACCCGTCGTCATCGCCGCCGCGCGAGGCGGGTTGGTAGTAGGCCGCTTTGTACCACTCGTCCTCCGTCGGCAGGAAGACCTGGCTGGTGTCGTTGAGGTCGCGGGTGATAGCGCTGACGGAGGTGGGGCCATCGAGGGTGTACACGCCCGACTCGGTGCCGCTGCCGTCGGTCGGCTGGCCGTTGGTCATCCAGTTGGCCATGCGAGCGGCGTCGAACCAGCTCACGAAGTTCACGGGCTTGTTGCCCATGTTCGGCTTGACCGAATAGGTGAAGCTGCCTTCGGAACCCGACCGGATGATCCCGCCGCGGGCATCGAAGCCCATGCCGATGCTGTACAGGCCGGTTGGGTCGCTTCGAGCGGCGGCGTTCAGAAAGGTCGCATACTGCGCATTGGTAACTTCGTAGGTCCCGATGCGGTACGCGTAGTCCACGGCGCCAGCTGATCCCGAAAACGTCACGTCGTCGACGTTCCCGACGTCACCGACCGTCACCCAGTCCATCTCGACCACGCCCGCCAGCGCCGCCGGGGCATTCGCCAGACCGGCAAACGTGACTGCAACAACACCCATCCGCGATGCGACCCGATTCCACGCCATGATGAGGCTCCTCGATCTGCTCCCTCGAATGCGGCGACCCATGTCCACCGCGTGTGCGAAAACATCGTAATCACCCCACAGTTCAGAGCAAGTCAGTGCGCATCAGGATTCGGGAAAGCCCTGTCTCACGCTGCAAACGTCGAGCGAGCCCGCGTTATGGTTCACTCGTGCTGTCGCACGAACTTTCGCCTACAGCCGCTCCGTCGCCAGACTCGCCAGGTTCGACCGTTCGGGCTTCGCCAGCGTGATGTGCCCGACGAGTCCCGAGCCCTTCATCCGCTCGACAAGATAGGACAGCCCGTTGGACGAGGAGTCGAGGTAGGGATTGTCGATCTGGTCGATGTCGCCCGTGAAGATGATCTTGGTGCCCTCGCCGACGCGGGAAACGATGGTCTTGACCTCGTGCGGGCTGAGGTTCTGTGCCTCATCGACGATCATGAACTGGTGCGGGATGCTCCGGCCGCGGATGTAGGTCAGCGCTTCGAGCACAAGCTTGCCGTCGGCGATCATCTTGTTGATCCGCTGCTCGGCGCTCTGGCTGTCGGCGTGCTGCGTGTGCGAGCCGCGGGTCGACATGAGGTACGTCAGGTTGTCGAAGATCGGCTGCATCCACTGCACGAGCTTCTCGTCCTTGTCGCCGGGCAGGTAGCCCAGGTCGCGGCCCATGGGCATGATCGGTCGCGCCACGAGCAGCTTGTCGTAGCGGTCCTCGCCGGTGAAGACCTTGCTCATGCCCGCGGCGACGGCCATGAGCGTCTTGCCCGTGCCCGCCGAGCCGATGAGCGTGACCAGACGGACCGAGTCGTCGAGCAGCAGGTCGAGGGCCATGGTCTGCTGGACGTTGCGGGCCATGATGCCGTAGACCGGCTTGTTGCGCTGGCCGGCGATGGGCGTGAGCTGGTCGGTGTCCCCGATGCGTCGGGCGAGGCCGGTGTGCGACTCGTCGGTCGCGTCGATGAGCAGGGCGAAGCCGTTGGGCGGCAGCAGGTCATGCTCGCCGGGTTCGTAGCCGCTCTGCTCGGCTGCCGCTTCTTCAAGCGCGGCAATCGCCAGCATGCGTTCGGCATAGAGCTCATCGATCAGTTCCCCGTGCACGCGCAGCGTCAGGTACCCGGTGTACAACTCATCGACGTTGACCTTCTGGTTCTGGAAGTCTTCGGTAGGAATACCCAGCGAGTCCGAGCGGATGCGGCAGTTGATGTCCTTCGACACGAAGACCACGCGCTCGCCGCTTGCCTTCAGGTCGTGCGCCACCGAGATGATTCGGTTGTCGGGCGTGTCGTTGAGCAGCGGCTTCGGCCGCTGCTCCGGGGCGAAGTCGATGCGGAGCGTGCCCGTGGCCTTGTATCCCTTCGCCGCGTCGACCGCCGGCTCGCCGTTGCCCAGGCTCACGCCGTCGTGCAGACGCCCCGCAGCGCGCAGTTGGTCCAGATAGCGGATCGCCTCGCGCGCGTTCCGACCGCGGTTGTCATTGTCGCCCTTGAAGCGGTCCAACTCCTCCAGGACCGTAAAGGGGATGACGACGTTGTTCTCCTGGAAGACGAACAGCGCCTTTGGGTTGTGGACGAGCACGTTCGTGTCGAGCACAAAGGTCTTGATGCGCTTATCGCTGTCGACCGGCTTGGCGGGCTTCGTCGCGGGTGACTTCGACGTCGACTTCGTCTTCGAGGCGCCGCTTTCAGCTGTGCGCTCTTCCGGAGACTCAGCCGGCCCGTTCACCGGATCGATCAGCCGCCCTGTTCTGGTCGAGCCCGACGTGCCGCGATTGGTCATCACCCCAAGCGTATCGGCGTTATCGCCCCTGTGGTTCGCGCCGTTCGTCCTGTTCGGTGGCGGCCCCGCCGCACGCGCGTCCGCCGACCCAGCTTCGCTTCGCACGAGCGTCCGCTCCCTCCTCGGGCGGATTGCAGCCATCCTGGCACACCCACGATCACTGCGGGTTCCGCCTGACTCGGACTCTGCATGTAGTGTACAGCCGATCCGCACCGAGGTTGTGAATACCGTGTCAATCCCGCCCGAACAACTCGACAGCGATCGCCTGCTGAGCCCCGGCACCCGCCTCGCGGCTTGGATCGTCACGATTGCCGTGGCTCTGCTCGCACCAGCTTGGGTCATACTCGGGGCTCCAGCCGGCCCGACTGTCGCGGCGGTGCATGGATTCGCGGCGATGGGCGTGCTGCTCGCCCTCCTGCGCACCACGCCGCCGGACGCGATCAAACTGCGATGGCCGACCAGCGCCACGCTGATCGCTCTGGGCGCGCTCGCCCTGCCGCTGGCTGCTGGGCTGTCGACCGACCCGCTGCACACCACGGGCCTCCGCGGGGCGATCTACGCCGTCTTCGGTTCCCTGCTGCTGCTCGCGCTGCTGCTGCCGCCGAACTCGGGCGTGTCGCCCTGGTGGGCCGCGATCCCGCTGTGGGCGCCGAGCCTATGGCTGCTCGAACTCCCGGGCGTGGCCTCGGGTGGCCTGTCGATCCTCGGGACCATCGCCCGCGTGCTCACGCTCGTGATCATCTTCGCCGCGGTCAACGGCAGGCCCGTTCGCGAGTTGGCGGCACTGCTTGCCATGGCGGCCACGCTGACCGTAGCGGCGTTGCACTTCTGAACTCCAACACAACAAGCCGCGCCTCCGTCGTGGAGAACGCGGCTGGACCTGATCCGTTCCCTGCGTTGGATCAACGCTTGCGACGCAGCAGCCCCACACCGGCCGCGGCGAACGCCGCGAACGGGCCCGGGCCCGGTACCGCGACGAACGTGCGCAGCCCGAAGTCGACGAACTCGCCCTGAACGCTGATGGGCGTGCCGTCGGCCCCGATCCCGGTGCCGCGGGTGTAGGGGTCGATCTGGAACGAGAACGCGCCGCGCATGTTGACGAAGTTGCCGTTGGGAATCACGCCCACCGTCAGCACGTCGCCTTCTTCGATCGGGATCATCAGTCCGTCGAAAACCGTCGCGAACTCGAACTGCGAGCCCAGTTCCGCGGCCGTGCGCTCAACCATCGCCAGCAGTTCGCCGGAATACCCCGTGCCGCGCCACAGGCCGAACTCAATCGGTCCATCGGCGAGGCCGACCGGCAGGTCGATCCGTTCGAGGAACCCGTCCAGCCCCACGGTGAAGCTCTGCCCCTCGCCCCCTCCAGCGGGCGACGGGAAGGGGTTGCCGTCCGGCGCCGTGAACGCGTAGACGTTGAAGTCCTGATCCAGCACCGTGACCAAGCCCGCCGACGCCACGGCCGGCGCGCCTCCGATGGCGACGGCGCACACCACAACGCTCTGCTTCATCTGCTGCTCCTCCTGAATGTGTGCGGAAGTCTGTGCGGATTCCAGAGTAGCAATAACGCAACGAGCGCCAAGGCCGGCCGAGGAGATTGCGGGCTAACACCACGAGCCCCCAAGAGAAAACGGGCCGCCCTCTGAGGCGGCCCGCGTTGCGTGTGATGATGGCGCTTCGACCCGTGAGTTCGCACGGGCGGGGTTGTGGCGGCTCAGCCCGAGCAGGTGGAGCCGAAAGCGGCGCCGAAGGTGCCGAAGTCGGCGCCGTCGATCGTGCCGTCGTCGTTGAAGTCGGCGTCGGGGTTGTAGTTGGCGTCGCCGGCCGAGGAGCCGAACGCCGCGCCGAAGGTGCCGAAGTCCGCGCCGTCCACGGTTCCGCTCCCGTCGAAGTCGCCCGGGCAACCCGCCGGCACGTCCTCGCAGGTGAACTCGCTGATCCGCAGATCATCGATCGCGGCTTCGACCACCGAAGCCGGCTCGAAGTCGCTCGCGAGGAAGCGCACGCGGACCTGCGGCGTGAGTTCCACGAAGCTCTCGAGTTGGAACTCAACGTTCACCCAGCCCCCGCTGGTGCCGGCGCCGAAGGGCCCGACGGTTTCGAGATTGGTCCAGGTGACGCCGTTATCGTTGCTCACCTCGATCACGAAGGCGTCGTCGTTCGGGCTGGCTCCGGTGTCGTTGGAGAACCAGCGGTTGTAGGTCAGGGTCGCGCTGGACAGGCCCGAGAGATCGAAGGCGGGCGACATGAGTGTTGTGCGACCGCCGTCGATGTCATCGGTCCCCAGCGAGCCACCGCCGTTGCCGGTGACGAAGGCGAACGTCCCATCTTCGGTGGTGTCGCTGCCGGGGGCCGCGCCGGTGGGTATGGGCTCGGCGCGCGTCCAGATCCCGGTGGAGGCGGAGTCCGTGCCGTCGGGGTTGACCACCCAGCCGGTGCTCTGCTCGAGGTCTTCGTCGGCGCCGAGGATCGTCTCGCCGATCGCCAGCGTCGCGGGCGAGGCGAGCGAGGCGCCCGACGCGAACCGCTGGCCGCTGTCGACGCCTTGCGCCTCAGCGTAGAACGCCGGCGTATCGACGCACTCGAAAGGACCGATCACACCCTCGAACACGCCGGGCGCGGTCTGCGACAGCGACGCCGGCGTGAAGGTCACTCCGTCCTCCGCGACGAACAGCCTCACGCTGCCCGGCACGAGGCTGTCATCCCCGGGATTCACCGCGATCTGAACGGTGAGCGTCTCGCCCGTGTTCAGCTCAGCCGGCACCGGCGAATCGAGCGCTAGCTGCACGGGCAGCGCCGCCGCTTCCAAGCCACCCGACACCGCGATCGCGAAACCCTGCGTCCCGACGTTGACCGCGGAGCCCTCCATCCGGACGATCCAGGTGCCCTGCTCGGGATCCTGGAGACGAACCTGCTCGACGTTGTTCTTGTCGTCGCGCGAGTTGCCGAGCACCGAGAACCCGCCCGAGAAGTCGTTGCCGACGTACGTCTCACCCGAAGGCGAAATGACCACGAGGTCGAGGTCGTTGATGGTCGCGACTGATGCGCCCGAAGACGCCGGCGGTTCGGTCCACACCGCCGTCACGTTCAACTGCAGGCGGTTGTCGATGACTTCCACCGGCACTTCCACGAACTCGCCCGTCGACAGCCCTTCCGCGTTGCGGACTTCTTCGACGAGCAGCCGTCGAGGTTCGTCGCCCAACGCCAGCGCGTTGTCGAGCAACAGGCGTCCCCAGCCCTCGCGGTTCGAGGGGAAGCCGGGCACGCTCGTCATGTCGACCGTGGAGTTCAGGAGCGTGGCCTTGATGAGGGCGCCCGTCGGGGTGAAGCCCTCGCTTGGGTTGGCGAAGCCCGTCGGGTAATACCCTTCGACAAAGTACTGCCTGGCCAGCGCGGCGGCTCCGGCGACCGCGGGGCTCGCCATCGAGGTGCCCGTCGCGCTCGACGTGCTGCAACCCGAGCCCGAGGCCGAGAGCGTCCCGCAGCCGGGGGCGTAGATCTCCGGCTTGCGGCGTCCGTCGGCGGTCGGGCCGTCGCCGCCCGTGCAGTGCCCTGACTGCGCGGGCGTGTCCTGACTGGCGCCAACAGCGAGCACGTTCTTGGCGTTCTCCGGGTTGCGTAGCGAACTGCCGTTCGTCACCGCAAAGAGCACGAGCGACTCCTCGAAGTCATACGAGAAACGGTCGATGCCGCGCGGCAGCCCGTTGTACGCCGTCGTCCCGTCGTCGCCCCAACTGTTGGTGTGGATCCGCGCGCCCTGGTTGTGGTGCAGTTGCAGGCGGCTGTACAGCGCCGAATCCGAGAAGGATGGCGTCGTGTGGAAGGTCATTTTGGCCTCGTACGCCACGCCGCGCGTATCAGCGTCGGAGCCCGCGTCGCCAACCGCCGTCCCGGCGACGTGCGTGCCGTGAAAGGCGCTCCCAAAGCTCGTGTTGTACGCCAGGATCTTGCGGTGATTCGGCCCCACGGAGGCGCTGTCGTTAAACGAGCAGTGACTCTCGTTCACCCGGCTGTCAATAATGCCGATGATCTGCCCCTCGCCCCGAATCCCCGCGTCGTACATCGGCGTCACGTTCGCCGCGTTCGACTGCACGATCCAGCGCACCGTGTTGTTACGGAGCTGCACGTCAGGCGAGGGTTCCACGAAGCGCACGACGGTCGCCGCCTTCAGCGCATCGAGCTGATCCGTTCGCATTTCCAGGCGCACCATGGTGTCGTCGCCCATCCGTGCGGTGCGGAGGTGCGAGAAGTCGCCGAGCATGCCCTCGAGTTCGGCGATCGCCTCGACGAGTTCGACGCCCCGGAAGAGCGTCACGTCCACGCGTCGCACGCCCTGAGCTTCCTTCATTCGCCGGGCCTCATCCGAAAAGTCCCGGGTCTCGAGCTCGGGGCTCAGTTTCCAGCCGTCTTCGTACCGGTGGTGCCAGCGCACGAAGCCGAGCTGGCCGACCTTCTGCGCGTCGGCGTTGTGCAAGCGAACGACGTAAGCATGCATCGGCAGGTAGACGCCGACATCGACGCCCGCGTCTTCGAGTCGCTCGCGCCGCTCGGGCGTCAGCGGCCCATCGAGTTGCAGCACAAACCGGTCGTCCTTGGTCGCTTCGTCCACGCTCGCCGCGAGCTGCCCGACGTCGACGCGGGCGGCGGTGTCCACCCGGCCCACTGCCAGGTAGAGCGTCGTCGGGCTCAGCCGCTCGTCCGGCGCCACGGTGAACACCTCGAGGGGCGATTGCGGCGTGCCGTCGCCTTCCGCGATCTGGACCGGACGTGGAGCGTCACCCTCCGCACCGTCGACTCCTGCCTGGCCGAAGGCCAGTCCCGCCAGCGCCAGCACCGCCGACGCCATCCCCGTCAGCCGACCTCCCGAAATACGACACGCTTGCGATGCACAGCCCATGGGCATCATCTCCCTTTACAGATTTCGCGTTGAAGAAGTGGGCGCCGCGCAGCATCCGGTTCCGTCAATGAAAGCATGCCCCGGATGGCGTCCCTCAGCGGCCATACCGATATCGATACGCGAGCCTTTGCCAGCCGGAGGGCACAAACGTGCCGAGTTCCCCCCAAGTTTCCAGTCCGGGTGCGATGGAAACCCAATCAAAAACCAATCAGATTATGTCTCTCCGCAGATCCGTCCGAAGTTGGCGGCGAAGATCCCGAAGTCCGCGCCATCGACGCGACCGTCCGCGTTGAAGTCGGCACCGGTTCCCGGCAGGCGCTCCGTGCCGAACTGAAGACCCAGGATGCCGAAGTCCTCGCCATCCACGTCCAGATCATTCGTCAAGTCGCCCACGCACGCGATGTCCGGGTTGGGCGAGGCGTTGACGAACGCCGAGAGCCGAGCAACCCCGACGCCCGCGGTGATGATCTCGGGTCGTCCATCGCGGTCGAGGTCGATCGCCGCGACCGCTCGCGTGGGCTCCGAGGTCGGCAGGTCGAGCTCCGACTCGCCCACCAGCGATGCGGCAACCGCGCGGGTCTCACCCATCAGCGGCGTGAGCACACGGACGGCTGAGCCATCGTTCAGTCGCGCCACGCTTAGCCGCCGCGGCTCGGGGCCGATCGCCATGGTTCGGCGAGTGAACTCACCGGCGTCATACCCAACGATGCTCACGCCACCCCCGCCCGACAGGCTCACCCCAACGCTCGCCCGACCGGTCATAGGGTCATCCAGGCGCACGACGTCGACCGGGTACGAGCCCACGCTCTGCGCTGTGGCGCTGCCGAAGGTGAGGCTCCCGTCGCTCTCGAGCACGCCCGGATGCAGTTCAAGCCGACCGCTGACGAGGTGCGTCGTCACGAAGTCGGGCAGGCCGTCTCGCGTCAGATCCACCAACTCCACCGCGGACGCCATCGGCCCCACCGTCAGGGACCTCCATGGCGACAGCCCGTCCGAATCGCTGCGAAGCACATGCACGCGACCGAGTCCGTCGTGGGTCCGCGTGACAACCGCAAGGTCATCGTCGCCGTCGGAATCGATGTCATAGGCCGCGACGTCCTGCGGTTCGCCGTCCACGCGCATCACGCCCGTGACCGTCAGCGCATCGCCCGCGACGGCGTCGATGATCGCGATGCGACGAACTCCAGCGAGCGCGACGACCACCTCCTCCTCTTCGTCGCCGTCGAGGTCGGCACGGGTCATCCCCCGCCCTCCGAGTCCGAGCGCGACCACCTGTTCCTGCACGAGCGAGCCGCCCTGAGGGCGATAGACCGACACGGTTCCCGCCCCCGCGTGCAGCGCGAGAATCCGCTCGCCCGTGTCATCGCTCGTCTGCGGAAAGACCCGGGCGACGAGCAGTTCGTCCGCCGGAGCGGGCATCGGGACGAGCAGCGGCGGCTCGAAGGCCAGTTCGCCAGCGCTGGAAGCGCTCGCGATGGCGACTAGGGTGCCAGCCGCGACGGGGCATCGGCAGGAGAAGAAGTTGGACATCGGGTTTCGGTGGGCCACGCGTTGTGCTCCGGAATGGTCAGAGGAAGCTTGAGTGGACGAAAGTACCCATCTTTACAGACGAGGCGCATCATTTGCGCGGTTTCGGACCAAGTCCCACAGATTGTCCCAAAGCGAAATGGGTTTTCGGACCTTGCTTTGCCGCGCCCCCCCGGATCCGGAGTGTGTTGCGACGCGGGTCCTGGTTGGTCTCACCGGTGCCGGGTACGGATCGCGAAACGGATGCAGCGGCCCCGGGAGGTGCTTCAGCCCTCGCCGCTGTGCCTTGGCGACCGCATACCGCAGCGACTCGTGACGACGTCGGCGCACGCGATCCGTCACCTGCACGCCCCAGCGCTCCATCGCCTCGAGCGCCCAGTCCCATGCCGCGAGTTCTTCCAGGCACCGCGGCTTCACGCGTCCGAGCCCGATGGCGTGATGCCCGACCTCGTGGAGGAAGACGGCCGCGGACATCGGGCCCTTCGGACGCGGCGCTTCGATGAGCCGCGCGGTGCGGCCGTCGCGGTAGCGGATCTCCCACGCCACTCCGCTCATCGACGTCCGCCACTTGCGGACCCGGATGCCGTGGGCCTCGAGCTCGGCGCGGGTCATCGCCTCGTACCGTTCCGCGGCCTTCACGGCGCGCCGCCGACGAGTTCTGGCCCGCTGTGGATGCGATCACCCGCTCGCATCGACCGCCCGCGCGCGAAGTCGGCCCAGCACATCGGCTTCTTGCCTTGCGGTAGGACCTCTAGGACGCGCAGCGCTGAGCCGTTGCCGCACGCGACGACACCGGCCTGGGCGTCGACGAGTGTGCCGGGCGGCGCCTCGACCGGTTCGACGCCGTTCGTGCGTGAACGCACGAGTTTGACGTTGCCGCCCGCGATGGTCGCCGCGACGCCGGGCCAAGGTGTGAAGCCGTGAACCTTGCAACGCACCTCCTCGGCGGGGCGCGACAGGTCCGCCCAGCCCTCGGGCTTCGTCAGCTTCCGTGCGCGCGTGACCAGCGATTCGTCCTGCACGTCCCCTTCTAAGGAGCCGTCGGCGTGGCGTTTCAACACATCCTCGATGACGGCGGGGCCGTCCTCGGCGAGGGCGTCGTGCAACTCGCCCGCGGTCATCTCGTGCCCGATCGGGCGGCGGTTTTGGCCGAGTACCAGGCCCGCGTCCATGCGCCGGGCGATGGTGATCACGGAGTTACCCGCCTCGGCGTCGCCCGCTTCGACGGCCCGCTGGATCGGTGCGGCTCCACGCCAACGGGGAAGAAGCGATCCGTGCAGGTTGATGGCGAAACGGTCCTCGAGGAGCGCTTCGCTGAGCTTCTGACCGAAGGCGATGATGACCCAGGCGTCGACGGCCCACGCGCGGACGCGGTCGCGGACGGTCGGCTCGTTGACGTCCTCGGGCTTGACGATCTCGACGCCGGGCAGGTGCTGGGCGGCCCAAGCGGCGGCCGGCGTCGGCGTGAGCACGCGTTTGCGACCGGCCTTGCGGTCGGGCTGGGACACGACGCCGACGAGTTCATGGTCGCGGGCGAAGCGTTGGAGCGTGGGCAGCCCGAAGGCGCCGGAGCCAAGGAAGGCGAGCCTCACAGCCTTGACGCTCCCTCTTCGAGGGCCTTGATGGCTTTGCGGTTGCGCAGGCGAGCGGCGGGGTCGAACTTGTCGATGATCAGGACGCCATCGAGGTGGTCGAACTCGTGCTGCCAGCAGCGCGACAGCAGCCCCACGCCGCGCTGCGCGAAGGGTTGGGCGTCGAGGTCAAGCGCTTCGATCGTGACGGTCGTGGGCCGTCGAACGTCGCCCACGATGCCGGCGAGGCTGAGGCAGCCTTCCTCGTAGGGCTCCAGGTCGCGGGAGAAGTCCTTGAGGACGGGATTGATGTAGACAACGGGTTCGGCGGTCGCCGTCGCGGGGTCATCGTCGAGCGACCGCCCGTCATCCTCGAAGGGCGGGACGTGAGCGACGAAGAGCCGCCACGGGAGCCCGACCTGCGGGGCCGCGAGGCCGATGCCCTCAGCTTCACGCATCAGCTCCATCATGCGCAGGGCGACGGCCCGGACTTCGTCGGTGACCTCGTTCACAGGCTCGGCACGCTTGCGCAGCACGGTCGCTGGGTACGACACGATGTGCAGTTGGGAGGGATCCATCGTCATCATCACGAGTCTATCGCCCGGAAAAGCGCGGGATTCCCGGCCGCGACGCGAGCCGCGAACGTGCAAGGCCCGGGCGTGGCACGAGCCCGCGTGTACCCGTACTATCCCCTTCCCTCTTCGTGCGACCCGTATCGCGTCTCGCCGCGTATCGAGCCCCATGGCCATGGCCCTGTTCAAGAAAAAAACCAGTGAAGCATCCGCGGACGACGGCGCAAAGGCAGCGACGACGCTGACCCCGCAGCCCGAGAAAGCGCGCAAGTTCTTCGAGCACGCCCAGGCGGCGCACGACTCCACGAACTATGCGTACGCGATGACACTCTGGCTGCAAGGGTTGCGGCAGGACCCGACGAGCCTGACGGCGCTCGATAAGTTCTCGGATTCGGCCGCGCGCTACCTACAGGCCAACCCGAAGGCGAAGGGGCCCACGAAGGAGCAGCTCAAGACGTTCGACGGCAAGGGGTACCTGGACCGGTTCCTCGTGGGTCTGCTGCACTGGGGCACCAAGCCCGAGAACTGGCACGCGGGCCTCAAGGCGATGGAGGCGTCGATCAAGCTCGACCCGGGCCCGGACCGCGATCTCTCGGAGCAGGCGTACTGGATCGGCCAGCGGGTGCTCGCGCGGGCGATGGGGGACGAAAAGGCGAAGAAGGAGCACTTCGTCGCCTTGATGAACGCGTTCCAGAAAATCGGCGCGTACGACGAGGCGACGCGAGCCGGCGAGCAGGCGATGGTTCTCGACCCGCGCGACGCCAAGCTCGAGCACGTGGTCAAGAACATGTCCGCGCAGGCGGCCATGTCCCGAGGCGGGTTCGACGAGGCGGGCAAGCAGGGGGGCTTCCGCTCGAACGTGCGCAACCTCGAGCAGCAGCGCGAGCTGGAGGAAGAGGAGCGCGTCGTGAAGAGCGAACAGTCGCTCGACCGACAGATCAGCCTCGCCAAGCAGGACTTCCAGCAACGCCAGGAGGACGACGCGGCGATCGCCAAGCTCGCGCGTCTGCTGCTGGAGCGCGGCACGCCGGACGACGAGAAGAACGCCGTCAAGCTGCTGCTGCACGGTTACAAGGTCACCGGCGCGTACAAGTTCAAGGCCGACGCGGGCGATGTGCAGATGCGTGTGGCCCGCCGCCAGCTCGCGGCGATCAAGAAACAGGCCGAGGCCAAGCCCGAGGATGAGTCTCTGCGGGCCAAGCTCGCTCAGGCGCGTCAGCAGTTCCTCGAGTTCGAGATCAAGGATTTCGCTGAGCGCGTCAAGAACTACCCGACCGATCTCAAGCTGCGCTACGAGCTCGGCAAGCGGTTGCTCCACAACGACCAGCCCGACGAGGCGATCGAGCACTTCCAGGCCGCTCAGGACGCCTCGGCGATCGCGGCGCAGGTGCAGTACTTCCTCGGGCAGGCGTTCCTGCGCGTCGGGTACCTCACCGAGGCGACCAACGCCCTGCGAGCGTCGATCGAGGCTCACGCCTCGGATAACGACGACTTCGCGCTCGAGCTGCGCTACGCCCTCATGGATGCGCTGCAACGCGCAGCGGAAGAGAACGACGACCCCTCGGCCGCGAACGAGGCGTTCGACCTCGCGGTCTGGATCGCTTCGCGAAGGATCGGGTTCAAGGACATCCGCGACCGACGCGCGCAGCTCGACGAGCTCAAGAAGAAGCTGAAGACGGCGTGAACGCGGGCCCCGGCGGAGCGATCGCGATCATCCCGGCGCGGCTGGGGTCGACGCGGCTCCCCCGCAAGGTGCTCGCCGCGGAGACGGGCAAGCCGCTGATCCGACATGTGTGCGAGGCGGCGGGGCGCGCGACGCTGGTGTCGCGGGTGGTGGTCGCGACCGATGCGCGCGAGGTGCTTGACGCCGTGGAAGGATTCGGCGGCGAGGCGGTCCTGACGGGCGAGCACCCGAACGGGACGTCACGCCTGGCCGAGGCGGCGCGGCTGCTGGGGCTCGACGACGAGGCGGTGGTCGCAAACGTGCAGGGGGACGAGCCGGAACTGGAGGCGGGGGTGATCGACGCGGCCATCCAGCGGCTGACGTCGCCCGACGAGGTGGATATCGCGACGGTCGGATCGCCTATGGAGCGCGGGGCGGCGTTCGCGGATCCGAACGTTGTGAAGCTCGTGATCGGCGCGAGCGGGCGGGCGGTGTACTTCTCACGCGCGCCGGTACCCTTCGATCGCGACGGCGAGGGAGCCGCGCCGACACTGAGGCACGTGGGGATCTACGTCTACCGCGTGCGGACGCTCAGGCGATACGCGGCGCTCGAAGAGACCCCTCTCGAGCGAGCCGAGCGGCTGGAGCAACTGCGAGCGCTGGAGCACGGCATGTCGATCGGGGTCGCGGTGCGGGCGTCGGACCACGTGGGGATCGACACGCCGGAGCAGTACGCGGCGTTCGTGGAGCGGTGGCGGGCGGGACCGCGTGGGTAACTTGTTGCGCGGCTGAGCCGCCGAGCGCCGGGAGTATCGTGAAACCATGGCCCAACAGCAGATGAGTGCCGAAATGAAGCCGAACTCGATCGAGGACGCGGGCGGCGGGCTGGCGTGGAAGTCGGTCCGCCCGGAGGGCGCGATGCGCGACCTCATGGAGGGCGACGCGCGGCGGGAGGTCCCGTGCCTCGATCACGGGATGGTCGCGCTGGTGGACGTCATGCCGAGGCTCGCGCCCGAGGGGCAGACGGCCGATCAGGCGATCGTGCAGGCGGCGCGGGTGTCGTACGGCGCGGGCACGAAACGCGTGAACGAGGACCGGGGGTTGATCCGCTACCTGCTGCGGCATCGGCACACAACGCCCTTCGAGATGGTCGAGTTCAAGTTCCACTGCGCGATGCCGATCTTCATCGCGCGCCAGTGGATCCGGCACCGCACCGCGAGCGTGAATGAGTACTCGGGCCGTTACTCGATCATGCCCGAGCGGTTCTACCGTCCGAACGAGGAGGACGTGCGCAAGCAGAGCGCGACCAACCGTCAGGGTGGCGAGGAACCCATGGAGCCGGCGACGACGCAGCGGTTCCTCGAACTCCTCGACCGTGCGCACGCGATGCACGCCGAGTACATGGCATTGAACGAGGAGGGGCTGGCGCGGGAGCTGGCGCGGATCGCGCTGCCTCAAAGTTTGTACACGGAGTGGTACTGGAAGATCGACCTGCACAACCTGCTGCACTTCCTGGCGCTGCGCATCGACGCGCACGCGCAGCGGGAGATCCGGGTGTATGCGCAGGCGATGCTCGACCTGATCGAGCCGATGGTGCCGGTGACGGTCGAGGCGTTCCGGGATTACCGGCTGGAGTCGATGCAACTCACGCGGCTGGAGGTCGAGGCGCTGCGCGCGGGCAGCGAGACGATCGATTCGACGAACAAGCGTGAGCAGGCGGAGTGGAAGGCGAAGCGGGCGGCGTTGGGATTGGACTGATCCTTTCGCGCGACGCTCGCGTCACGGCTGGGCAAAGCGATCATCGAGCGTGGCGATGATCGCCTCGGCGATCTCCTCGGCGGGGTTAAGCCGGCGCGGGGTGTTGGAGAGGTTGCAGAGGACGATGACGCTGGCGTCGAACTCGGGCGTGTAAGCGAAGAAGGACGAGTAGCCGGGGACATCGCCGGTGTGACCGATCCATTCGTGCGCGCCGATGCGGCGCTTGCCCAGGTGAAAGGCGTAGTAGATCGACGCGGGCTCGGAGAAGTCGCCGGGCGAAGAGTCGTAGCCGGTGTCGAGCCAGGCGTGGTACGCGTCGCGTGAGGCGGGTGTGAGCACCGTGCCCATGAGCACGGGTTCGGCGGCTCGGGCGAGGTCGTCGATGGTCGCGTTCATCGAGCCGGCGGCGCCGGCCCACGAGGGGGAGAAGTCCGAGGCGTCGATGTACACGTTGCCGTAGGCCATGGCGCTATCGCGCTGGGCGTAGCGGTAGCCGACGGGGAAGCGTTGCGTGTCGTCGGGGCGGAGGTGGGGCGGGGCGCCGGGTTCTTCGACGCGCACGGACGTGAGGCCCAGCGGCTCGATCATCTCGCGCGAGAGCGCGTAAGACCAGTGCTCGCCGGTGGCCGCCTCGATCGCGTGGGCGAGAAGGACGCTGTTGGTGTTGCTGTACGCCCACCCTGCGCCTGGCTTGTCGAGCGTGAGCGGTTGATCCATCGCGTAGGCCAGGATGTCGCTCGCGGTCCAGAGGCGCGACGGGTCGGCGTCGATCGCGGCTCGAAACTTCGGGTCGGCGACGGCGTTGAAGTAACCAGACGTGTTGCGCGCGAGCATACGCAGCGTGACGTCGCCGGCGTGGGGTATGTCGGGGAGAAGGGTCGCGAGGGGAGCGTCGAGGTCGATGACGCCGCGCTCGGCCACGCGCAGGGCGGTGACGCCGAGGAAGGGCTTGGCGGCGCTGGCGATGCGGAAGGCGTGGTCGAGGGTCATCGGCTCATCGCGCGCTTCGGAGGTGTGGCCGAGGGCGAGGCGCAGGTCGATCGTCTCTCCGATGCGCACGGCGATGACGGCGCCGGGCAGCCCCTCGATCTCACGCATGCGGCGTTCGGCGGCGGCACGGATGGTTTGGAGGTTGTCTTTGACTTCGGCGGTTGTCGGAGACGGGGACGCGGCGTCATCGCTGCAACCGCCGAGCGCCGCGAGAGCGATGACCGCGGCGCCTCCGAGGATGATGGAGCGGTTGGCCACGGCGTTGTCTCCCGGGGGCGTCGAGGTCAATCGAGGCAGTCGGAGCGCCCGAACTGCGCGCCGAAGACTCCGAAGTCCGCCCCGTCGATGACGCCGTCGCCGGTGAAGTCGGCGGCGGGGTCGAACGAAGCGTCGCCGACCGACGATCCGAAGGCGGATCCGAAGATGCCGAAGTCGTCGCCGTCGACTTGGCCGTCGTTGTTGAAGTCGGCGGGGCAGTCGTTGACCGCGATCGGGCGGGTGGCGACGACGGTCCCTTCGAAGTCGAGGTTGATGTTGGTGAGGTTGCCGACGATGTTGAGCGTGAAGCGGACGGGGATCGTAAGCGTCTCGGTGTCGCCAACGACGGCGAGCGTCCCGGGGTCGGCGGGGTCGTTGTCGACGGGGGCGACCGTGGTGAGGTCAGACTGCGGGGGGTTGCCAGCGGAGAGGTCCGAGACGCCCGAGACGATGGTCCACGTCTGGTCGCCGATCGTGAAGTCGCCGCCGGGCCCGAGGGGAGCGGATATGGCGTCTTCGACGGCAAATGTCAGGTCGCGCGTGACGCTGGCAAAGTCGAAGCCGAGCGCGGGCGCGGTGGGGTAGAGCACGGCGAAGGAGCCGGGCGCGGGCGTGGCGGGGTCGTCGATCGTTCCCGGGAGATAGGCGGTGTGGTCGACGGCATTCACGCGCGTTGTATCGAGGATCGCGATGGCGCCGGCGGTGACGTTGGCATCGACGGCACCCGAGAGCGGGGCGGTGAAGGATCCGGGCTCGAGCTCCGCGATCGGGAAAGTGACCGCGCCCTGGATCGTGATGTCAC
>CAYTSW010000024.1:0-27626 GCA_964440605.1 uncultured Phycisphaeraceae bacterium | reverse complement strand
CTCGCTCGTCGCCGACGCCGCGGGTCGACTGCCCGTCTTCTTCGAGGTCCGCAACCTCGCGTTCGGCGCGGTCGCGGCTTCGATGATCGCCTACCTCGTCGCCCAGCTCGTCGACGTCCACGTCTTCCACTTCTGGAAGAACCTCACCAAGGGCAAGCACCTCTGGCTCCGCAACAACGGCTCAACGCTCGTCAGCCAGCTCGTCGACACCACCGCCGTCATCCTTATCACGCACTTCTACGCCAGTGCCCTGCCCGTCAGCGCCGACCACCCGATCTGGCCGCAACTGCTGCTCTTTATCGCGACGGGCTACGCCTTCAAGGTCATCGTCGCCGCGATCGACACCGTGCCCTTCTATCTCGGCGCCCGCTGGCTGACGCGCTACCTGCGACTCCCGCCCGCACACGCGCCGCACCCGGGCGGACCGGCGGCGGTGGAGGCGGGCGTCGGCTGAACCGATAGCTTTCAGACACACCTGTTCCGGGGCACGAGGCCCCAGGGAGATCGCGATGGGCAACATCACGCCGCACGACATCGCCCGCAGTTGGCCCCGCACGCTTATCGCGCTGGGCGTGCTCGCGGCGGTTATCGCCCTCACGCTGTTCATCACCGGGCCGCTGGCGTCCGACGCCGCCCGAGCGCATCGCATGCGCACCGCCGAAGGCGTCATCCTGGGCGTCGGCGAACGCTCGGGGCTGTCGTACAGCTACACGATCAACGGCGTAGAGTTCCTCGGCGCGACCGCCGAGCTCTTCCCCACGTCCAAGTCGCACCGTGCGGTGCGGTGGCGCGAGAGCGCCCAACAGGCCGCCGCCTGGGCGCGGAACAACGGCCTGACCCCGAATCAACGTGTGGTGGTGTACTTCGACCCGCGCGACCCCGGCGTCTCCGCCCTCGACGTCTCCATCCCGCCGACCAACAAGTGGATCCTGATGGTCCTCCCGTGGTTCGTCACCGGCTCGCTCGGCGGGCTGGGCGCGTGGCTGCTGTGGCTGCGCCTGCGTGTCGCGAGTCAGCGCACGCCGCAGGGAACGCCCGATCCGGGTGATACGATCACCGCATGAGCGACACCATCTTCGGGAAGATCATCGCCGGCGACATCCCCTGCCACCGCGTCTACGAGGACGAGCACGTGCTCGCCTTCCTCGACGTCGGCCCGCTGTCGCCCGGGCACACGCTGGTCATCCCGAAGGAGGCCAGGGCGACGCTGGGCGAACTGTCCGACAAAAGCGCGGCGGCCATCGGCCGCGTGCTGCCCCGCCTCTGCCGCGCTGTCGCCGCCGCGACGGGCACGGGCGCGTACAACGTCCTGCAGAACAACGGCAAGTCGGCCCATCAGGCGGTGATGCACGTCCACTTCCACATCATCCCCAAGCCGACCGACGCGCAGGGCCTGGGCGTCCGCTGGCCGGCGGGCGAACTCGATCAGGACGAGGCAAAGCGACTCGCCGCCGACATCGCGTCTCGAGTCGAAGGTGGGTGAGCAGCACCCCGTTCAGCCCGACCAGTGGCTCGTCCCCTCGCCGGGGGGGTTCACGGTCTGGCCCGGCCTCATCGGCGGTGGGGCCACGTCACTGCGCGCGCCCAGCGTGGAACGCCTGAACGTCCAGGACGCCACCTTCTTCGGCCCGACCATCGCCCACCCTGCGATCACACGCGCCTACCGCCCCCCCACCGCCATCGTTGTGTCGTACCCGCGGGCGGGGCGCACATGGCTCCGAGCCGTGCTCGCCCACGCCTTCGAAGAGATCGTCGGCCCGCGCAGCGCGCACCCGATGGACACCACCGGCTGGACGCGCATCGAGCAGCGCCTGCCGCGCATGATCCTTACGCACGGGCGCGACAACCCGCGCCGTCTCACGCCCCGCGAGATCCCCACCGACATTTCCTGGGTGCGCGACCAGCGCGTCATTCTCCTCGTTCGCGACCCACGCGACGTGCTCCTCTCGCTCTACCACGAGGCGACCAAACGCTCGCAGGCCATGCGAGGCCGCGGGTGGCAGGGCTCACTCGCCGAGGCCCTGCGCGCCGATCACGGCGGCTTGCGCACCATCGTCGCCTTTTACAACGTCTGGGCCCGCCAGCGTCAGGTGCCCGCACAGATGCTGCTCGTGAAGTACGAGCACGCGCGGGCCGACGCGGCCCTCGAAACCGGCCGCCTGCTCGGCTGGCTCGGGCTCGACGCCGCCCCCGAGACCGTCCGTCGCATCGCCGACGCCGCGTCCTTTGACAGCCTCCGACGCCAGGAACTCTCGGGCCGCCTGGGCTACACCCCGAAACCCGGCATGGCGGACGACCCGGACACACTGATCATGCGCCGCGGCGTCGTCGGGGCCTATCGCGACGCCTTCACCGCCGAGGACCACGCCTACGCGGATGAAGTGCTCGCCGGGATGGACGAGTGGTTCGGATACAGCAAGGCCCACAGCACGTAGGCACGAAGGAAAGACACGGCCCGGCTTCGTGTTTGGTATAGGATCGGGACCGTGTATCAGGCCGTACTCTCCAGGCGTTATCTGACGAGCAAGATCATGCCGCTGCTGGCGGCTGTCGCGATCTCGTTGTGCGTCGCGATGGTGCTCGTTGTCTGGTCCGTCATGGGCGGCTTCCTCGAGACGCTGCTCGCCAAGGGCTCGAGCGTGCTCGGCGACGTCGCGATCGAACGCCCCGCGAGCATCGGCCTGCCCTACTACAACGAGCTCGTCGAGGAGCTCGAAGCCCTCGATGAGGTCCAGGCCGCAACGCCCGTCATCGAGACCATCGGCCTGCTGAGCCTGCCCACGGGCGACCAGCGCATCGTCGTCGCGCTGGGCGTCAAGCCCGACGGCTACGACGAGGTCACCGGCTACTACGACCGCCTCCATTGGAAGCCCATCGAGGAACCCCTGCCGCGCGACGACGACCGCGAGGACCCGCGCCTGCTCGATGATCGAGCCGCGCGCTTCCAGGCGGCGCAGGAAGAAGGCCGCGCCCTCGCGACGATCGACCCCGACACCGGCGCGCCCACGCCCGCGATGGTCGCCGGCATCGAAGTCGCCGGCTTCGCCCAGCGCCTGCGCTCGGGTGCGTATGCCATCCCGGGGCGTCTGTTCGCCCCCAACTACGCCTTCACCCTCGGCGTGCTCGCCATCAGCCAGCGCGGCGTCGCGATCGAGTCCGAATACCGCAGCCTCCCGGTCGCCAACGAGTTCCGCTCGGGCATGTACGACGTCGACTCCAAGTACGTCATCGTTCCCTTCGATCTGCTTCAGGGCATGCTCAAGCTCGGCCCCGCCCGCACCATCGATCCGGACTACGTGCCCGGCTTCGAGATCGGGCCCGACGGCATCGAGCGCCGACGCGAGCCGACCTTCATCGAGACCTCGCCCGCCAAAGCGACGCAAATCCTCATCCGCGCGCGCGAGGGCGTCACGCCGCGACAGCTCGAGCCGCAGGTCGAAGCGGTCTACGAACGCTTCATGTCGGAGAAGAGCGTGTGGATCGGCGAGGAGGCGCTCTGGCGCGCCAACTCCGTCTACATCTGGGAGCAGAAGCCCGGCCTGCGCCAGTTCATCGAAGCCGTGCGCAAGGAGACGGGGCTCGTCCTCGTGCTCTTCGTCTTCATCTCGCTCACCGCGGTCTTCCTGGTCGGTGCGATCTTCTGGTCCATCGTTTCGGAGAAGACGCGCGACGTGGGCATCCTCCGAGCCGTCGGCGCCTCGCGCCTCGGCGTCGCCTGGCTCTTCGTCCGTTACGGCCTCGCGCTCGGCGTCGTCGGCTCCGCCCTCGGCGGCGCGCTCGCCTGGCTCATCGTCACCAACATCAACCCCATCCACGAGTGGATCGGCCAGGTCACCGGCCGCTACGTCTGGGACCCCAGCGTCTACTACTTCACCGAGATCCCCAGCAAGGTTGACCCCTCCCAGGCCGCCATCGTGGTCGGGGGCGGCGTCTTCTTCTCCATCCTCGGCGCTTTGATCCCCGCCGCCCGCGCCGCCTGGATGGACCCCGTAAAGGCCCTGCGCTTTGAGTGAACCCGCGACCGCCAAGCCAGCCGCCGCCGCGCCGTCGACCCACGCGCTGCTCGAAGCCCGGAACGTCCACAAGACGTACCGCCTGGGCCGCGTTGAAGTGCCCGTGCTGCGCGGCGCCGACCTGACCGTCAGCGAGGGCGAGTCCGTCGCCGTCCTCGGCAAAAGCGGCTCGGGCAAGAGCACGCTGCTCCACCTGCTCGGCGGGCTCGACCGCCCGGACCGCGACGTCAGCTCCCACATCGCTTTCCGAGGCCGCCCGCTTGACCGTTTCTCGGGCAACGCCCTCGACCGCTACCGCGCGCGCGACGTCGGCTTCGTCTTCCAGTTCTACCACCTGCTCCCCGAGCTGACGGTGCTGCAAAACACGCTCGTCCCAGCGATGGCCGCCCGATCGCGCTTCGCCTACGCCCGCGAACGCCAGGCGCTCACCGACCACGCGCGTTCGCTCCTCGACCGCTTCGGCCTCGCCGACCGCCTCCGCCACCGCCCCGCCGAGCTCTCCGGCGGCGAACGCCAACGCGTCGCCATCGCCCGGGCCCTCATCAACCGCCCCGCTCTCCTCCTCGCCGACGAGCCCACCGGCAACCTCGACGAACAGACCGGCAACACCATCCTAGACGCCCTGATGGCCCACCGCGACGAGACCGGCCTCGCCCTGGTCATCGTCACCCACGACGCCCGCGTCGCCGACCGCGCCCAACGCACTGCCACCATCCGCGACGGCATCGTCCACGACCGCTCCAACGTGTAACACCGAGAAAGGCAGCACACGGAGGATCGGAGGAAACAGAGACAACAGAAAAGAGACAGAGGGTGCACGCTCGAGAACCGGCGCGGCAGGCGCTTGCGACCCCTGCCTTCGCTCCGTTGTCTCTGTTCTCTCTGTTTCTCTGTGTACCTGCCCCTACGGCGTCAGAACTCCACCACGCTCGGCGAAGAGCCGCTCCATCCGGTGCCGCAGCGGCTGGGCCGGCTCCAGATTCCGCCCCGCCGCGACGAGCAGGTCGACCAGGCCCGCCACGTCCGCCATCGACACGAACTCCGGCGCGCACCGCGCGTGCTCCACGGCTTCGGGCTCGCCGTCCTGCACACGTTGGAGCTCGGCCATGTTGTGGTAGTTGCCCAACGGCAGGCAGAGGCACGCGGCCTCGTAGCCGTACGCCTGGTACGCCGTCGCTTCACACGCGCCGCCCGGCATCAGCTTGCGCTGCCAGGCAAACGTCAGGCCCTGCTCGTCGGCCTGCTTCTTGAGGTTCTCGGCGAGCTTGGCGAAGGCCGCGGTCAGCGTCGGGCTGAACGTGCTGATGCGGTCGCCCACGCGGACGATCGGTCCGCCGCCGATCGGCGAGTCGTCGAAACTGCGGGAGTTTTCGAGCAGCACCAGACGGGCGCGCCGATCGACCGCTCCGCTCCGACACGCCGCGATCGCCCCGATGAACCCGACTTCTTCGGCCCGCGTCAGCATCAGCCCCACGTGGCGCGCCTCGGGCGCATGCCGCAGGCGGTCCATCGCTGCCAGCGCCGCGACGAGCGCCGCCAGGTCATCACACGCGTGCGTGCGCACGATCTCGCCGTGCTTCTCGTCGCGCAGGATCTCGGGCTCGGGCAGGTCCCACCGCGCGACATCGCCCGCCTTGAGCCGGCTTGCAGCCCCACAGTCGGCCGCGGCGACTTTCGCCGTGCAGGCGCGGAAGGGATCGGCGGGCCCGGCCGATGTGAGCATCGCGCGCACCGGCTCGTCCTCGCGCGAATAGGCGACGATCGGCGCACGGCTGAAGTATGGGTCGAGCACGCCGCCGCGGAACTCCAGCTCGAGTCGCGCGCCGTCGTCGAAGGCGCCGGTGACGACGAACGCCGGATGGTCGAGGTGCGCGGTGATGTACAGCGGCGGCGGTGCGTGCTCGCCGGGCTCCACGTCGTGCCGCGTGATGTAGACGTTGCCGTGGTCGTCGGTCGTCAGCCTCAGATCATCGCGCTGGGCGGCCCAAGTCTTGATCCAGTCGACGACGCGCCACTCGACGCCCGCGGCGGTGGGCAGCGCTGTCAGTTCGAGCAACCAATGCCGTTCCTCGTCGCTGAGGCGTTTCACGTCCGACGATAGCCTTTGGATGTGAGCCGAACGCGTGCCGAGGGTACGATCGGCGTCATGTCGAGCAACTCTCCGGGTTCTTCCTCACGAACGGACGCCAACGCAAACGCGCCGGGCTCGTGCTTCGCCTCCATCCCCGAGGTGCTCGAGGACATCCGTGCGGGCAAGTTCGTCGTGCTCGTCGACGACGAAGACCGCGAGAACGAGGGCGACCTCATCCTCGCCGCCCAGCATGCCACGCCCGAGAAAATCAACTTCATGCACCGCTTCGCCGGCGGCTACCTCTGCCTCAGCCTCACCCCCGCCGACTGCGACCGCCTCGGGCTCCACCCCCAAACTCCCGTCAACACCTCCGTCCGCGGCACGCCCTTCACCGTTTCCATCGACGCCGCGCCGCAGCACGGGGTGACCACCGGCATCTCCGCCCAGGACCGCGCCGCGACCATCCGCCTCGCCATCGACCCCGCGACCGGACCCGACGACTTCGTCAGGCCCGGACACATCAACCCGCTGCGCTCGCGCGAGGGCGGCGTGCTGGTGCGCATCGGCCAGACCGAAGGCGCGGTCGACCTTGCACGACTCGCCGGGCTGCATCCCTCGGCCCTGCTCATCGAGATGGTCAAGGACGACGGCACGATGGCCCGACGCGACGACCTCGAACACCTCTGCGCCCAGCACGACATGAAGATGTGCTCCGTCGAGCAGCTCATCCAATACCGCCTCGGTCGCGAGCGCCTTGTCTCGCGCCTCGAGCCCGCCGCCGGTACGCGGGTCACCACCCCCCATGGCGACTTCACGCTCTACGCCTACGAGAGCGCCGTCGACCCCCTGCCCCACGTCGTGCTGACCTGCGGCGGCGTCGGCGCGTACGACGCTCAAGGCCACCCACAGCCCAACGACGAACCAACGCTGGTGCGCATGCACCGTCGCGAAGTGCTGGGTGACATCTTCGGCATCCAAGGCGGCGGCACGCCATCCGGCCGCGACACGCTCGACGCGTCGATGAAAGCCGTGCAACAGGCCGGCCGCGGCGCCATCGTGTACCTGCGACCGCAGGGCGCGGGCGACGAGTTGACGCAGCGTCTCGTCACCACGCGCGCGGGCATCCGCTTCGAAGACGAGCCCGATCTACGCGCTCGCGCGCAGGCGGGCGGCCAGATGCCCGCGAACATGCGCGCCTATGGCATCGGGGGCCAGATCCTCCGTGACCTGGGCCTGCGCCGCCTGCGCCTGCTCACCAACCGTCCGCGCGACCTGAAGGGTCTTGATGCATTCGGGCTTGAGATTGTTGAGCATGTGTCGCTAGAGTTAGAGTGAACACGCGCTCGTCGGCGCACACCGACGAAGCCCGCTCCGAGCTCCCTCGGGCGCCAAGCAGACGATCGGGTCACACACGATCGACACGAGCGCAACGAAACGCCCCGCACATACGCGGGGCGTTTCGCGTTTTGCGGTGTGATGCGGACAACAATCAGCCATGGCCCAACGCGATCGCTATCACCGCCAACGCCTGCTCCCGCAGATCACCGATGAGGGGCAGGAGCGCCTGCGCGACGCGTGCGTTCTGATCGTCGGCTGCGGCGCGCTGGGGTGCGTCGCTGCCGACTGGCTCGCGCGTGCCGGCGTCGGCATGCTGCGCCTCGTCGACCAGGACCTCGTCTCAGAGACCAACCTGCACCGCCAGACGCTCTTCACTCTGGCCGACGCGCACGAGCGCACGCCAAAGGCCCACGCCGCCTGTGCCCGGCTCGAAGCCGTCAACAACCAGATCACGATCGATGCGCACGCCCAGCGCGCAACGCCCGGGAACATCGAGCGGCTATGTGGAGAGATGGACATCATCGTCGACGCGGTGGACAACTTCGAGACACGCTTCCTGCTCAACGACGCCGCCGTGAAGCTCGGCCTGCCGCTGGTCCACGCCGGCGTCGTCGGGACGTCGGCGACCGGGGCCGTCATCGTGCCGCTCGGTGCGCGGCGGTCTCTCGTCACCGGCTGCCTGCGCTGCATGCTGCGCGACGTGCCGACACCCGGCTCCGTCGCCACCTGCGACACCGCGGGCGTGCTCGGGCCGATGGTTGGCATGATCGCGTCGTGGCAGGCCATCGAGACGATCAAGCTGCTCGTGGGTGACGAGGACGCGCTGACCCGCGGCCTTGTCGCGTTCGACGGGTGGAACGCCGCGCGCGGCCTGAGCGTGCGCACGCTGCCGGGCGTGCGCGAGCGTGACGCGGAGTGCCCCGCGTGCGGGCGCCGCGTCTTCGCGTTTCTCGATCGCAGCGTCCCAACGATGGCCGCCGAGCGGGTCTGCGGCGAGCGGGCGATCCAACTCGTTCCCGGGCGAGCCGTCACCGTCGACCTCGAAACGCTGGCACGCCGCCTCGCCAACACGGCCGACCTCCGGGTGACGCGCTTCCTCGTCCGCGCTAACGTGGATCACCAAGCCGGTGACGGGCCGCTGTCACTGACGGTCTTCCCCGACGGCCGCGCCATCGTCGGCAACACCGAAGACGAAACGATCGCACGAAGCGTGTACGAGCGCTACGTCGGAGTGTGAGGCACAATGGCACGCAGGCTCGAAGGGAACAGACAACGTCACAGAACACCGGGCGCGAGCCCGGTGATCGGTCGGCATGGCTCGGTCCGAAGAGTCGGAGATACGGAGTCGTTCATCATCTGGCGCTGCTGACCCGGCTTTGCAGGTCAGCGACTTGCGTGTCGGTGCACACCGAGCACTGACCCCGCAGAGCCGGGGTCGGTGGCACCCTCTGCGTGTCGCCTTCTCTCTTTTTCTCCTGCGCACTCTGCCCCCTCCGCGCCTCTGCGTCCTTGCTCCACACCGACAACTCGAGCCGCTACCTGATCGTGAACGGCGCCGCGTCTTCGTTGCTGATGGCGAAGGTGACATCCGGGAGCGCTTCTGTGAGCCGTGCCGCGAGCGTGGGGAGGTAGGGCCGTTCGGTGTTGGTGTGACCCGCAAGGATGACGGTGCACCCCGCGTCGACTGCCGCCAGCGCTTCGTGGTGGCGCATCTCGCCCGTGATGAAGCAGTCGGCGCCCGCCGCGATAGCGTCGTGGAGCAGGCCGGCTCCGGCGCCCGGGCATGCCGCGACCCGTCGAACCTGTCCGTCGCCCGCGTGGGCGATCTTGAGATGTTCCACTTCGAGCGCCGCTTTGAGGTTGTCCGCGACGCCCTCGATCGGCATCGGTGCATTGAGCGTCATCACGCGGCCGGCGCCCGCCCGCGGATTCGGTGTCGGCGCGAGCGCGTAGACGTCGTAGGCGGGCTCCTCGTACGGATGCGCCCGCACCAACGCGTCCAGCACGCCCGGGAGCGCCCGCTTCTGGCAGACCATCTCGATGCGCAACTCCTCAACCTGCTCCAGGATCCCGCGCTCGCCCACCGCGGGGTTTGTGGTGTCGCCACCAAGGAACGTGCCGCTGCCGGCGAGCTGGTACGAACAGTGGGTGTAGTCACCGATCACGCCCGCGCCCGCGTCGGCCATCGCCTCGCGCACCGCCTGAGCGTCGCGCTCGGGCACGAAGACCACCACCTTGTGCTCGGCCGCCCGCGTGGCGGGGGTGATGGCGTGGGTGTCCCCGCCGGGGCCGGCTCTGCGAACGAGCCATTCGGCCAGCCCGTTCGGCGCCGCGTCGAGCGCCGTGTGGGGACTCAGCACCGCCGCTCCGCTGCGCACGATCGCCAGCAGCCCGGCTTCGCGCGGGGTCGTCGGGGTCAGCCGCTTCATTGGCTTGAAGATCGGCGGGTGGTACGCGATCACCGCGCCCACGCGGTGCTCGATGGCCTCGCGCGCGACCTCGGCGGTCAGGTCAATCGCCAGCAGAACAACGCGATCCCCCAACATGTCTTGCCGGTCGCCGACGAGCAGCCCGACGTTGTCCCACTCCTCGGCCAAGTTGAAGGGAGCGATGGCGTCGAGCGCATCGGTGAGGTGACGGATACTCCTGCTCATACGGTGAGACTACGAGACGCCGGCACGCCACGCCGGAGATGTCTCGGGCCAAAAAGTAGGCCGCCCCGATTCTTCGGGGCGGCCGCGTCATCTCCGGTCTGACCGCGAGGGCTCAGTCGATCGTCTGGATGAAGGTGGTGTCGTTCTCTTCACCTTCGGCGAGGCGTCCGAGACCGAGCGCATCCTGGAGGTCGAGGAAGATCTCGTCGTGCGGGTTCGTGCCCGTCGCGGACTGGAACTCCTCCTCGGTGCCGCCAGCGGCGAGGTTGCGCGAGTTCTCGATCCAGTCGGCCGAGCCGTCGGTCCGCACGTAGTTGCCGCCCGCGGCGCCGTGGTTGTCCTGTTCCTGGAGGCTCCGCTCGCGCAGCGTGGGGAAGCGGCCGGGGTCAGTACGGAACGTGGAGACCTGAAGGCCGGAGCCGGCGACCTGGGCGCCGCCCGGGTTGCCCCAGTCCATGTAGTTGGTCTCATCGCCGGCGAAGAAGACCGGGCGCGTCGTGGTGCGCAGCCCCGCGACGTACAGGTACGAGATGTTGAACCAGATCACGTCCTGCTTGCTCTGGATGTCCGTCGGGTTCACAAAGGGCGTGAGGGCAACGTTGCCTTCGCCGCCATCGCCAGCGTCCGCTGGGCTCTGAAGCACAGCGAAGTCACCGGCCTGCTCCATGTAGCTGGACATCAGTTCAGGATCGTCCAACGGGTCGTAGGGACGCTGCACCCACTGGCCCTGCGAACGGCTCCAGCGGTAGTACGTCGTGTTGCCGCCGTCCGCCGCGAATGCGCCCGGAGCCACGTCGTTGCGAATCTGGTCTTGGGACAGGTTGAAGATGCCGGCGAAGCCGCCGTAGTAGAGCCCTTGGTTCTGGAACAGGTTGCGACGAGGGATGTTGGGGTTGCTCAGGTCACTGCCGCCGGGGGTGGGCAGGGTTGGAAACTCCTCGTCGTTGTCCTTGGCGTAGAGGCTCATGAACACGACCATTTGCCGGAGGTTGCTCTTGGATTCGGTGCGTCGAGCCGCGTCCTGTGCACGCCCGAGGGCGGGCAGGAGGACACCAATCAGCAGCGCGATGATCGCGACGACGACGAGCAGTTCGACGAGGGTAAACCCTCGCGACTGGCGGCGGCCCGAGCGGGCGGGAAGTGACGTGAACATGGGTACTGCACCTTCTGCCGGGATGAAGCGGGCCGGAGCCATCCGACCCACGAATTTTCGGTCCTTGAGCCATCGGCCCGTTGAAACGGTTGACTCCAAACACTTTACGCCGACTTAACCGATACGCAAGTCCCACGCGGGGTGTTGCGGCAGACCTGAAACCTCGTCGCCTGACGCCACAACGTGATCTGTTACACGTACAGGGGGGACAACGTGCCCACCCAACCCCGCCTTTCATTCCACGGAACGTGGAGGGGCCGTTGCGTCGGCCCTGTGGCGAGGTAAAATGTTTTACCAAGAGGCCCGGATCGCCACAAGGGCTCGTCCCGGCAACGCAAGGAGCGGCGGAGCTGCCACCCATGTCCAGAACACGCGCGAGCATCCGAGACGTCGCCAGAGACGCGGGGGTCAGCCTGACGACCGTCTCGCTTGTCCTGAACAAAAACGACGCCCGAATCAGCGAGACCACCCGCCGGAAAGTGCTCGAGACCATCGATCGGCTCGAGTACACCCCATCCCGGCTCGCACGCGGGCTCCCCAACCGCCAGGCCAAGACCCTTGCCGTCCTCGTCCCAGCGTTGCAGAACGCCTTCGCGGACGCCTACTTCGGCGAGATCATCTCGGGGATCTACGAGCAGGCGGCCGACCGCGGCTTCCGCATCCTTCTCGAGGTCGCCCGACGCGAGTACGTCCGCCGACGCGAATATCTGCGCCTGCTCGACGATTGCTCCGTCGATGGGCTCCTGTTCATCGGCGCCACGCTCGAGCACCGGTGGCTCCAGGAGTTCGACGGCGACTCGCGGCCGCTGCTGATCGTCAACAACCACTTCGAACAATGGGATCTGCACCACGTCGAGTGCGATTATGCCGCCGCCGGTCGTCTCGCCGCCGAGCACCTGCTGGAACACGGGCACCGGCGCATGGGGCACATCTGCGGCCCGACGGACGTCGTTTGCACCGCCGCCGACGTCACCGAGGCCTTTACCCATCGCCTCGCGGAGGGCGGCGTACGCCTCAGCGATCAGCTCATCGTCGAGGGCAAGTACCAGGCGGAGTTCGGCCGCCTCGCCTGCCTCGAGTTGCTCGAGCGCGACCCCGACCTGACCGCCATCTTCGCCTCGAACGACAAGATGGCTCTCGGTGCGTACCAGGCGCTCCGCGCCAGCGGCCGCACGCCGGGCGTGGACGTCTCGGTCATTGGTTGCGATGACATCCCCGCGGCGAGCCTCGCCGAGCCCTCGCTGACGACCGTTCGGCTCAACTTCTTCAACGTCGGCCAGCGTTCGTGCCAGCGATTGATCGACCTGATCGGCAAGTCCGCAGATGACGGCGTCGCCCCACGCGTGCGCGAGCACACGCCCGTTCAACTCGTCGAGCGGTCTTCCGTACACCGCGTCGAGCCCTCGTCGCCGGCCTAACCCGCCATCCCCACCCTCGCGACGTGGTCGCCGGAACCGCCCGCCGCCCGCCGCGGAGGGGTGGATCACCCAACAACCCGGGCGGAGCCGCCATGCCCGCCCATTCAGCAGGAGGCGCAGATGATCCAGCTCCATGTCGGTCGGTGGCTCGTTCTGAGCGTGTTCGCACTGCTCAGCATGACGTTCGGCGCGCGCGCCGATGACGTTTGGCGGCTCGCGGGCACGTTCAACGCCTGGAGCGCGACCGACGACGCGTGGCAGATGGAGCCCGTCACGGGCAAGCCGGGCGTCTTTGCGCTCGAACGCATCCTCCCGCTGGGCGAACACCAGTTCAAGTTCGTCCGCAACGGCTCGTGGGGCGATGGGCACCTCGGCGCGTCGGAAGACGGCGGTCTCGAACAGCCGGGCGACGACCTCGTCCTGCGCGTCCGCACGCTCGCCCAGTACCGCATCGAGCTGGACACTCAGCGTCGCGACTGGTCGAGCTCGGTCGTGCGTGTCAGCGAGCCGCTGGTGCAGGTCGTGGTGCGGGGCGTGCCGGAGGAGGGGCGGACGTTTCTGCTCGATCTCTCCTCTTCGCTCACCGTGCTCGAGCCGCGACGGCTGCGCATCGACGCGGAGATCGTGCACGGCGAGGCGGAGATCAAGCGCGTCTCACCCAGCGAGATGCTCTTCACCGTGCGCACGCCCGAGCCCGGTCCGCTGACCATCGACTTGGCGGTGCGTGACGAAAACGAGACGATCGAGCGCCGCGTGGACGTGGATGTGCTGCCGGAGATGCGCCTGTCCATGGAGGTGCGCGAAAGCCGGGCTCCGATGAACTTCGCCGCGCCGATGACGGCGTACACCGACGGCGTGCACCGATCTCTCCTGCTCGTCCGACGAGAAGGCGTGCTCACGAGGCTGGACGTCTCGCGCAGCGGCGAAGTCGTGCACCGGCTCGAAGAACCCCGGCCGATCGCGCCGGGCGTCTACGTCATTGAAACTCGAAACGGCGAGGTCACGGCCTGGGACGAGCCCGGGGCCGTCGATGCGCTGATTCCCGGCGCGTGGAGCCGCTTCACGTACCACACCCCGGCCGGCGAACCCGCCGCGGCGAGCGTGCACCTCGCCGGCGAGTTCAACAACTGGGCCATGCCCGGCTCCGACGATGCAATCGAGCTCGCGCCGCGCGTTGACGGCAGCTTTGACATCCTCACTCGTCTCCCCGAGGGCGCCTACCGCTACGCCTTCCTCGTCGATGGTTCGCGATGGGTCACCGACCCCGCCAATCCCGTTTCCGTCGGCGCAGGCGAGAACGCCCGCAGCGTCGCGACGATCGGCCGCACCGTCGATGACTTCCCCCGCGCGGAGGACGACGACATCCTCTTCGAAGCGCTGCGCCACGACCCCTCGACGCCGCGCGACTTCGTGCCCATCTCGCGTGATCTGGGCCTGGTCGAGCTCAGCTTCACCGCCCTGCCCGACGACCTCGAGGGGGCGAGCTTCATCGTCGAGGTCAAAGACGAGAACGGCCAGACCCGGCGCATCAACGCCCCCTGCCGGCGCGAGCGCGACTTGTCAGGCTTCGACCGCTTTACCGCGCGGGTCATGACCAACACGCCGATCGTTCGCTACTCCTTCGCGGCCAGCGACGGCCCCGCCCAGTACCTGAGCCCGGACTACGCCCTCGAGCTCCCGCCCGACCCGCTCCAGACGCCCGAGTGGGCCAAGGGCGCTGTGTGGTATCAGATCTTCGCCGAGCGCTTCCGCAACGGAAACCCGCTGAACGATCCGCACGGCATCAACTACTACAACCCCGGCTGGACCAGCGACTGGTACGAGGTCTCGGAAGAGGAGATCGCGGCCCATGCCGAGCGCTACGAGCGCGGGCCCGACGAGCCGCTCGAGCCGCGGCAGGGCGGCCCGCTCTTCCACGTCGTCTGGGACCGTCGTTACGGCGGCGACCTCCAGGGCGTCGTCGAGAAGCTCGACTACCTCGCCGACCTGGGCGTCACCGCGATCTACTTCAATCCGGTGTTCGAGGCCGACTCGATGCACAAGTACGACGCGACGGACTTCCGGCACATCGACGACAACTTCGGCACGCCCGCGGAGGCCGGACGCGTGCCCGAGACGTTCGAAGCGCCGACCGACGGGGGCGCCGACCCCGCCAAGTGGAAGTGGACCGCCGCCGACCGCTACTTCCTCGATGTCCTGCTGCCCGAAGCGAAGAAGCGCGGCATCCGCGTCGTCATCGACGGCGTGTGGAACCACACGGGCCGCCCCTTCTGGGCCTTCCAGGACGTCCTCGAGAAGGGCCGCGGTTCGGAATACGCCGACTGGTTCTTCGTCCGCTTCGACGAGGAAGGCGAGGTCGAATCCTGGACCGCGTGGGACGGCCCTTCGGGGTGGCTGCCCAAGTTCAACCAGACTCCCGAGCGGGACCTCGTCGAGCCTGTCAAGCAGCACATCTTCGACGTCACCACGCGCTGGATGGATCCCAACGGCGACGGCGACCCCTCCGACGGCATCGACGGATGGCGACTCGATGTCCCCCTCGACATCGGCCTGCCCTTCTGGGAAGACTGGCGCGACCACGTCAAGGCGATCAACCCCGAGGCGATCATCATCGCCGAGATCTGGGGCGACGCGCGCGACGTGCTCCGCGGCGAGCACTTCGACACCCACATGCACTACCCCTTCGCGCGAGCCGTCACCGAGTGGCTCGCGGTCGCGCCGGGCATGACCTCTGACGAGTTGATCAACCGTCTGGAGACGGCGTTCGACGAAGCGCCGCAGACCCTCCTGATCCACCAGAACCTCTTCGCCAGCCACGACACCGACCGCTACGTCTCCATGCTCTACAACCCGGGCCGGCGTTACGACGACGACAACCGCATCCAGGACGACAACCCCAACGACTACAAGGACACCCGCCCCGACGAACGCACCTACCAGCTCAGCATCCTCGGCGTCGCCATCCAGGCGACGTATATGGGCGCGCCGATGGTCTACTACGGCGACGAGTTGGGCATGTGGGGCGCCGACGACCCGACCGATCGCAAGCCCATGCCGTGGCCCGATCAGGGCGTCTACGAGAACCCCGACGAGAAGGCCGACTTCGCCATCCACGCTCAGTACCGCGAATGGTTCAACCTGCGCCAGGACCCGGAGATCGGGCCCGTCCTGCGCTACGGCGACGTCACGCACCTCGATTCGGGCGACCCGGGCGTTTTCGCCTTCGACCGCACGCTCAACGGCACGACCGTCCGCGTCGTCGTCAATCGCAACGATCGCGCGTACAGCGTCTCGACGCTCGGCGATTCAGGCACCGGCGCGCCGGACGAGGTCGACGCTCTCAGCGCGCGTTACTGGGTGATCGACTGGCCGGGACTGCTGGCCGAGTGACGGGCCAACCCCACATTTTGGTCATCGATATGTAAAGATCGTGTTTGGTGCGTCAGCCAAAGCGATTAGACTCGCCTTCCACTGCAAGCCGCCGGTCGGGGGACCGGCTGCGCGGGTCGAGCGTGGAGAGGTTCCGCGTCGCCTGCGCGTCAACTTCAGAGGGAAGGACACGAAACATGTCGAACCGAAACCACACCGCCCGTGCGCTATCGCTGCGCGCCGGCCTTGCCGCCGGCGGGGGCACCCTCGTCTGCACCAGCGGCGCCCACACCCGGCTTGGGGGATTCGAGGCTCCGTTGACGACTTTGCCTTCAGCGTGGTCCCGGATCGGCGGTCGCGCTGCTCGGCGCCGCGGGGCTCGTGCTTCGCCGTCGCCGCGGCTGAGCCGCTCGCCTCAGGCCAAAACCGAGAACGCCGGCGACGGTCCGAGAAGACCGTGCCGGCGTTGTTAATTTCGTCGCGTCGACGTGAGGCTTTGGAGGCCCGCGAATGGGCAGACCCGGACTTGAACCGGGGACACCGGCATTTTCAATGCCGTGCTCTACCAACTGAGCTATCTGCCCGCATGGCCGCCCGGAGGCGGGCGATGACAGTAGCATCGGCTGAGGGCGGGGGCAAGACGATGGTTTGTCCCGCCCGCGCGCTTCGACGCGCGAGCCGTTATCCGGTCGATGATCGGGTGCAATCGCTCCTTCTTTCGGGCGTTGACCCAGGCGGATGAGCAGCATGCCAAGGGTCCACCATCCCGATCCCGCGCCCGACCTCGCTGCGCTCGTCGCCGCGGCGATCGAGGGCGCCCCGTGGGCCTGGGAGGCGCTGACCGCTTCGTATGGGCGGCGGGTCTTCGCGATGGCCCGCAGCCGGCTGCGGGACGACCACCTCGCCGAAGAGGTCACCCAGGCGGTCTTCGTGAGTCTGGCGACCGAGCTCCGCCGCGCCGCGGAGGACGCGACGGCCGCGGGCTACGAGGAACGTGGGAAGTTCGAGGCCTGGCTCTTCCGCGTCGCGATGAACAAGGTGCGCGACATCGTGCGCAAGAACAAGCGCCGGCCCGAAATCATCGCCGACCCTTTCACGATTCCCGACCAAGGCTCGACCGACACCAACAACCCCGACGCGGACCACGAACTGGATGCGCTGCGGTCGGCCATGGCGCGGTTGTCCGAGGCCGACCGCACCGTCATCGAACTCCGTCACCAAGCGCAGATGGGCTTTCGCGCGATCGCCAACATGCTGAACGAACCGCACGGCACCATTCTCGCCCGCCACCATCGGGCTTTGCGCAAACTCCGAGCGTTCATCGAAGACCAGGGATCCGCCGCTCGACCCATCGAAAGCGAGCCTACACCATGACCCCCCCCACCCCGATCAACAACAAGAGCCCGCAGCATCACCACGACCCGCTCAACGATGCGCTGGATCGTCTTGGCGAGGCGGATCGTCGGGCACTGTCGAATGACGCGGCGTCGCGTATCGCGCGAGCCGCCGCCGCTACCGCGCGCACGGACGGCGGCGTCGTCGCCCGCATCGGCGCCTGGACGCCGGCGTGGTTCGGCTGGAGACTCGCCGCCGGCCTTGCGGTGGTCGCAACCGCCGGCGTCGTGACTGCAGCGCTGTTGCTCGGTTCCATGCCGCGGCCCGGCACGCCAGAAGATCCTGAAGCCGTCGCAGCGTCCGAGCCGTTGGATGTCGACGCCATCGAACGCGAGTTCGAGCTCATAACCGCCTCCTTCTCGGAAGACGATCCGTGGCTCGATGGCTTTGCCTCGTCCGAGGGCGTCGTTCCCGAGACGCCGGAGGGGTTCTGGCGCATCGGTCTCGACGACGACGACCTCGAGGAACTCCCCATCACGGAGGGTGCGCTATGACCCGATTCACCGCCTGCGTTCTGGCACTGTTCCTGTGCGCGGCCGGGGTGCATCTCGCCCCTGCTGCCCAGCCGACCGGCGCGCCCGACCGACCCGACGCGGAGCGCGTGCAGGCGCTCGAGCGCGAGCTCGAGTCGTTGCGGGAGCGCCAACGCGTCATCCGCCGCGAACTGCGTGAGTTGCGCGGTGATCCCGTCGACGCCGACGATGACATCGGTGCGATCGCGCCCGATCAGCCGCTGCCGCCCGAAGCCGTCGAGCGCGTGATGGCCTTCATCGCCGAGCATCGTCCCGGACTTCACGAGCGGATGGAGCGGCTGCGCGAGACGGACCCGGCGACGTTTGATCGATTGATCCGCAGGCGGGCGGAAGACGTTCGCCGCATGCTCGAACAGCGGGCCGAAGACCCGCAACTCTTTGAGCTGCGTCGCGCGGTGTTCGAAGCCGAGCGGGACGCCCGCATCACCGCGCGCCGGATGCGCAGTGATCGTGTTTCCGACGCTCAACGCGAGACGCTTCGCGCAGAGCTGCGCGGAGCGCTCGAACGCGGCTTCGAGGCGCGGATCGCCCTTGAGGAATACGAGATCGCCTCCCACCGCCGGCGTCTCGAAGAACGCCAACGCCGCGTCGTCGAGGCGAAGAGCCAACGCGACGAACTGATCGACGAGCGGGTCAGAAAACTTATCGCGGGCGAGTTCGAGTTCCCCGGCGAGCGATTTGACGGCCGGGGCCCACGCGGCCCACGCGCGGGCGGCGATGGCCACGGCCTGGGCGCGTTCGGCGGCCCGCGGGGTCGTGACGACCGCTGACGCGATGCGTCGCGACCGCCCGCGGCTTTTGGGGGGGCGGCCCCACCCGCTATGGTGGTGGGATGAGCGAGCGTTCCGTTCCGGCGATGGCGGCTCCCGCGCCCTCACGCGACAACCCGCTGACCCGGTCCGTCGCCGGCGTCGTCGGACTCGTCACGCTCGGCGTGCTGGTGTTGGCGTGCGTCGGCACGCTGCCCTGGACATTGGGCATGGTTGGAGCCGAGCCGGGCGAACTGCCGCCCTTCGCTCAGGGCGACCTCGACGCCGCTCTGCTCCCCCCCTTCTGGGCCCCGCACACCGACGAAGACCGCGCCCGGCTCGACGCCCTGTCCCCGCCCGGTGAGGAGCCGCCCGCCTTCTGGATGGGCACCGACAAGCTCGGGCGGAGCGTGCTGGTGCGCTCGCTGACCGGAGGTGGCATCTCGATCGGCGTGGGCATCGCGGCCGCCGCCATCGCGGTGACCATCGGAACGCTGTACGGCGCGATCGCCGGGTATCTGGGCGGGCGGCTCGACAGCGTGATGATGCGCGTTGTGGACGTGCTCTACGGCTTGCCGTACATCCTGCTGGTCGTGCTGCTGGCGGTCGCGGGCGAGACGCTCGTCGACGAGTGGGCGTTCAAGAAGTTGGCCCGGCAGAGCTGGGTGAGCGCCGAGGCCGCCGCCGAGCTCGAGCGACGAGGCGAGACCGACGCCGAAAAGGAACGCATCCGGGAGTTCCTGGATGAAGACCAGGACTTCCGGGCGTCCATCGAAGCGCAGCTCGACATGGGCCCGTACAAGCGGATCGAGCGGGCCGACGGTACGGGCCGCGACGACGCCTTCGACGCCTGGCTCGACGAGCGCGCGCCCGCGCTGCTCGTGACCCGCGATCGCGCGCCGGACATCGACGCCGCCGCGGCGCTGCTGGAGGCGGATCCAGACGCGCGTCGCGAGGCCCGGCGGGCGTTCAACAGACTGATGGGTCTGCACCCCCGCCCGCTGAGCGGGTGGCAACTCCAGGCGCTCGACGTGCTGATCCTTCTGCTGGCGATCGGCGGCGTCTCGTGGCTCACCATGGCCCGCGTCATCCGCGGGCAGGTGCTGTCGCTGCGCAACCAGCCCTTCATGGAGGCGGCGCGTGCGATGGGTGTCGGGGTGCCCACGCAGTTCCGCAGGCATCTGCTGCCGAACCTGCTCGGGCCGATCATCGTATATGCCACGCTCACGGTGCCGCAGGCGATCCTGCAGGAGAGCTTTCTGAGCTTCCTGGGGATCGGTGTCCAGCCGCCGCTGCCGAGTTGGGGCAACCTGGCGGCGGAGGGGCTGGTTGAACTGAACACGGTGCGGGTGCGCTGGTGGCTGATCGTTTTCCCGTGCCTGCTGCTGGGGATCACGCTGCTGGCGCTCAACTTCGTGGGCGAAGGGCTGCGCGAAGCGTTTGATCCCAAACGCGCCCGTCAGTAGGGTGGCCGGAATCCACGCTCGCGCCGGACGACGGCGGGGCCCACCGGGCGGAGGCACACGAGCATGCAGAACCGATTCGGATTCAAGGACTTCCTCACCCTCACCCTCCTGTTCGCTCTCCTGATCATGCTCTTCCTGAGCATGAAGCAGGACGACCGGAAGTGGGACACTTTCCTCGACTCGCAGGTGATCATCAGCGAGCAGTCGGCTGCGCTCCAGCGACAGGCGTCGGCGCTCGAGGCGTTCGGGCGATCCATTCAGGACCAGAACGCCGAGATCACCAACCTCAAGACGCAGATCGAGCAGGCGCTGATCCAGCAGTCCGAGAGCATGAATCGGCAGGCCGAGGCCATCACACGTCTGGCCGGGAGCGTCAACGCGCTGATCGAAGGCGGCGTCCGCATCGACGACAGCGCATCCCCCGGCGGCAGCGGGCTCGATCTGGGCGACCTCGGCTCGGGCGCCACCAGCCTCCAGGCCGCCGGCCGTGACGAAAGCTGGGCCCGCGACGGCGTCGCCATTACGTATCCCGAGCCCTTCGCCTACCCCTCGCCGCCCGAAGAGCACCCCGATTTCCAGCCCGGCGGCGAGTTCTTCGAGCTCTTCGAGGCCCAGCCCCCCAAGCTCACGCCCTACCTCTATTCCGACGTCTACGGCCGGCGCATCGTCGACGGGCCCGTCTGCGAATCACTCGCCGCCTACGACCCAGCGACGTTGGAGCTGCGCGGCCTGCTCGCCGAGGCGTGGCAGTACGACCCGAACGGCATGTGGCTTCGCGTGAAGATCCGCGACGAGGCCCGCTTCTCCGACGGCGAGCCGCTGGGGGCCAGCGACGTCAAGTTCACGTTCGACGAAGTCGTCTTCAACGCCGAGCTCCAAACCGAGCGGTTCCGCTCGACGCTCAATGTCATCGAGAAGGTCGAGGTCATCGAGGACAAGGTCGTCGAGTTCACTTTCCGCAACCCCACGTTCACCAACCTGCGCGAAGCGACGCGCTTCGTCATCCTGCCCGAGCATGTGTATTCGCAGTTCACGCCCAGCCAGCTCAATCAGTCAACCGGGCTGCTGATGGGCTCGGGGCCGTACCGACTCCAGACCTTCAACCCCACCGACCCGATGCTCGGACAATGGGCCCCGCCGCAGGACATCGTGCTGGTGCGCAACGAGAACTACTGGGGCCGCAGGCCTCCGATCGACCGATTCCGCTACAAGACCATCAGCGAATACTCCGCCCTGCTTGTCTCGCTCAAGAACGGCACCGGCGACATGATGCGCGGCACGCCCGAGCAGTTCCGGACCCAGAGCCGAGACCCCGAGTTCCTCGAAGAGTTCACGCCCATGCAGTGGCCCAACATGCGCTCGGGCTTCTCGTTCCTGGCGTGGAACTGCGGCGAGCGTGACGGCAAGCCGACGCCCTTCACCGACGCGCGCGTCAGGCGTGCCATGACCCACCTGCTCGACCGCGACCGCATCCTCCGCGACTTCTACGACGGGCTGGGCGAGATCGCTACCAGCCCCTTCCCCTACGGCAGCCCGCAGAACAACCCCGACATCACGCCCCATCAGTACAACGTCGAGAAGGCCAAGGCACTGCTCGACGAGGCCGGCTGGATCGACCGCGACGGCGACGGCTGGCGCGAGAACGAGCGGGGCGACCGCTTCACCTTCCAGTACACCCACTCCAAGGGCTCGACGATCTCGCCCAAGGTCGGCGACTACCTCCGACGCCAGTGCCGCGCCGTCGGCATCGAATGCGTCCCCACGCCCATCGAGTGGGCCATCTTCTCCACCGTCCTCGACAACCGCGACTTCGACGTCATCACCATGCAGTGGTCGCAGTCGCACCCCGAGAGCGACCCGAACCAGCTCTGGCACTCCGACTCGATCCGCAATCAGGGCGACAATTTCTCGCAGTGGGCCAACGAGGAGGCCGACCGCCTCATCGAGCTCGGCCGCGTGACTATCGACGACGAGGAGCGGATGAAGATCTGGCACCAGCTCCACACGGTGCTGCACGAGGAGCAGCCCTACACGTTCATGGTCAACCCGCCCTGGATCCGCTTCGTGCGCGACAAGATCCAGAACATCCACCCGTACAACATCGGCCTCAACAAGTTCGAGACCTTCGTCGCCGAGCCCTACTGATGCGCAGCACACGGGCCACGCCATCGCGACGGGCGGCTGATCGATGATCGGCTACATCGTCCGCCGACTGCTGGTGATGATCCCGACACTCATCGGGATTACCTTTCTCGTGTTCATGCTGGTCGCGCTTTCGCCCGGCGGCATCGGCGCTTCGCTCACCTTCGCGGGAGGCGGCGCCGAGGCCGGACAGAACCGAGCCATTCAGGAGGCCTATCTCGAAGACCGCTACGGCCTGAACGATCCCGTTGTCGTGCAGTACGGACGCTGGCTCACGCGCATCAGTCCGATCAAGTTCGGTGCGCCCGACCTGCGCGATCCCACGGGCGAACTCATCCGCCCCGAGAAGCGCATCGAGGAGCCGCCCTTCATCGGCGATATCTGGGGCGACCCGGACGCCCTGCAACGCGCCCCCGCTCCCGAGCCGGCCGACCTCCCGGAACTGCCCGGACTTCCCGGCGAAAGCGACCCGGGCTACGAGGCCGCGGTCGCCGAGCGTGACGCGGCGGCCTCGGCGCGGAACCGCGCGTACCGGCGCGCGAAGAACATCTACACCAACGTCCGGGCCGAGTACATCTCCGCGGTCACGATCCTCGAGCAGGCCATCGCGACGTTCGCCGAGGTCCAGGGCGTCGAGAACCCCACTGACATCGAGGGCGACCTTATCCGCGGGCGCGTCGAGGACCTGCGGGCCGACGCGTCGACGCCCGAAGGCCGCGCGGTGCTCGAGGCGGGCGAGCGATCCGTCAAAGCCTTCGCCGACGCCGAGGAGGCCCGGGCCGATGTGATGGCGGTCTACAAAGCGCAGCCCTACGAAGAGGCGCGGCTGGAGCTCTTCGGCGTGCCGCTGCGCATCGGGAACATCGTGCACCTCGCCGTGCCCGACTTCGGCATGTCCTTCTCGCGATCGGTCCCGGTGGTTGACCTGATGGTCGATGCGCTGCTCGTCACGCTCCTGCTCAACGCCATCGCCATCCCGATCATCTACTTCGTGTCCATCCCGATGGGCATGATCAGCGCTGTCAAGCGCGGCTCGGCGTTCGACCTGATCTCCGGCGCGTCGTTCATCGCCCTCTGGTCCGTACCGGTCGTCCTCGCGGGCACGCTGGCGATCGGCTTCCTGGCGAGCAACGACTACCTCGGCTGGTTCCCGGTCGCGGGCCTGCACGAGACGGGCCACGAGCGCATGCCCTTCTTCCCCACCGCCGAGAGCGCGGGCTGGCTCGTGGATGCGCTGCACCACATCTGCCTGCCCGTGCTCTGCCTCGTGTACACGGGCTTCGCGGTGCTCACCAAGCAGACGCGCGCCGCTATGCTGGATAACTTCTCCGCCGACTACGTGCGCACCGCCAAGGCCAAGGGCGTGCCGGAGGGCAAGATCATCACGCGGCATGTCCTGCGCAACAGCCTGCTCCCGCTGATCACCCTCTTCGCCCGCGTCTTCCCGACGATGCTCGCCGGCTCGGTGGTCATCGAGACGATCTTCACGATCCCGGGCATGGGCAAGCTCGTCATCGACGCGATCAGCCTGCGCGACCGCGAGCTGCTGCTGGCCAACACGCTGATGATCGGAGCCGTCAACCTCTTCGCGCTGCTCCTGGCGGACATCCTCTACGCCGTCGCCGACCCACGCATCTCGTACAAGTAAGACCCGCCCATACCGACCATGCCCACGAACCCGATCAAGCCGCCCGTCACGAGTCGCTCCGCCAACGAGGCAGCGATCACGGGTGTCATGGCCATGCAGGGAGCGGGCGCCCGTGAGCCGAAGGGCTTCTGGGCCGACGCGTGGGGCCAGGTGTTCAAGCAGCCCATCGCGGTTACCGCGATCATCTGGATCGCGTTCGTGGGTCTGCTCGCGGTCTTCGCGCCGGTTCTCGCCAGCGGTCACCCCATCACGATGCTCGCGTCCGACCCCGACTCGGGGGAGATGGCGCGCGTCTGGCCGCTCTTCGCCAACTTGACGACCGGCGACTGGCTGCTGCTGGTGTGGGCGGTCCTGTCCATGGTGCTCCTAGCCGTGCCCATGCGTGTCGGGCGCGGCGCGCGGCTGGGCTGGGTCGTCGCTTCGGGCCTGCAGTTCGCCTTCACGACGGTGATCTCCTCGTGGGTCCGCGGCACGTTCGAAGCACGCGACGTCTCCGAGGCCATGCGCAGCATCGAGCAGTCGGCCTGGTTCCCCTTCGCGTTGATCATCGGCATCGCACTGCTCGTCGCCGTCGCCTTCAGCCTCTTGCCCACCGCCGCCCGCCTGACGAACCGCCTGATCTTCGTCGGCGTGGTCGGCGCCATCGCCGTCGGCCTCGGGCTCGCGACGTGGGAGCGTCAGCCCGAGCTCTTCGACTACCGCGAGCGCATCGCGGCGGGCGTCGCGGCCGACCCGGTCTACACCATCGTTCCCTGGTCACCCGCGCAACAGTTCGGCGACCGCAAGGCCGACCGCCTTGCACCCGGCGCGACCGCGACCTCTGCGCTGGCGAACTCGCTCACCGCCCGCTTCAACCCGACCGCGCCCATCGGCGACGAGGGCGTGCGCTTCATCCGCGACAACGTCGAAACGCTCCCGCTGGAGGACTCCGAGCATCGGATCGTGCTCGACGCGCTCGCCGAGGGGCTCGTGCAGCCGGAGTTCACCGCGGTGCAGGCCGAAGACGCCCTGAAGGAAGTGCTCCGCCCCTTCGGCGAGTCTTTCGTCTTCGGGACCGACGGCAAGGGGCAGGACGTCCTCAGCCAGCTCGTCCACGCCTCGCGCCTGGCGATCTCCATCGGGCTCGTTTCCACCGGCATCGCGGTGGTCATCGGCGTCACGCTCGGCGCGCTGATGGGCTACTTCGGCGGCATCGTCGACATGCTGCTCTACCGCGTCGTCGAGGTCTTCATGGCGGTGCCCGTGCTCTTCATCCTCATCGTCGCCGCCGGCCTGCTCGAGAACCCCTCGACGTACGTCATGATGGCGATCATCGGGTGCTTCACGTGGCACTCGGCGGCCCGCTTCGTGCGCGCTGAGTTCTACAAACTCCGCAACCAGGACTTCGTGCAGAGCGCCAAGGCCGTCGGCCTACCGCTGCGCTCCATCCTCTTCAAGCACATGCTGCCCAACGGCGTGACGCCCGTCCTCGTCGACGCCTCCTTCGCGATCGCTCTGGCGATCCACTTCGAGGCCACGCTCTCCTTCCTGGGCCTGGGCCCTGTCGACCAGGCTTCCTGGGGCCGCCTGCTGGCCGACTCCACGGGCGACTCGGGCGACTTCAAGTGGTGGCTCGCGGTCTTCCCGGGCGGGGCCATCTTCCTCACCGCGCTCTCGTACAACCTGATGGGCGAGGCGCTGCGCGACGCCATCGACCCCAAGCTCAAGAAGGCCCGCGTGTAGAACGCTCGAACATGACCACCGCACCCGCACAGCCAGCCGAAGCCGCCAAGACGCCCGCCGCCTCCTCAACCAAGGCGATGCCGAACGTCGATGAGAACGCCGCGCTCATGACCGTGGAGGATCTCGCGGTCTCCTTCGACAACGGCAAGGGTCCGCGCGTGCAGGCCGTCGACGGCGTGCGCATGAACGTCTACCCGCGGCAAACCCTTGCGGTCGTCGGCGAATCGGGCTGCGGCAAGTCCGTCACCGCCATGAGCTCCATGCAGCTCGTCCCGCGACCGCCCGGACGCTTCGACCGCGGACGCATCCTCTTCAACGACGACGGCAAGACCGTTGACTTGCTCCGCCTGGACGAGCCGGCGATCCGAAGGGTCCGCGGCGGCCAGATCGCCATGATCTTCCAGGAGCCGATGACCTCGCTCAACCCCGTCTACACCATTGGGGACCAGATCATCGAGGCGATCACGCTGCACCAGGACGTCAGCTACCGCGAAGCGGTTGACATCGCGGTCACCGCGATGAACGACGTCGGCATCCCCGAGCCCGAGTCGCGCCTGCGCGCGTACCCGCACCAGTTCTCCGGCGGCATGAGGCAGCGCGTCATGATCTCCATGGCGCTCGCATGCCAGCCCGAGTTGCTGCTCGCCGACGAACCGACCACTGCGCTCGACGTCACGATCCAGGCGCAGATCCTCGAGCTGCTCAACAACCTCCAGAACACGCGCAAGATGGGCATCATGCTCATCACGCACGACCTGGGCGTCGTCGCGGAAAACGCCGACGTCGTCTGCGTGATGTACGCGGGCCGCGTCGTCGAGTACGCCAACGTCTTCGAGCTCTTCTCCAACCCCATGCACCCCTACACGCGAGGGCTCTTCGCCTCGATCCCGAAGATGCACGACCGCAAGGAACGCCTGGTCACCATCAAGCAGATCACCGAGGACCCGAAGGAGTTCGAGTCGCTGCCCGACGCCGACAAGGGCGTCCGCCCGTGGTGGCCCTGGCACGACCCGCCCAAAGACCTCGCGGCCAAGCCCGTTCCCGCGGGCGACTACCTGCTCACCGAAGTCAAGCCCGACCACTGGGTCGGCGTGTGGCGCACCGAAGCGGTCGCCGACGGCGAGCCCCGCTTCCCGGATCTGCGGTACCGCGCCGAGGACGACCCCTCGCGTCCGCGCAACCGCGCGTGACTTTCGGGACCCCAGCGCCCACACTACCCCCATGCGCATCCTGCTCCTGGCCGATCGCGCCTTCGGACGCCGCGAGCACGCCATGCTCCGACGTCTCGAGATCGGGTTCCTCACGATGGGGCACCGCGTCGTCCGCGCGGTCCCGCGCGCCGCCGCCGATCTGGAGGAACCCTCGCTTTCTCCGGCGGTCATCTACGACGATCGCGAGCCGCGGCTGGCCCGCAGCGTCGCGGTGCGGGCGCTGGTCCAACGCCTCCGAGCGCACGAGCCTTCGCTGCTCGCCAGCGACGGCGGGCTGCACTTCGACGTGATCCACGTCTTCGGCAACCGCGCGTGGATGCTCGCGCTCCGCCTCGCCGCCGTCACCGGCGCCGCCGTCGCCGCCGAGCTCTGGTCCTCCGACTCGATCGCGCAGGCGGTGCAGTTTGAACGCCGCGCTCAGGAGCTGCTGGGTGGCGCCGGGCACGTGGTCTGGATCACGCCCAATGCGCGCATGCACGAAGCGGCCCGCGACCACGACCTGGCCGAGCGCATCGCGCTCGCACCCTGGGGCGTCCACGCCCCGCGGAAACTGCGCCTGCGCACCCGCAAGGGCGGACCGCTCTCGCTGAGCGTCGTCTGTTCGGGCCGGGACGCCTCGGCGATCACGCCGCTGCTCAAAGCCGTCGCCGAGTTGGGCATGGGTCCGGAGAAGCTGCTCGTCTTTCTGGACGCCAGCGCGGTCGAGCAACAACCCTCGATCTGGCGACGGGCCGACAAGCTGGG
>CAYTSW010000023.1:0-28475 GCA_964440605.1 uncultured Phycisphaeraceae bacterium | reverse complement strand
CACCAGCCGAGCCGCCAACACCGGCGCCGGCTCCCCCGTCCACACCTCCACCCCCTCCACCTCACCCCACGCTGCAAACCCGTCCGCATCCACAACCAACGACCGCTCATCGGCGTCCATCACCCGCGACGCGGACGAATCATCAACACCCAACGGCCGCGCCTGCCCACCAATCAACCCACGTAGCCCACCAGCCGGCAACCCCGACGCATCCACCCGCACCGCGCCAACATCCGACACCCCGAGCACCCGCAGCCGCACCCGCCCCGTGCTCAATACCTTTACACGCCGCAACGCCCTCTGGGTGCCACTGACCCGGCTTTGCGGGTCAGTGCTTTCGGACCAGACACCCACGCAATCCGAAAACGTCCCCCCCACATCCACCCGGATGCGCCACACCCCGCCGCCGTTTCCATCAACCACACTCACCGCGCGAGCACGAGCGCCGAGTACGCCGGCATCGTGTACGAGTCACCGCTCGTGCGCAGCGGCGTCGCGCTCGCCTCGTCATCGTCCGCCAGCACCCGCCACGCGCCCTCCGGCAGCTCGATCACCTGCTCGCGCGGCGAGCCGTTGTACGCGATGAACATCGCCTTCTCGCCCGGCGCGCGCAGCGTGTACGAGATCACGTCGTCGCCCGCCCCCTCGTCGTGCCAGCGCAGCGCGTCGCGCACCGCTTCCGCCGAATCCAGTCGCAACAAGGCGCGGCTCGTGCGCAGTTCGATCAGTCCCGCGATGTAGTCCACCGTCTCGGCGAACTCCGCCTTGCGCTCCCAATCGAACCTGTTGACGTCGTCCCCGGCGTTATACGAGTTGTGGTTCCCGCCCTTCGTGCGCGCATAGTCCGCCCCGCCGTGGATGAACGCGATGCCCTGGCTCGTCAGCACCGCCGCGTGCGCCAGGCGGTGCATCGCGAGGCGCTGCTCGTCCGTCGCGTCGGGCTGCGCAAGCACCAGCTTGTCCCAGAACGTCAGGTTGTCGTGCGCCGAGACGTAGTTGATCGTCTCGGTGGGCGAGGCGGTGAAATCGTCGATCGCCCCCATCACGCCCCGCTTGACGGCCGCGACGTCGCCGCCCGGCCCGGTCGCGAAGCCCGTCGCCTTGCCGTCGAGGTCGCCGCGCAGCGCATTGCGCAGGTGATCGTTGAACACCGCCAGGCCCACGCGCTTCTGCATGCCCTTGCCGAAGTAGAGCGGCCCGCCGCCGGTCCATGGCTCGCCGTAGATCGTCAGGTCGGGCCGCAACCGGCGCACGCGCTCCACCCACTTGCGGACCGAGCTCGGCTTGTGCGTCCCGATCAGGTCGAAGCGGAAGCCGTCGACGCGGTATTCCGTCGTCCAGTACGCCAGCGAGTCCTCGATGTACTTGCGCACCATCGGGCGCTCGTCGGCCAGCGAGTTGCCCACGCCGGCGTCATTCCGCAGCACGCCGTCGGGCGTCGTCCGGAACCAGTAGTACGGGACGCTCTGGAAGAAGGGCGACCACTCGCCCGACGTCGAGGTGTGGTTGTACACCACGTCCAGGATCACGCGGATGCCCGCCTCGTGCAGCCCGTGGATCGCCCGCTTGAGCTCGGTGATCGCCAGCATCGGCTCGTCCACGCGTGACGCGTAGTTCGACTCGGGCACGTTGAAGAGCGCCGTCCAGTACCCCCAGTTGTATTGATCACGCTCGCCCGTGTAGTCGTGGATCGGCAGCAGGTGCACCGCCGTCACGCCCAGCTCTTCGAGGTGCGCCAGCCCCGTCGCGACCGTGCCATCGGGCGTCGAGACCGAGCCGCGATGGATCAGCCCTTCGTACATCCCGCGGTGCGCCGCGGGCGTTGAAGGATCATCGATCGAGAAGTCGCGCACGTGGATCTCGTAGATCACTTCGTCCGTCGGGCTCTCCAGCCGCGGCGGCTCGACGGTTGCCCATCCCTCCGGATGCGTGCGTGAGAGGTCCACCACGATCGACTTGCTGCTGTCGTTGGTCGCCGCCCGCGCGTGGATGTCCGGCGCGACGCGGTCCTCGCCGTACGACCGATAGCGGAAGCGATACGCACGCCCGTGCAGATCGCCCTCGAGCGTCACCGACCAGAGCCCGCGCGCTTCGCGCGACAGGCGACGCACCACCGCAGGCCGGCGGTCGTCGTGCTCGCGGTACAGCAGCACGTCCACCGCATCCGCAACGGGGCTCCACACGCGAAACGTCGTCGCCTCACGCGAATACACCGCGCCCAGACGAGCTTCCAGCGCCGTGAATCGCAGTTCCGTCAGCACATCGCGCGCATAGACCGTCGCGATCGTGCCGATACCCGGGATCGACACGCTCAGTTTCGCCACGTCCCGATCCGCGACCGGCTTGTCCAGCCGAACCGTGTACGCCACCCCCTGCGTCACCAGCGCCTCCGAACGCACCACCGAGTCGGCCTTGTAACGGTTCGGCACGTTCTCGTGCAGCACCGTGATGCCGTCGAGCTGCTCCTGCGTGAGCGGCGTCGAGACCGTCAGCAGGATCTCGTCGCCCGCATCGAGAAACGCGCCGACGATCCGCGTTGACACGTCCACCGCGTCAGGATTCATGAACACCGACGGGTTCCCCGACACCAGCCACACCTCCGTCACCCCGTCGTCGTCGAGCTCCACGAAGCGGTCCTGCGGCACGTCGCGCTGCTCCCAGTTCCCTCGGCGCAACAGCAGCCCCTGCCGCGACGCGTCGTCGTCCAGCTCGATCACCGCGTATCGCCCGAAGGCCGTCTCGCGATCGAACGCCACCCCGCGCCCTTCCTCTCCCACGCCCCAGGTCCAGACGTTCCACCGGTCGTACTGACCGTCCGGCCGGTAGTAGTGCACGATCAGCACCGGCTCGTCGCGCTCGCCCGCGACCTGCTCCGCCACCGACACCGGCTGCGCGCCTGCTTCCGGCGCTGCATGCACGACGCCCGCCAGCAGCACCACACCCAGAACCGCGACCAACCCACGAGCCCAGCGCTTCAGCATCACGACACCTCACCAATGTGAACAACCGCGACCTCGCGCCGCGCGTGAGCAGATCGTATTGACCGCCCTCTCCCGGGGTGCAGCGTCAGGGCTTGCGGTCTTCCGGGCCGCCCTCGGTCGAGCAGAGCCACTCGATGACCGTCGGCAGGCGCGGCGCGCCGCGGCTCCACGTCTCGCCCTCCTCGCCATCACCCGCGAAGCCGGTGCCCGCGACCGGCACCGTCTTGGACGTGCGCCCGCTCTGTGCGTTGGTCCAGTACCCGTCCCACCAGGTCGATCGGCGATCGTCGTTGCCCCACGCCGCGGTGGGGCTCTTGGGCCGTGGCATGACGTACACCCAGCCAGCCGCGCGGATCGCCGCCGCTTCGCGCCGCTGCGCCTCCGTCGCGGTGATCCCGGGCCGCAGGAGCGACCCGCCCGCGGCGATGATCTCGCCCGGCTCGTCGGCGTCGTCCGTCGCGCGTGCGTCACGGCGTTCGACACGCGGCGGCGATGACCGATCGAGGATGTTCCACCCCGCCGCCGCGCGATCGGGCACATGGATCACTTTCGACCCGGCGTTATCGCGCCCCAGGGCCACCGCGACCGCGCCGTTCTCGTCGACAAGGCGCAACCGCCCGCCGGTGTCGGTGGCGTCGAGCGTCGCGACCACGTCGCCCGCGTCGTTGACGATCTCGAGCTGCCGGGTGGTCACCTTGTCAGCGACGAGTGCGCTGCGGATGCCCGGACCCGCCGCCACCAACACCAGCAGCGCCGCGACGCCTGCCGCGCCGATCGTCGCCCGCCGCATGTTCTGTACACGACGTTCGAGCGTCTCCACCCGACACACCAACTCGCTCTCACGCATCACTCCACCACCATGATCTCATCGAGAGGCTTGCGGCTCATGTCCGGCACAGTCGCATCCGCCGCCGGATAGCCGACCGGCAAGACAAGGAACGCCCGCTCGTGCTCGGGGCGATTCAGGACCTTGGACAGGAACTTCATGGGGCTCGGCGTGTGCGTCAGGGTGACGAGCCCCGCATGATGGATGGCGCTGATCAGCATCCCGCACGCGATGCCGACTGACTCCTCGCGGTAATACACCATCCCGCCATCGTCGGTCTTCGCCAGCGCGAAGACCACGATCACCCACGGGGCGATCTCGAGGAAGGGCTTGGACGAGTCTGTGCCCAGCGGCGAGAGGTCTTCCAACCATCGCCGGCTGGCGCGACGCTCATAAAACTCCCGCTCCTCGGCCTCCGCCGCCTCGCGGATCGCCCGCTTCTTCTCCGCCGACCCCACGCACACGAACCGCCAGGGCTGCTTGTGCGCCCCCGACGGCGCCGTCGCCCCCGCCCGCACGATCCACTGGATCGTCTCCCGGCTCACCGGCCGATCGGAAAAGAACCGGCACGAACGCCGACGATCCATCACCTCGAAATACCGCTTGGCCGCCTCCTCGGGCGCCACCCCGGGGTCGTACCGCTCGTACGGCCGCATCGGCAGCAGCGGAGGCAGGTCGTCGAAACGATCCTCCACCGTCTCGCCCTCGACGTTCTCGCTCATCGCAACACTCCCGCGGCTCGACCCACCGTACCACGACCGGACCGATACCTCATCAATCGTCGACACAGAGCGCATGATATTAGCATTCTGTCAGGTGAAGAACCAGCGTTTGGCGTGAGCAAAGCGCTATCCGCGCCGCTCCCGGGATTCACCCCCACTGCATTTGCAGCTACACTCCCCGTGCAAGTGGTGGGGATTCCCGGTGTTCAACCCCCGCCCTGGAGGATGCCATGGGACTCGACCTCGCCATCGAACGCCTGTACGCCACCGGCTGGTCCGGGCTCGACTCGCAGGGGTGCGTGTACGACCCCAGCGGGCGCCCCTATCCGACCATCGAGCGCGTCCGCCGCGAACTCGCCGACGCCGGGTACACCCTTGTCATCTCCGAAGTCCCCGAGTTCGACTGCTGCCGCGCCCAATGGCGGGACGCTTCGGACAACGTCTCGGGCGCGGTCGTCGGCCAGTCCGCCGAAGAAGCCGCGGTCTTCGCCCTCGCCCAATGCCGACACATCTCCGTCGGCCTGGATCAATAAGCCGAGCCTCTGGCGGTACTGGACCCCCGCGGGTGCCCGGGTACTGCGCCGCAGAACCCGGCACAGTCGCGCAATGCCAAGGGTGCCACTGACCCGGCTCTGCGGGTCAGTGCTTTCAAGTCGGCAGCGCGCTCAGGCCCCCACCCGCAGCCGGTGACGGTGCACCTCGGGCAACCCGGCCGCCTCCATCAACGCCCCCACGGCGTCCACGTCGTACCGCACGCGGCGCACCTCGAACCACCCCTCGTCCGTGTCGAGCACGCCCCAAGACGCGTCCGGGTTGCGGTCGCGCGGCTGGCCCACCGAGCCCGGATTGACGATCACCCGATCGCCGCCCGTCAGGCGCACGCGGCTCGCCCCGCCGATCGGGAACGCCCGCACCTGCATCCCCGATTCGTCGGCCAGCGCGCCGTCGGCCTCGACGCACGTGAAGTATGACGGCAGGTGCGTGTGCCCCACACACCCGATCGCCTGATCAAAGCCCTCGAAACTCCGGGCTGCGGCGTCGGCACTGTACAAGTAATCGAAGCGCGCGGCCCCAAAGCTACCGTGCGCAAAGCCCACGTCCGCCCGGATCGTGCGGTACGGCATCAGCTTGAGCATCGTCAGATGCCAGTCGTCCAACCGATCCCGCGTGTAGTCCAGCGCTCTGCGGGCCTGATCGTTGAAGTAGTCCGTCGCCGCCTCGACGAGGATCGCCTCGTCGTGGTTGCCCAACACGCAGACGTCACAGTGTTCGTACACGAGTTCGACGCAACGCTCCGGATCCGGCCCGTACCCGACGACGTCGCCGAGGCAGACGACGAGCTCCGCGTTGACGGTCGACAGGTCGTCGAGCACGCGCTCGAGCGCCTCGGCGTTGCCGTGAATGTCAGATAGAAGCGCGATCCGTGCCATCTCTCAGCTCATGCAGTCGGGCCTACAGGCCCGCTCGTCTCCCGGCGTCTACATCGGACGTTCTGACGCCCGACCGTCATGCTTCCTGCGTGCTCTTCGCCACTTTGATGGGCCTTGGATGTCCCGACTTTCACGACTCATCTGTCCCGATGCCGACCACGCGGGACACGCCACACAGGGGGCCACATTTGCTCGACCCCACGTAGTGAAACGCCCCACTCGCCGCGGCGTTGCAGCCCGTTTCCGGTTCCCCCGCACGCACGACCGGCGCAGACACACCCCAACCCCGGCGTCCACGCGTTCCGAGGCCGCCCCTCGCATCGCGTGCGCATGCGACGACGGACGACGCAATCGCCGCCCGGACACTCATAACGCTTGCCATGACAGCGGGTTAGCTCGAGCGCTCGGCCGGCTCCGCCTCTTGGGGAGCCTCGACCTGCCCGCCGTCGACCTGATCGGCCTGCGGCGCGTTCTCGGCCTCGGCTTCAGCTTCCTCCGCCTGAGCCGGCTTCTTCGCCGCCTCCTCCGCCGCCTGCTTGCGCTTGATCGCCTCGATCTTCGGCTTGTCGGGAGCCAAGATGAGCGTGACCTGACGACCGGCGTGTCGCGGCGGGACCTCGATCTTCGCGATGTCGCTCAGGTCCTTGGCGATCTGTTGCAGGCGGTCGAGCCCGATGTCCTTGTGCTGCATCTCACGCCCGCGGAAGCGCTGCTCGAGCTGCACCTTGTGCCCCTGCATCAGGAACTTGCGGGCCTGATTGACGCGGATCTCCACGTCGTGCGGGTCGATCTTCGCCGACCGACCCAGCCGCACCTGCTTCATCTCCTGCGACTTGTTCTTCTGGCCCTTCTGCTTCTTGGACAGCTCGTAGCGGTATTTGCCGTAGTCCATGATCTTGCAGAGCGGCGGACGAACGTTGGGCTGGATCTCGACCAGATCGAGACCGGCCTCCTCGGCCATGCGCATCGCGTCGCGCGTGTCAATCACGCCCACCTGCTCGTTGTTCTGATCAATCAGCTTGATCGGGCTCAGACGGATCTCATGGTTGACACGCTGCTTGCGAACCGGGCCGGCATCGCGGATGAATCGACGGGAAATGGCGGTGCTCCTTCAGGGGGAAACAAACTCAAACAGACGACGGCGCCGTCGGCCGGCAGCCCGCACGCGCGGACCCGGAACCGGGCAGGACCAACCGTTCATCACAACGAAGGCCGGGATGCTCATGAGCAACAGACAGCCGCGACCGGACCTCGGGCCCTGGACATCGGCTGTTCGACTGTGCAATGCGTGATCGGCATGGCTGAGCTCACGAATCCCAAACGGGCGCACTCGGCCCGCCGAGAGAAGCCTATCGGTGAAATCCAGGAGAAGCAAAGGAAAATGGGCTCACATGCGATCGGCACGCGGGCCAACGGACGCACGGACTCGCCCGTGGGTCACGGCGAGGCCCGCTCCTCCAGCAGCACATCCAGCACCAGAAGGGCCCGTCTCATGTGGGGGATGACGATCGAGCCACCCACCACGAGGGCCACATTCAGGGCGTCTTCGATTTGCTGTTTGGCCAGCCCAGCCGCCACCGCCTGCTCGAGGTGGTAGGTGATGCAGTCGTCGCACCGGAGCACCGCCGAGGCGACCAGGCCGAGCAGTTCCTTGGTCGGCGCATCGAGCCCGCCCGAAGCCGTCGCGTCCTCGTAGGCCGCCGAATCGAGACGCAGGAACCTGTTCACGCCCAGGTGCCCGCAGCCCGACAGCCGCTCCTGTCCCGCGGCGCGCAGGGCGCGATAGGCCTGCAACTGGCGGCGTGCGTCGTCGCGAGATGGCGGGGAGTCGGCCATGATCAGGCTTTCGGACCCGCGGGCTCGGGGGCGCGGCCGGGATGGGTGGGCAGGGCGCGCTTGGCGGTCTTCTCGATCGCCTGCTGCTCGAGCACCTGCTTGCGGGCAATCTTCACCGCCGAGACCGCGATGAAGGCCGCCAGCACCAGCGCCACGGTCAGCACAATGCGTAGACGCCCGAAGGTCATCCACACGCCGATGCCGGCGAACACGAACCCCATCCCGTACAGGCTGAGCACCGCCCCCTTCACCCCCAGGGCCCGCTTGAGCATGTGGTGCAGGTGGTGAGCGTCCGGAGCGCTCATGGGCAGGCCCGCGAGCTTGCGCCGAACGATCGCCAGGAAAGTATCGATGATCGGGATCGCGTAGATCACCAGCCCGGCGATGACCAGGTGCGTCTTGCCCGTGTCACCCAGCGTCAGCACGATCGCGATAGCCATGTAGCCCAGCAGCAGCGAGCCGCAGTCCCCGAGGAAGATCGTCGCGGGGTTGAAGTTGTGGCAGAGGAAACCCATACAGGCGCCCATGAGGGCCAGGCAGAGCACGATGCGCGCGTTGTCGTAGGGACCGTCGAGGCTCGCCGCCATGAACAGCGCGATCACCAGCATCCCCGCCGCCGCGATCGCCGTCACGCCCGAGAGCAGCCCGTCCAGCCCGTCGACGAGGTTGGCGGCGTTGCAGGCGCCCAGGACGAAGACCGCGATGATCGCCGTGCCCGCCCAGTAGACGAGATCGAGCTCGATCGACGAGCCCACCATCGGGACCGTCATGGGCAGATCGATCAGCCACGTCAGTTCCGGGTTGCCCACGAGGTTGCCGACCGGCGCCATGACCCCCGCCGCGACCTTCGTGCCCACGTCTTCCAGCGCGAGCGCCGCTGCCGCGAGCAACTGCCCGGACACCTTCAGCCGCGGGTCCAGCCCGAAGACGTCGTCCCACAGACCGACGATCGTGATGACCGACATCCCCAGCAGGATCGACAGCGGCACGGGCAACTGCTCGTCCATCGTCCCCGAGACCGAGTGCGGCACATACAACCAGTCGGGAGGCTCGGCGACGAGCATGAAGTAGCTGAACGCCAAGGCCGCGAGCAGCCCGAGGTAGACCCCCACACCACCCAGATAGGCAACGGGCACGCGGTGGGCCTTGCGCGCCTCGAGCGGCTTATCGACGATGCCCGCGGCCAAAGCCACGGCCCGCATGATCGGCGTGACCCCCAGCGTCACCAGGAACGCGATCACAAAGATGATGATCGAGTTGTGGAACAGGTCGAGCGGCCCGGGCGACATGGCCGCCTGAGCCACCCCCATCGCTTCCTCAGCCGACGTCACCGCGTCACGGGCCGCATCCAACGCGACGCGCGCTTCGCTCAGCGCGGCTTCGGCCTGGACCGTATCGGTTGGCGTGGAGTCGTTCTGCATGGATGGGCGTAGCGGGAAAATCGGAACGGGTGCGCGGCGTCAGGCCTCGGCAACGAGAGATTCAGGCGTCGGGGTACGCTTGGACGAACGACGCGATGTCCTTGATGGTGTCGGCCAGTGCGTAGCGTTGCTGAAAGCCGATGGCCTCGCGGATACGCGTCAGATCAGGAATACGGACGTGGAGGTCTTCAAACCCCGGGGGGTAGGCCTCACTATACGGCACGCTGACCATTCCCCCGTTCGGGCCATCGCCCTTGGCCACAACTTCAAGCACCGTGCGCGCGAGCTGCGCAATCGTCACCGGGCGGTCCGACCCCAGGTTGTACACCCGCCCGTGGTGCGCCGGGTCGTCGAGGAGCCGGACGAGCGCCGGCACGGCATCCCGAACGTCGCAGAAGCACCGCGATTGCTCCCCCGAGCCGAACACCGTCAGGGCCTCACCCGCCAGCGCCTGACGGACGAAGCGCGGCAGTACCATCCCGTACCGCCCCACCTGCCGGGGCCCGACGGTGTTGAAGAACCGGACGATGACCGCCGGCAGACCGCGCTGGCGATGGTGGGCGAGCGCGAGCTGCTCCCCCAGTGCCTTGCCGCCGGCGTAGGACCAGCGGTGGATGGTCGTGGGCCCGTAGAGCCGGTCGTCCTCCTCGCTGAAGGGCACTTTCGTCGACTTGCCGTACACCTCGGACGAGGAGGCAAAGAGGAAGGCGGCGGGCGTGTCCGGCCGCGGGCCATGGTCGGCGGCGTAGCGCAACACCGCGGCGGTCTGCGCGATGTTCGCCTCGATCGACTCGATGGGACGCTCGAGGATGCGCTGCACACCCACGCTCGCGGCCAGATGAAAGATCGCGTCGAACCCGGCCTCGGCGAGCGGGCCGCGCAACATCTCGGCGAGGTCACCGCGTACGAGTGCGATGCGGTCGCTGACCTTCGCGAGATTGTCGAGCGTGCCAGTGGAGCAGTCGTCGCAGACCGTGACCTCCAGGCCGCGCTCGAGCAGGTGCTCGACAAGGTGCGAGCCGATGAAACCGGCGCCGCCCGTGACGAGCGCGCGACCGCCCGCCCGGAGGAGCCGGGCGGGCGGGGCTTGGCCTGAGGTGCGAGGCGGTGCGTTCACGGCGTGGGCGGCTCCTGCGATCGGAAGCCGCGGAGGTTACGCCTTCGGGCGACCGTCCGCGCCGTCGCTCGCGTCATCGCCCTCGTCGTCGGGCGCGGCGGTGGTGTCGACCGCGGGCAGGGCCTTGTTCTTGCCGTTCTTCGATGCGGTGTTGGCGACGCGCTTGGGCGAGGGGTCGTCTTGGTAGTCGAGGGTGGCCTGGAAGTTGCGCTTGAAGTACCCGCCGGCGGTCGGCTTGACCGCGTTGACGACCACGCCCAGGAAGGCCGCCTGCGCGTCGGCGAGCTGGTTGCGGACGCGGGCGACGAGGCCCCGCTTCTCGCCGTATGCCCGCACCACGAGCATCGAGTGATCGCAATGCGAGGCGAGGACACTGGCGTCGTGAGAGACGATCGCGGGGGGCGAATCGAAGACGACCACGTCGTACGTCGCCTTGGCCCGCTCGATCAGTTCGGCCATGGCGTCGGTCGTGAACCGCTCGTACCCGTGCCGGCGGTCCACGCCCGCCGTAAGCACGTCGAATCCCGGAACATCGGCGATGGGCCGGGCGGCGTCCTCGAGCGACGCCTCGCCCGCGAGCACCTCCGCGAGACCGGGGCCTTCGTCGAGTTCGAAGACGCGGTGGACGGCCGGGCGGCGCAGGTTGGCGTCGACGAGCAGCACACGCTTGTCCACGCTCGCCAAGTTCGCCGCGAGGTTGCAGGCGATCGACGTCGTGCCCGAGCCGGGCATGCCCGAGGTGAGCACGATGCTCCTCGAGCCCTGCCCGTTGATCGCCTTGAGCAGCGTGGTGCGGATCTGACGGACGGCCTCGGCGATGGCGCCCTCGGGCGCATCGATGCAGGCGGTCTCGGCCCGCGCGGGCCGCGCCGGGTCCAGCCCGATCTCCGGGATGATGCCCAGCACACGCGTGCGCGGGATGCTCGCGATGTCCTGCGGCGAGCGGACACGCTGCTCACGCAGCTCCTTGAGCACGACCAGGCCCAGCGTCGGCCCGACGATGAGCGCGATCGCGCCGGCGAGGACGGGAATGGGCTGCGGGAAGCTGCGTGCGTCGGGGATGTCGGGCGGCGTCTGGAGGCGCACACGCGAGCCTTGGGCGAGGATGAGTTGCTGCTCCGTGCGCAGGTCCTCGAGCTGCTGCATGTTGCGCAGACGCTGGTTGCGATCGGAGCGGAGGGCGTCGTGCTCGCGCAGGATGAGGGTCACTTCCTTCTGACGCTGCTCGGCTTCGCTCAGGCGATTCATCAGCTCGCGCTCGGTGGCCCGCAGCACCCGCACCTGTCGACGCAGGTTGTCGAGCTGGGCGGCGAAGATGCTCGCCTGCTCCTGCTGGAACTGCACCGCCCGCTGGTTCTCCAGTGAGCGCTTCTCCGAGAGCAGGCGACGGATGACACGGCTGTTCTCCCCGAACTCCTCACGCTGTGAAGCGATCGTCGCCTCTAGGTTGGCGATCCGCGACTCGAAGTTCTGGACGATCCGGCTGTTCTCCGCGGCGGCGCGCACCGACTCGGGATACACGAACCCGACGGGCAACTCACCCTGCTGGAACGTGGCCCCCTCGCCGCCGATGAGGTCCTGGTATTGCTGCAGACTCTCGTCCGACGAGGCGATCGCCTGACGGATCGCGACCAGCTCGGGCTGGATCTGCTGGATCTCGATGAAGGTGGCCTGCTTTTCCTCGGTCAGCCCTGTGATCTCGTTGCCCGAGAGCAGGTTGGCCATCTGGGCGTTGAGCTCTTCGACGGAGTTGCGGTTCGCTTCCAGGCGCGACTCGTAGTTGGCGAGCCGCCGCTGCGCCGACTGAGTGGTCTGGCGGCGGTTGATCTCGGTGAACACTTGGTGCGTGACGTCGGCGATGATCTGCGCGTCCTGAGCGCGCGCGGCGCGGACCGAGATGCGCAGGAAGTGGGTGTCGCCGATGTGGACGGCGCTGACAATGTCGCGCAGCGCCTTGAGCGCTTTCTTCTTGTCGAGCACTTGGCCGTCGTAGAACTGCTTGACCCACTCGGTCTGGCGGAGCAGCGGGCTGGTCGCGACCTGCTCGAGCACCGCGTCCGACGTGATGATGCGGGCCTGGGTCTTGGCGTAGATCTCCAGTTCGTCATCATTGCCCGCGCCGAGGGTCGCTTCGCCGCCCGCGTCGGCGTCCTGCACCGGTTGCACCCGGTACTCGGCGATGGCGGTGTACTGCGGCATGTAGCGCCCCAGCAGGAAGAACGCCCCGACACCGACGATGCACGCGAACACGAAGGCCCCGGCGAACAGCGGCCAGTACGTGCGCAGGACCCGGACCGGGTCGATCGAAGGGCCGGCGAAACCGCCACCCGGACCGCCGGGACCGGGTGGGCCGGGCGGGGCGGGGCGCGCGGGGAGTCGCTGCGGCGTGGGGAGCGTCGGCGTGTTGGCACTCATGTCGATGTATTTCCCTAAGTCTGCCTGTCCGTGCGGGGCCCTTGAGCGCCGCGCGGACGTTCTCTCGCCCCTCGGGCGGGGTCGTCGTACACGACGCATACGCGTCGGAGCCTGTGCGTGTGCGGGCCCCGCTGTGCTTCCGGGGCCCGTCCTGACTGATTATGCGCTCTGACTCGAAGATCGGGTCAGTTGATTTCCTGATTGAGCCGCTGAACTTCCGGCCCGTACTGGCGGGCGATCGGGACGTCACCAAGCGCACGCAGCGCGTCCTGTGCGGTCTGGACGGCCCGCCGAGCCTGCGTCGGGCGGCCCATGCGCTGCTCCGCGTCGGCCAGATGGACCGCCGCGGGGAGGCGCTCGGAGTCCGACGCGGCCAGGTTCAACGCCCGCGTGAGGGTCTCCTGGGCCTTCTCCAGATCGCTCAGGGCGAGGTAGACCGTCCCCAGCGTGTCCAGCACCGATGACGCCCGAGGCTGCAACTCCGAGGCTCGGATGGCGTACGGCAACGCCTCCTCGTGCCGTCCGAGGTGGGCCGAAAGCGTGTAGCCGAGGTTGTTGTTGAGCTCGACGTCGTCGGGGTTGATCGCCAGACCCTGGGCGGCGAGCTGAGCCGCCTGCTCGTAGTTGGCGGCGTTGTACTGCACGCGGTGCGCTAGACGCAGGAACCGCAACGCGGCCCGCGGATCCTCCTCGGGGTTAATCTGGGACTGAATCGCGGCGAGCCGACTCGAGGCGGCCTGGAGGTCGCCACGCAACAACTGGTCCCGCTGCACGAGTTCGAGCTCGAGCCAGGGGTGCAGCGGCTGGAGCTCCTCCTCGGTCTCGAGGAAGGTGTAGAACCGGTCGAGATCGCCGTCGAAGCGCTCCGAGGCCTGCGCGGCCCACGCGGCGAAGCCCGCCGAGCCGAACTCGCCCGCGACTTCGTGCGCCCGGATGAGGTACTCGTTGGCGCCCTGCTCATTGCCGCGGGCCGCTTCGCCCCGCGCTTGCAGGAGCAGGAGATTCAAACGCTGGCCGCCCTCGACTTCGAGTTCCGCGACGCGGCGCATCAGGCGGTTGACGTCGGAGATCGGCGCCCCGCCCTGGCGGCGGAGCATCGCGTTGAGCAGATCGGCGGCAACCGCCGGCGAGTCCTCGATCTCGTAGAGCTGCTGGAACCAGCGGGCGGCTTCAGAGAAGTTGCCCGCCTGCAACGCGAGGTTGCCCGCCGCCCGGATCCACTCCGGATCGCCCGCCCGCTCGGCGCCGTCACCCGCGGCGAGGCGCCCGGCTTCGATTTGAGCCTCACCGAGTCGGCCCGCTTCGGTGAGCAGACCGACCAGTAGCCGCGGCAGATCCGTGTTGTTCGGGTTGGCGTTGATCGCGGCGCGGATCTTGCGCAGCGCCGCGTCTTCGTCGCCCGCGTTCTGGTGAGCCACCGCGAGCAGACGCCACGCGTCCACGTAGTTCGGACGCAGCGCCACCGCTCGGTCCAGGTCGGCGATGACGTCGGTCAGGCGGTTTTCGTCGTCGATGTTGATGCGGGCACGCCGGTAGAAGGCGACGGGGTTGTCGCTGTTCTGGCGCACCGCGGTGTCCATGATCGAGCGCGCCTGCTCCATGTTGTCCTGATTGACCTGCGCCTCGACGCGCAGCGTGAGGATGTCCAGGTCGTTCGGGCGGTCCAGCGCCTCGGCGAGGTCGCCGAGCGTGCGCTCCATCGCCTCGAAGTTCTCCAGGCGGCGCTGCACCTGAGCGAGTTGCAGCCCCGTCTCCTTGTCCGCCCCGTCGCGGGCGGCGAGCACGCGGGTGTAGATCGCCTGCGCTTCTTCGAGCGATTTCTCGCCCGCCTCGCGCAGGCGGACCCGCTCCTGGTCGCTCGGCGCTTGAGCCGCCAGTTGCAACTGACGACGACCGCGCCGATTGAGGTAGTCGGCGAGCGACTTGTCGCCCGCGAGATCCGGGCCCTGTCCGGCGACGCCCTGGGAGAACGCCGCGTAAGCGGCTTCCTCATTGCCGGCACGTTCCTCGAGATCGCCCAGCACGCGGTAGAGCTCGGCGCGTTGCGTCTCGCCCTCGGTGTTGTCAATCGCGGCCTGGAGGACCGCGCGGGCCGGGTCTACCCCGCCCTCCTCGAGCATCAGTCCCGCCTCGATGCGGGCGAGCAGCGCCGGATCGAAGTCCGGCGCTTCGCGCTTGACGCGCTCGACCATCTGGTCGACTTCCTGGAAGTTGTCCTGATTGATGAGGATCTGCGCGAGCGCGAAGAAGTTCTGCTCGTCGGAGGGGTGTGTCGCGAAGCGTTGGCGACGCATCCGCGCGACCATCTGAGGATCGCCGTGCTGCGCCTCGAGCGCGAGCCACGTGCTCTCGACCTGCCGCCCCGCGCTGCCGAACCGCATCACGCCCGTCTCCGGACTGAGCACACGCCGCGCCTCGTCGCCTCGGCCCGCGGCGTTCAGTGCCCGGGCCAGCAGGTAGGCGTAGCTCGCGTCGGAGGGGCGCGAGTCGTAGGCCCGGCGGAGCGACTCGATCGCCTGTTCCGTCTGCCCGCCGACCTGCTGCGCCGTCCCGAGCCAGCGCCACACCTCCGCGTCGTACGGCGCCCGCTGGGCCACCCCGCGGAACGACTCGATGCTGTCCTCGATATCGCCCCGCGCGAGCTGGAGGCGACCGCGGTACACGTCGCCCTCGTACCCGTCGGCGTCGGCCTCAGCGGCCCGCTCGACGATGCGCTCCGCCGCCGCCAGCCCGTCTTCTTCCATCAGCAGCGCACGGTCAAACTGCAGCGCGATGAGCCTCGGCTCGGACGGGTTGATGTCCTGCGCGGCGTCCAACTCATCCTTGGCCCGGTCGAGCTGGCGGTCGCGCAGCAGGATCGTCGCCCGCGCCAGATGCTTCTCGAACGGCGCCTGATCCGAGTCGTCGATCACCTGCAACGCCGCCTGCGTCGGGTCTTCGATCTCGATCTGCGTCTTTAGCGCTCGGAGCTGGCGGTTGTCCGGGTTGGCTTCGAGCGCGGCGTCGACCCGCTGCCGCGCCGAGTCGCGACGCCCCGCGATCAGCTCGAGCGACACGAGCCGCGACAGCAGCGTCTGGTTGTTTGGGAACTGCTCGAGCAGTTGTTCGAGGATGGTGATGCCGCCTTCGAGGTCGCCCTCGGCGACGAGCCGCGTCGCGTTGACGAGCAGGCGTGCCGTCTCGTTGGCCTCGCCTTCGGGGGTCTGTTCCTCGTCGCCCGCCAGCGAGACGACAAGGTCGCGGCTGCGGGCGGCGACCTCGTTGTCGGGCTCGAGCGCCAGAGCCGCTTCGTATCGGTCCCGAGCGCGATCCAGGTTGCCCAGCCGCTGCTCGAGCTGGCCGAGCAGCACCAGTGTCTGCGGCGACGGGCCGCGCACTTCCAGCACACGCTCGAGCGCCGCCCGGGCGTCGCCCGGCTGGTTGCGCCCGAGGAAGGCCTGCGCCTTGAAGAGCATCGCCTGCGGGTCGCGCTCGAACTCCGGCCCCGCCGACTCGTAGTCCGTGATCGCGCGCAGGGCGTCGTCCAGGCGGTTCTCGATCAATGCGATCCGCGCATCGCGAATGAGCAGTTGCGGGGCGTTCTCGGTTGCCACGCGCTCGGCCAGACGGTCCCGCACCTCCGAGGCGCGTTCGAGCAACTCGTCCCGCTCTTCGGCGTTCGCGCGGGCCGCGCGGTCGAGCAGGATGTCGATCTGCGCGCCCAGCGCCGCGGTCTGCGCCTGCGGGCGCATGAAGCCCTCGAGACAGATGGGCGGCGCTTCCATGTCGATCACCGACTGGTAGATGTCGAAGGCCTCGTCCCAGCGACCCAGCTCGGCCAGCTCCTCTCCCTTGAAGAGCAGCAGCATCGGGTCGAGCGGGCGTACTTCGATGACCGTGTCGAGCGCGGCAATCATGTCCTCGCGCGCCGGCTGGCCCCCGATGGAGCCGAGCAGTCGCCGCCCACGCAGGACCAGTTCGAGATCGTCGCCGCCTTCCACCGCCCGTCGGAACTCGCTCGCCGCTTCAGCGGCCGGAGCCCGCATCGCCTGGAACAGCGAAAGCCGCTCTTCGGGGGTGGCAGCGGCTTCGGCACGGTCGAAGAACGTGTCGATGAAGGTGAAGAGGACCGCCTCGGGCGAGCCCGCGTGGTTCTCGGCGATCCGTGCGCGCACGTCGTCGACCCGCTGGTCGTACTCCTCGGCGAGTTGCGGCCGGCGCTCCGTACGCGCCCGGTCCGAGAGCGACTCGTACAGCATGAACAGGCGCGTGAGGTGATCCGGGTCGCCGGTAGCCTCGTAGGCCTCGGTGAGGTCCGATTCGGCCCGGGCGAGTTCCTCGTCCGAGAGGGCCACGCCGGAGGATTTGTCGGTGAGCGCACGCCCGCGCATCGCGCGGATCTCGTGCATCATCCGCTCGTACGCCTCGGGCTCCAGCGGCGGGTCGATCGTCGAAGCCGCCGAGACGTCGAGCCCCGCCAACCGGTCGTTGACCTCGGCGACGATCACATCGGCGGCGCCGGGCGTCATGGCGCTCAGCCGCCGCACCAGTCGCTCACGCTCGTTCAGGTACTCGAACTGCGGGCGAGGATCGAAGGGCTGCTGCTGGGCCAACGTCTGGAGGCTGGCGAGATACTGCTCGCGGTACCGCTTCTCATACGCGGCTTCATTCTCCGGGATGACCTGCACCAACGCCTCGCGCCACTTGATCAGGTACTCGATGTTCGTGCTGTCCTTGTTGACCGCCTTCGCGTACTCGTTGGCCGCCAGCTCGAACTGGCCCTGCGCGAAGTACTCGTCGCCCTCGGCGACGTTGCGCTCGGGCGACTTGGCGTTCATGAAGACCGCCAGCGCGACGACGCCCATGGCCGCCAGCACCACGCCGGCGATGAGAAGAGCGACAACCTTGGTGTTGATTCGTGTGGCCATGTCGTGTGCGTGTTCCGTGGCTAAGAGGTAAAGCGAATGCTCAACACAATCTGCGATGGTGGTTCGTGATCAGTCCTCATCGACCGCCGGAGAGCCGGGCTTCTCGGGCACGTTCCCGCGGCGGACTTCGATCCAGTCGGGCACGCGCCGCATGATGGCCGGGAAGGCCTCGTCGAGGAACGCGCCTGCCAGCGCGGCGAGGCCCTCGGCCGAGTCGACCGAGCGCGAGTTGAACTGCACCTTGGCGTAGTACGCGTAGTCGTCCTCGAGTTGGAAGGCGAGCTGGCGCACGCCGTCCGACGAGGCGACCGAGCCGCCGTTGGCGAGGAAGAAGTACCCGGCGTAGAACACCGAGCCGTCGTGGTCGCGGAAGGGCGTGATGCGCATGCGCAGGTTCTCGACGCGCGCCGGCAACCGCACGCGTGTGAAGACCTCCGCGTTGTCGCGCCCCATGTAGATTTCCCCGCCCTGCTCGGCGTACCCATCGCCGCCCAGCGCGTCGATCATCTCGTCCGACACCCCCGTGTCGACGATCAGCCGCGACATGTCGATCGGCACGCGGAGCGTCTCCGAGGGGCCGACCTGCTGCTGACCCGCCGAGACGTTGCATCGCTCGGGCACGTGCGGAGCCGTGTCGATCATCCCCGTGTAGTACGAGAGCTGGAGCACGAGGTGACGCGGCCGAGACCGTTCTGTCTCATCGCACGTGTCGAGGTACGTGCGCGTGAGGTAGTTGTCCGTGCCGAGCTCTTCCACCGCTTCCTTCGTGAGCACCTGGTCCGAGCCGGCCTTCTGCCAGCAGCCGAACCGCTCGGGCAGCGTGTGCATCGGCTCTTCCGGATAGACCGCGATCTTCCTCAGGAAGATGCCCGCGGTCTCCAGGTACCAGTTGAACAGCCCCGCGCCGACGACCAGCAGCGACGCGGTGAGGATCACCGCGAGGGTCGCCGAACCGCGAGGCGTCACGCTCGACATGCTCACGAACCGCCTCCTTTCCCAGAGGCCTTGGGCGCGCCCGACGCCTCGGAAGGCCCTTCTTCCACGACACGGTCCAGCAGCCAGACGCAGCCCATGAACAGCAGCAGCGACGGGATGAGCAGCAGCGTGCCGATCAGCGTGTGCGCGTCGCCGTCGGCGAGCGCCGGATCCGTGAGCGTCAGCACGCCAAGGATGGCCACGCGGATCACATTCATCAGCAGCGCTACGGGCACCGCGAGCAGGATGATCGCGATGCGCTGCCACCAGAAACGGCACGAGATGAAGGCCACCGCGACCGACAGCGCGATGAACGCGATCACCATCCGCATGCCCGAGCACGCCTCGGCGACGTTCAGCGGGATCGGCTCGCCGCCGTCACCCGGGAAGATCGTCAGCAGGTTGCCCACCCGCTGGTTCTCCACACCCACCAGCGTCAGCGTCAGTCCCGCGCCGACCGACGCGAGTTGCTTGAGCTGCCAGGTCAGTTGATCCATGACCGCCTGCGACACCGAGACGCCCAGCGCCAGAAACGCGATCGGCACGAAGAGCCATCCGAACGCCCGCGGCCCCGTGAGCGTCAACGCGACGCCCGCCAGCGTCAGGATCATCGCGGCGCCCTGGAACATGTGGTTCGAGAAGACGAAGACGAAGTAGCCATAGCACGAAAGCCCGAGCAGGATCAGCGAGAACCCGGGCCAGAAAATGCGCGTCGGTTCCTGCAGGATCCGGGCGCGATGCCGCCAGATGAGATACCCGCTGATGACCGGGACGATGAAGGCGTGCCCCCAGTCCTCCGGCTGGCTGACGGAGATGCCGCCCGGCCCGAGCTGGGTGGTCAGCCAGCGCCCGAACATCGAGAGAAATCCGATCGCCAAGACGGCAATCGCCACAAGCGGGGCCTTGCGACCCTGCGCAACGCCGCGGATCGACAGCCCCTGATCGGCAACCGACGAGCCATCGGCTACCGACGAGCCCGAGCCCGCGATGGACACAGGGGCCTGAGCAACGCTCATACGCCGTCTCCCGAAGGTCGTTCGTCAGGATGAAGGGCTCTCGCCGTCATACGCGCCGCCACCATTGTTGCTCTTCTGCCGCCGTGAGGCACACCCACGCCCGGGGGATCGGCGTCGCGGCGGGCGATCTTGGGCCCGAAGACGCGGCCGAGCGGGAAAGTCTGGGCGCACCACAGCGACGGGTCCACCGAGCGGGTGGTACGTGCGTCGCCGGCTCGTGTTCGGTGGTCCGCCGAGATTCTCGGTCGCTCGCTCGGATCAGAACCGGCGATTGACCGGCGGCGCGCCGAAGACGTCGTTGCCGAAGTTGCGATCCAACTGAAACCCGAACCCGTACGAGAACCTGAACGCGTTGCGGATGACCGCGTAGGGCGTCGCCAGGAAGTTCGTCCCGAAGTTCACGATGTCGTCGGGCTTGAGATAGAAGTTGGGCTGGCTGCCCTCGGCGATGGCCCGCCCGTTGACGCGGATCGTCGCCTGCCGATCGTCGCCGACCATGCGGATGAGGTCGATCCGCTCGGGAATGCCGATCGCGGAGTACCCGCCCGCCGAGGCCACGAGGTGCAGGAAGGTGAGCCGCCCGTTCGCCGGGATGCTGTACGCGCCGTCGCGGGCGATACCCGGGCCTGTCGCATAGGCGAGCCCGGTTTGAGGGACCGGCACATGGATGATGTCACCCGGGCGGATCACGATGTTGAACCGAGCGACCCCCTGAAGCAGTGGGCCGGTCGGGACTTCGATCACCCGCTGCGTGACCAGATCGGGGTCGGAATCCGCCGACTCGAGCGGGTCCTCACCCTCAGGAAGCCCCTCCGGGGCGGGAGGCTGCTCCGCAACCATCACGCGCACCCAACGCCCGTTGATGAACGCCCACTCGCCCCGCTCGGCGATCGCACGCACCTGTTCGGCGGTATCGACGGTCGTCGCCGGGCCTCCGGGCGGCTGCACGATCGTCCCGGCGTCATCCGGGAGGTCGATCGGGGGCGGATCGCCGTCGCTCTGAAAACGGGCGGGCGAGGCGGCAGAGCCGTAATCGGGCAACCCGATGCGGCCCGGCTCGGGCGGGCTCGTCGGACGCTCGCTCGGAACCTTCGGGTCGTCGTTCAGGCTGTCGAGGACATCCAGAACGTCCTCGGGCTGGTCCGTCCCCGCGGGCTCATCGATATCGATGGGGATGCCCGGCAGGTTCGGACGTTGCCGCTCCGCGGGCCGCTCAGGCGTTGCCGAACGGCCTTCGACGGCCTCGGTCAGCGGGACCTGACGGATCACATACACCTCTTTGATGACCGGCGAGACGCCGCCGGCGTCGGTCAGCGCTTCGAGCAGGCGGTAATCGGGATAGGGAATGTTGAACCGAGCCGCCTGCTGCACGGCACCGAAGATGCTGAACGTGGCCTGGCGGCGGCCCAGGGCCTGCACGTCGATCACCGGGTTGGACTTGATGATGTCGCGCTCGATGAGCCGCTGGGCGATCCGATCACGCACTTCCGGGATCGTGAGCCCGTCGACAACGAAGCGGCCGAGCTGCGGGATCTCGATCGTCCCACGAGGCTCGATCGCCAGGTCGAACCCCGAAGGAACGCCCGGCGCCACGAGGTCCAGAATGGTCACGCGGATGAAGTCGCCCGGGGCGAGCGTGTAGTCCTGCGGCTCGGGGATGAGGTCCTCGGGCATGACCGGGGTGACGTCGATGAACTCGCCGGTATCGGCTTCGATCGCATCGATCGTCTCGAGGACGGGCACGGTTGTGGGGGTGTGCTCCCAACGTCCCACCACGGAGGGGTCGCCCAGCCAGCCGTCCACTTCGCAGCCCACGCTCCCGAAGCCCGCGACGCAGGCCAGCGTGCCGGCGGCGAGTCGTCTGGCGTTGACGGACAGCGGGCGTGCGGTGCGCTGAGAAGGAGCAGTCATCGTGGCGGCTTTGGCTCGGTGGGGGGAGTGTGCGGGGCGTAAGCGTTGCGCAACGCGGGGAGTGCGGCGCCCACCGGAGGTGCGGCGACCACGGTATCAGCGTCTACTAACCTGTCAAATCCGGGGGGGCGGCGGCAAACCGGCGTCCGGCGCGGTCAAGCTGAACGGGATATCGGCTATCGGCCCAACCCGCGCCCGGCATTGAGCCGCTCTCGTGCGATCGAGACCACCAACGCCGCGGGTCGAGGATGCCCCTCACTCGGCGTCCGGCGAGGCGGGTGTTGGAAGCGGCGTGTCTATAGTTCGAGGTGATGCCTTCCTCCGACGTTCCGGTTGTTGATCGATCCACCCAACGCACCCTCAGCAGGCACCCGCGCCCGCTGGGCGGCGACCCGATGAAGCGGCTCGACAAGCCCGCCATGAGCCTCTCGGGCATGGTGCTCAACAACGCCGACGACTCCAAACACGTCCTCAGCGCCAAACGCAAGCCCAAGTGGTTGCGCGCCAAGCTGCCGGGCGGCCCGGGGTACGCCCGCCTGCGCGGCATCCTGAGCGAGCACCGCCTCCACACCGTCTGCGAAGAAGCGGGCTGCCCCAATATGGGCGAATGCTGGGCTCGGGGGGTCGCGACGGTCATGATCCTCGGGGATACGTGCACGCGCGCATGCGGGTTCTGTAACATCAAAACCGGTCGCCCGCCCGAACTCGACAAGGACGAGCCCCGGCGCGCCGCAGAGTCCATCCGCCTGATGGTCGAGGGCGCGGGCCTGCGCCACATCGTCATCACCTCGGTGAACCGCGACGAGTTGCCCGACGGCGGGGCGGGGATCTGGGCCCAGACCATCCTCCAAACGCGCGAGCGTTGCCCGGGCCTCTCCATCGAGGTGCTCATCCCCGACTTCCTGGGTGACGAAGCCGCGCTCCAGATGGTGATCGACGCCCGACCCGAGATCATGAACCACAACCTCGAGACCGTGCCGCGCATGTACCCCGCGGTGCGCCCGCAGGCGAAGTACGACCGCTCGATCAAGGTGCTCCGCCGATCAAAGGACGCGGGGCTGGTGACCAAGACGGGCATCATGGTGGGCATCGGCGAGAAGGACGAGGAGGTCCTGTCGCTGATGGACGACCTGCTCGAGCGGGCCGAGACGGACATCCTCACGATCGGGCAGTACCTCCAGCCCACGCGCAACCACCTGCCGATCGCGCGGTGGGTGACCCCCGATACCTTCGACTGGTACCGCGAAGAGGGGCTCAAGCGCGGGTTCAAGGTGGTGGAGTCGGGCCCGATGGTGCGCTCGAGCTACCACGCCGACGCCCAGGCCGACGCGCTCACCGGCATCGATCGCGAGCAGCACGACCGGTTCCAGGACCTGGTCGCGCGGGCACGGACCGAGCGCGGCGAAGATGAGACGCCGGACGCCGGCGGAGAATAGAGGTCGCCGCGTGGCATGAACGAGCAGCCTCCACCCAGCCCCGGCGATGCCTCCAAGGCCGACACGCCGTTTCCCGCGGGCGGGGGAGAAGGGCTGTTGCTACGGTGGGCGTGGTCCCTCGTGCGGGCGCTGGAACGCAAAGACAGCGTCACCGCGGCTCACACCTGGCGCGTCACGCTGTACACCCGGGCCTTGGCCGAAGCGGACGGTGCGGATCGCGATACCATCGACCGCCTGACCGTCGGAGCCGCGCTGCACGACATCGGAAAGCTTGACATCCCCGATCGCGTGCTGCTGAAGCCCGGCCCGCTGACCGACGACGAGTTCGCGCTGATGCGCAGGCATCCGGTGCTCGGGCACGATCGTCTGCTGCGACTGGGCGTCGACGACGAGCTCGTGCTGGCACTCGTGCGCTCGCACCACGAGCGCCTGGACGGCGGGGGCTACCCGGACGGGCTCGCCGGAACCGCCATCCCGCGTGCGGCGGCGTACTTCGCGGTCGTGGACAGCTTCGACGCGATGACGAGCGTGCGCCCCTACCGGCTCGAGATCAGCGACAACGCCGCGGGCCGCGCGATCTTCGAGTTGCGCGCGCTCGCGGGCTCGCAATACTGCCCGCAGAGCGTTGAGCTGTTCGTCACACTCCACGACGGCGGCGGCCTGGACTGGATCATGCGACACTTCAACGACAGTTGCCCCGTCCCTGACTTCCTCGATCGATCGGGAGCGGCATGAACGCGGTCCAGAAACTCAGACAGGTGCACGGCCAGATCGCCGAGGGGAAAGACGGCGTCGCGGTCGCCGACGCGTGGACGCTCGCGGGGCGGTTGCTGTCGAGGATGCCTGTGGACCAGTCGCGCGTCGCCGAGGCGCTCGCGCAGAAGGACGCTGAGGCGCTGGACGGGCTGATCGCGCAGCTCGAGGGCAAGGCGGCCGCCCCGCCGCCGCCCGCGACGCGGGCCGCTGACCCCGAGGCGCTCAAGGCGTTCGCCAAGGAAGACGTGGACGCCGCGATGCGGGCGTTCAAGAAACGCCTGCGTGTGATGCGCCTGGCCGACGAGAGCAAGCTCGGCGGTCGGTACGTGTCCGGGGGCAAAGCGTCGAAGATCGACGCGATCGAGCCACCCACCGACTACCCGCCCGAGATGTGGCGAGCGCTCGCCCGTGCGGGCCGCCTGGTGGACACCGGGCAGGGCTTTTATCGGTTGCCCGGATGAAACGCTCCGCGCCGATGGGAAACCCGAAGCCCTGCTACCATCGCGGCTTGCGATGAGCGGTGGAGCGCACACAACCGAAACACCCGGAGCGGAGTACGCGGGCTTCTATCGCGCACGCCGCGTGCTCGTCACGGGCGGCGCGGGCTTTATCGGCTCGCACCTGGTGCGCGCCCTCGTGGATCTCCAGGCCGACGTCACCGTCCTCGATGACCTCTCCTCGTCCGACACGAAGCACTTGGCGCCACTGATCGATCGGCATCCCGATCGCGTGCGGCTGGTCTACGGCTCGCTGCTCGACCCGACGTCGCTCAGCGACGGGCTCGACGGCAGACAGACCGTCTTCCACCTGGCGGCGATCGGGTCCGTCCCGCGCTCGCTCGAGGACCCGCAACGGACGTTCGAGGTCAACGCGGTGGGGACGCTGCGGGTGATGGACCACGGGCGGCAGATGGGCGTTGAGCGCGTGGTGCTGGCGTCGTCGTCGTCGGTCTACGGCATGCCGGCGGATCGGCCCGCGGACGAGCCCAAGCGCGAGACCGACCCGCTCGACCCCCTGTCGCCCTACGCCGCGTCGAAGATGAGCGCCGAAGCGGTGGTGAGCGGGCACGCCCGTTCGTACGACATCGACGGCGTGAGCCTGCGGTACTTCAACGTTTTCGGCCCGCACCAGCGCGCGGGCGGGCCCTACGCCGCGGTCGTGCCCGCGTTCGTCGGGGCGCTGCGTCGGGGCAAGGGGGCGCGGATCTTCGGCGACGGCTCATATTCGCGCGACTTCACCGCGGTGGACAACGCGGTGCACGCGAACCTGCTGGCGGGCGCGCGTCGCCAAGCGTTCGGCGGTCTGGCGATTAACGTCGGCGCGGGCGTGCGCACGACCATCCGCGAACTGCACGACCGGATCGCGGCGGTGATGGGCGCGGAAGGGGCCGAGCCGGTGCACGAGGAAGCGCGAACCGGCGACGTGCCGCACTCGCTGGCGGACCTGAGCCGGGCGCGGGCGGAACTGGGGTACGAAGCGCGGGTGTCGCTCGATGAGGGGCTGTCGGGCCTGCTGGGCGACGACGCCGCGGCGCAGGCGAGCGGGGAACGGCGCTAGGACGATCCGTCGGAAGCGGCTCGTTCGCCCTCGCGCATGAGCAGGACGGCGTGCCAGGCGTCGAGCTCTTCCGCGAGCGCGATCGCACCGGGATAGCGGTCCGCGGGGTCCTTGGCGAGCATGGTCATCATGACATCGCACAGGCCCTCCGTCAGCTCGGGGCGATGCACACGCGGGTGGTCGGGCGAGGTGTGTTGGTGCATCTGGAGCACGCGTTCGACTGTGCCGGCGGTGAAGGGCGGACGCCCGAAGAGCGCGAAGTGCCAGGTCGCGCCGAGCGAGTAGATGTCCGACGTTGGCCCGATGTCGGTGTCGCCCCGCGCCTGCTCGGGGCTGAGGTATTCGGGCGAGCCGAAGGGGCGGCCCGTCTCGCGCCACCACGCTTCCTCGAGCCAGTGGGCGAGCCCGAGGTCGGCGAGTTTGGCGACGCCGCCCGGCGTGATGAGGATGTTCTTGGGTTTGACGTCGAGGTGGACGAGCTTGTTGGCGTGGGCGTGGGCGAGAGCAGCGGCGATGGCGCGCACGAGCGTCAGTGCGCGGCGTTCGCTCAGCGGTCCTTCATCCTTGACGCACTGGTGGAGCGTGCGACCCTCGACGAGCTCCATGACGAAGTAGTGGACGTTGCCGGCGCGGCCGACGTCGATGGCCCGGACGATGTTGGGGTGATCGAGCTTGGCGACGGCGCGCGCCTCGTTGCGCAGGCGCTCGATGCGCGCCTCCGACAGCGCGTGCGCACGCGGGAGCACCTTGATCGCGACGGGCCGATCGAGCGCGGTCTGCGTCGCGCGCAGGACCGTGCCCGCGGCGCCCTTGCCGATGCGAGCGTGCAGCACGTACCCGGGGATGCGCGTCTGGTCACGCTGCTGCGCCAAACGCAAGCGCACGCGATGGAGCTGGCGGCGGGTGAGCACGTGCTGGTCGAGCAGGAGCCGGTCGAGCGGTTCGTCTGCCCGCTCGGGATCATCGGCCCGCAGACGCAGCACGTCGTTGATCTCGGGTTCTTCGGCGAGGCCCATGTCGAGGATCGCGTGAACGAAAGCTGACTCGTCGGTGAGGTCGGGGGCGACGACGCCGAGCCACGACCCGCTCTCCTGGTCGCTGGCCGACACGTGTGCCGGTGGTGCCGGAGGTGTATCGATGGTGGGTTCGACGTCGTCGTCGGGCGGGAGCGGGCGTTGGGAGGGGCCGTCGGGGGGCATGGGATCATTGTGACGCGGACGGGTCGGGGCCGCCACGCGCGCGGCTTCGAAGGGCGACGGCGAGGGACGCGAGCGAACGCGCCAGCAACAGCGAGGCCGCGAGCGAGCAGAGCACCAGCAGCGCCAGGGCGGCATAGAGCACGGGGCCCAGCGCGGTGTCGAGGTCGACGAAGGGGAAGACGGTCAGCGCGCCGGTCGAGGCGGCGGCGATGAGCAGCAGCGCCAGCCGGCGCACGCGCACACGCAGACGCAGGGCGAGCGGCCCTTGAGGCAGACGCAGCGCCAGTTCTCCGAGCCAGGACGCGCCAACGATCATCGTGAGCGTGAAGCCGACGCCGCCGGCGAGAAAAGCGGCATCCACGGTGAGGAAAAACACATCGCCCGAGAGACCGAGCAGGCGCAGCAGCGCGATCGCGGGGCCGCCGACGAGCACGGCGGCGGTGATGGCCAGCAGCAACTCGCGGGCGCGCCGGCGTGAGGAACGACGCTCGTCATCGTCGACCGCGTCGGGCTCGGCGCGCGTCAGGCGCTCGCCACCGATCAGCAGGCCCAGCAACCCGACCGCGCCGCTGGCGACCGCGATGCCCGCGACGATCCGCGACGGCAGGCGCCAGTCCATGAGCGCACCGAAGTGCAGAGCCACCCACACGACGGCGCCGACAACGATGCTCAGCCCGAGGCCGACGGACCACACCCAGACGCTCGCGCCCACCAGCGTGGCGCCGCTGGCGATGGTGCGCACCCAGGGGCGTGGCGCATCGACGATGCGCCGCCCGGCGTACGTCGCGCGAGCCGGCGTGCCGCACTCCGGGCAGCGCCCCTCGATCGGGAGCCCCATGAGGTCGTACCCGCAGCGCATGCAGGGGCAGGCGAACGTGATGAGGCGGGGCGGCTCGGTGGTCGTCACGGGGATCGATCCGCCGCGCGAGCGCCGCCGGTTGCGTGAGCTACCGTGTGCGCATGCCACAGCCCTTCGGCCATCTCCCCCGCGCGCTGCGTGATCGCGCCCTGTTCACGCGACTCGGCGACGGGGTCCCGGCGCTGGTGGCGCACCCCGATGAACGTTGGCAGGAGCCGGGCGCCCGGGTCGAACGCGCGCCGGCGATGATCTGGATGCACGGACGGACCGTGCGCAAAGAACTCGACCCGGGGCGTTATCTCCGGTGGGTGCGCAGCGGGATCGCGGCGGTAACGCTCGACCTGCCGGCCCACGGCGAGCGGGAGGACGTCAGCCGGCACGGCCCGGAGGCAACGCTCGGCGTGGTCGAGGAAGCGGTAGGTGAGATCGACGGCGTCATGGCGTCGCTCAAGGAAGGCCGGCTGGGGGAAGTGCTCGACACCTCGCGCCTGGGCATCGGCGGGATGTCGGCCGGCGGCATGGTGACGCTCGCCCGCCTCTGCGAAGCGCACCCGTTCACGTGCGCCGCCGTGGAGAGCACGGGGGGCGACTTCTCGCCGATGAAGGGCCGAGCGTTCTACCATGACGAGCGCGTGCACCGGCTGAGCCCCATCCACCGCATCGAGGGCTGGCGCCCGATCCCGCTGCTCGCGCTGCACTCCGAGAAGGACGAGTGGCTGCCCGTGGAGTGCATTCGCAACTTCGTCGAGGCGTTGCGCGAGCGGTACGAGGCGTTGGGGGCCGAGGACGTGGAGCTGGCCCTCAAGACATGGCCCGAAACGGGCGCGCCGCACGAGCACTCGGGGTTCGGGCGGGTGTCGAACGAGGCGAAGACGCTCCAGGTGGAGTTTCTGGGGCGGTGCCTTCTCCGCGAGGCGTAGGCGTCAGCCGCGCTTCTTGGCCACGTTCTTCTTGGCGGTCTTCTTGGCGACCTTCGTGCCGGCGGACTTCTTCTTGCTCGCGGCTTTCTTAGCGGTCGTCTTCTTCTTGGCCGCGGCGTTTTGGCCGGTCTTCTTCGAGGCCGGCTTCTTTGAGGCCGGCTTGTTGCGGCGGCGGGTGTCGTCCGTGACGA
>CAYTSW010000022.1:0-28990 GCA_964440605.1 uncultured Phycisphaeraceae bacterium | reverse complement strand
GCGCGTATGCCACCTCGCTTCACCCCGATGCCGAGGAAGGCCTGGTCAAGGCGATGGTGCAGCGAGCGATGCTGCACGCCTTCGCGCAGAGCACCGCCGACGAGCTGCTCACGCTCGGGTCGGGCGACGCGGTGGGCGGGTCGCTCAAGCGTCGCGTCGAGCGTGTGGTGCAACGACAGATCGACGAGGCGGACTACGGGCTGACGATGGACTCGGTGACGATCAGCAACATCACGCCGCCGCTGCGGTTGCGGCGCGATTTCCAGAACGTGCTCCAGGCCGAGAGCCAGGCGCGTCAGGAGCGCGAGCGTGCCGAGGAAGCCGCCCGTCGGCGCCTGACCGAGGTCGCGGGTCGAGCGATCGAGCCGCTTTTGGACCTTATGGACCGTTACGAGTTGCTGGTGGACGCCGGGAACGAAGACGAGGCCGAGCGCGTGCTCGAAGAGATCTTCGCCGTGCTCGCGGGCGATCGCGACGGCGCAAACGTGGAGATCGTGGGCGAGTCGTATGACGAGGTGCGCATGTCGGGGACGGCGGCGGAGATTGTCTCGCGTGCCCGCGCCGAGGCCGACGCGATGGTCGACCGGGCCCGGCAGAGTGCCGAGACGTTCGCGGCCAAGCTCGATCAGTACCGCGCCAACCCGACGGCCTTCCTCGTCCGCGAGTGGACCGAGGCGCTGATCACCTTCCTCGAGCGCGACAGCGTCGTCACCTTCTTCGTGCCGCCGGGGCAGCAGATCGTCGAGCTCTCACTCAACGACGACCCCGAGTTCGCGCGTGAGCGGATGCGTGCCCGTCAGCGCGAGATGGTCGATGAGAATCTGAACCGAGCCGCGGCGATGCGTGATGTCGAGGCGTTGCGCCGCGCCCGCGACCGGGAGTGAGCGACGGATGCCGCTCCGACAAGCTTTTTTCCCTTTCTTCGTCTTAGGACTCCGATGACCACGACGCCGGCACAACCCGCGACCGCTCGTCCCGACGCCCGCGACAAGCAGGCCGCCGTCGTCTCCGCGCACGAACTCTCCAAGGTCTTCAAGGACTTCTGGATGCGCGACCGCGTTCGTGCGGTTGATGGGATCACGTTTCAGATCGGTCGGGGTGAGGTCTTCGGGCTGCTCGGGCCGAACGGCTCGGGAAAGTCCACCACGATCAAGATGATCCTGGGCCTGCTCAAGAAGACCTCCGGGAGGCTGCTCGTCTTCGGCAAGAGCCCCTTCGAGGTCGACATCAAGAAGCGCATCGGCTATTTGCCCGAGGAGAGCTACCTCTACCCCTTCCTCACCGCGCGAGAGACGCTCGACTATTACGCCAAGCTCTTCAAGCTCGACTCGCGCACACGCAAGCGTCGTGTCGACGAGTTGCTCGAGATGGTCGGCCTCACGCAGGTGCAGCACCGGCAGGTCCGCGAGTTCTCCAAGGGCATGCAACGGCGCATCGGCCTCGGCCAGGCGCTCATCAACGACCCCGAGTTTCTCATCCTCGACGAGCCCACCACCGGCCTCGACCCCATCGGCACCAAGCAGGTCAAGGAGCTGATCATCCAGCTCGGCGAGCGCGGCAAGACCATCCTCCTCTCGAGCCACCTGCTGGCCGACGTGGAGGATTGCGTCGACCGCATGGTCATCCTCTATGGCGGCAAGATCCGCGAAGAGGGCGAGCGCGACCAGTTGCTGCGCTCGAACGAGAAGACGGTCGTGCAGACCGAGCGGCTGGACGAGGAGACGATCGACGCCATCCGGCGCGTCCTCGAGGAACACAAGAAGAAGCTCGATACGGTCGAAGCGCCGCGCCAGCGGCTGGAAGAGCTGTTCATGGCCATCGTGGATCGCGCCCGCGCGGAGAAGGTCGCGACCAGCGGGGCGGTGACGTCGAGCGGTACGGCGTCGTTCCTCCGGGGGGAGGACGCCGAGGACCAGGCCCGCGCCCTGCTCGAGCAGCTCACCGCCGAAGAACCGGAGCACCGACCCGAAGCCGAACGGGCGATGCCCGTCGAGACGCGCGCGCGTCGCGCCGAGGAGGCGCAAGCCGAAGCCGCCGACTCCGTCATCGAGGAGTTGATGCAGGAGCGGGAGGCGCCGTCCGACGCTGTTTCCCCCGCGGAAGCCGCCCCCGAGAGGAAAACGCAGCGGCCGGCTCCCGCGCCGTCTCAGCCGTCGCCAGATGATGATCGGGTCGACGAAGACGTCATCTCGTCGCTGCTCAAGAGTGATGACGACGACGAGGACAAGCGATCGGAGCGCGACAGCCGATGACGGGTCTGCTGGACCGCATGAACCTTGTGCAGCGCCGGCGCGGCTTCAAGTGGATCGCGTCGATGGTGCTCACGCTCGTCGTGGTGGGCGGGCTGGCGACCGTCGCGGTCCTCGCCAACGCGCCCGAGGCACAGTCACCCGGCGCGCCGGGCGCCGAGCCGGCGGGGCCGCGCGTCGAGCGTCTCGGCGCTGATGCGCAGGACAACGTCGTCGACGCGTTGTTGCGCCCGATCGAGACCGCCGGCGCCGCGTACGACCTGATTTTCACGCAGATGCAGACGTGGGAGGGCGCGGTCACGGTGCTCATCGGCGGGGGCCTCGTTCTCGGGCTGGCGCTCTCGGCCATCTGGCTCGGGCTGGGGCTGTTCTTCCTGGCTGCGCTGCTCGGCGGCCTGCTCATCGCGTGGCCGCTCGCGGAGTTTGAGACCACGCGCTGGCTGGGGGAGATGCTCGTCGGGCTCGTGCCGCTGACGCTGGCCTTTCTGACGCTCATGCAGTTGCTGCGGCTGGCGCTGGCGGGCTCGACCCCGGTGTTCGCGGTGGCCCGCAACGTGCTCGCCGAAGCCGTGCGCATGAAGGTGTCGCTCGTCTTCATCGTTCTCCTGCTGCTGCTGATGGCTCTGGTGCCGACGATTCTTCAGGAAGACCAGGCCCTGCGTTACCGCGTGCAGCAATGGCTCACCTACGGCCTGATGTTTTCGTTCGGCACGCTCGCGCTGCTGACCGTCTTCCTGACCGTGGGCACCGTCGCGTTCGAGCAGCGCGACAAGATCATCTGGCAGACGATGACCAAACCCGTCGCCTCCTGGGAGTACGTCCTGGGCAAGTGGGTCGGCGTCATGGCGCTCAACCTCGTGTTGCTGACGGTCTCGGCGGCCGCGGTCTTCATGTTCACCGAGTACCTGCGGTACCAGCCCGCGCAGGGCGAGAGCGCGCGGTACGTCGACGAGTTCGGCAACCCCGTCGGCCCCGGCCTGCCGGGCCGCGAATCGACGGACCGGCGGATTCTCGAGGAGCAGGTGCTCGCGGCCCGCGTCTCGGTGAAGCCCGAGCCCCACGCGTTCACCCCGCAGAAGGTCGAGCGGCTCGCGCGCATGCAGATCGCGATGGACGACTCGCTGTCCACCGACGACCTGTCGCGCATCATCGACGACATCCGCCAGCGGTACGAGCAGACCCTCGAACGCGAGATCGAGCGCCGCCTCCAGGTGCTGCTCGCGCAGGCGGACACGACACAGGCCACCGAGGTCGCGGTCGAGCAACGTCGCGACGAGGTGCGGGCCGAGGTGCTGCGCGAGTGGGAGGCCGCCGCCCGGTCCGCGCCCCCCAACGGGAACATTTCGTTGTACTTCGACCTGCGCGAGCCCTGGCGCGAGTGGCAGCGTAGCTTCGACAAGGCCCTGCCCAAAATCGAACGGCGCACGCAGCAGCTCATCGAAGAGAACGACCTCGAAGAGAACGACCCCGACGCGCGCTCGCAGGCCGAGTTCCTCGCCGTCCGGCAGCTGATGCGCGAAGGCGAGATCAGCGGCACGCCGGAGCTGACACTCCGCTACAAAGTCGAGGCGGGCGCCAACTCGCCGAGCGTCATCTACACGATCGGCTTTCTTTTCAACCAGCAGCCTTGGCCGGTGGGCCCGAACATCACGCCCGACCGCGTCGGCACGCAGCGCGTCGCCCTCGGGCAGGCGACGAGTCTGGACTTCCCCATCGGGCTCCTCGCCTGGACACCGCCCGTCGAGCAGGACACCGACCCGGCGGCGCGGGAGGTCGCCGAGGCGCTCAACGGGCGCCTGCTGCTCCAGATCTTCAACGTCGACATGACGCGTTCGGACATCGAGGCCTGGCGCACCATCCGCTTCGAGGGCGACGGCATCGAGGTGCTCTACGACGCGGGGGGCTACCAGCTCAACTTCATCCGCGTCGTCGCGATCATGTGGATCAAGCTGGGGTTCATCGCCGCGGTCGGCGTCATGCTCGCCAGCTTCCTCTCCTTCCCGGTCGCGGCCTTGGTGACGCTGGCGGTGCTCTTCGCCGCCGAGAACGCCGACTTCCTGGCCGAGTCCATCGAGAACCTGGCGACGCAGGACGCCGAGGGGAACGTCAACTGGGTGCGCGTCGTCGCGACTGCGATCTCGCTCCCGATCACCTGGCTCTTTGACACCTACGCGAGCCTCAAGCCCGCCGAGAGCATTTCCGACGGCCGCCTGCTGAGCTGGAGCTCCTTCAGCGCCTCTGTGGGCATCCTGACGCTGTGGACGCTGGGCGTGCTGGGTGCCGGCGTAGCGATCTTCCGCAAGCGTGAACTGGCGGTCTACTCAGGCCACTGAGAGCGGGGACTCATCCGCCGGGGTCGCGCCGACGAACAGGCCGGGGCCTGCGAGCGTAAGACTGAGTGCTCAGGCGCCAAAAGGGGTGGCGATGGGCCAGCAGGAGAACCAAACCGATGACGCGACGCGACACGACCATCCAGCTCATCGCCCTCGTGGTGGTGATCATCTCGCTCGTCGGTTCGGGGGTGCTCTCGGCGGCCATTTCGGCCGAAGCCGGGCGGTCGCAGCTCGTCTACACCGACACGGCGACCGAGGGCGATCCGCCGGCGGTCGCGGCGGGCATCGCGATGGGCGCGTTTCGCGGGCTCTTCGTCAACTACCTGTGGCTGCGGGCGACGCGTCTGAAGGAAGAAGGCAAGTACCACGAAGCGGTCCAGCTCTCCGAAGCGATCACCAAGCTCCAGCCCCGCTTCCCGCGCGTGTGGGCGTTTCACGCCTGGAACCTGTCGTACAACATCTCGGTCGCCACTTCGACGGCGGAGGAGCGATGGGACTGGGTGAGCGAGGGCATCGACCTCCTGCGTCAGGAGGCGATTCCGCTCAATCCCAACAGCGTGCTGCTCCACAAGGAGCTCGCGTGGATCTTCGTCCACAAGGTCCAGGGCTTCATGGACGACGCCAATCGCTACTACAAGCGTCGGATGGCGCAGGAGTGGACCGAGGTATTGGGTGAGCCGCCGCGTCTGAGCGAAGACACCGACGAGGCCACCGCCGAGATGGCCGCGTGGTTCGGCCGGATCGTCGAGGCGCCCGACACGCTTGAACGTCTGCTCGAGATCGAGCGTGAAGCGGCGCTCGCAGAGCGCCTGCCGACCAACGACGAGGACGACGCCGCGACGGCACAGCCGGCGATCGTCACCGACATGCAGCGGCTGATCGCGCGTATCCGCGACGAGGCCGGCCTCGACCTCGACACGGAGCTGCTCAAGTTCGTCGCCTGGCACGAGGCGCTCGAGTCGGCGTGGTACGTCGACATGGAGAACGTCAACATCCAGCTCCCCGACGACCAGCGCAACGAGGCGCTCTCGGCGCTCCTCGATGACCCGCAGCTCGCAGAGGAGTGGGACCGGCTGCTCGCGCACATCCGCCGGCGCGCGCTCATCGACGAGTACAACATGGAGCCTCGTCGGATGCTCCGCTACATCAACACGTACGGCCCGCTCGATTGGCGCCACCCCGCTTCCCACGCGGTCTACTGGGCCGCCAAGGGCGTCGAGGAAACCCTCGAGCGGGACTCGACCACCAAGGGCTCGTACATCAACACCGACCGCATCATCGTCCACGCCCTCCAGGAGCTGTGGCGCTACGGCACCATTTACTACGACATGCTCCAGGACGACTACCTCGCCCTCTACAACCTGCACTACACCGACACCTATGGCGAGATCCTCGAGACCATCATCCGCCCGCGCGCCGGCGACGTGGACGATCCCTCGCGCCCCTTCCGCCTCTACAGCCAGGGCTACATGCACTTCCTCGACGAGGTCATCCGCCTGCATTACCGGCTGGGCAACTACACCATCGCGCAGCGCTACAAGGACCAGCTCGCCAGCTCGCGCTGGATCAACACCAACGACCCGCGCATCTTCGACAAGCTCGCCGAGCTCAGCCTCGAGGAGTACGTCTTCGCCGGTTTGGCCGAGGGCGGCAATCAGTACGACACCCCCTACGTGGCTCGCACCGAGATCACCGCAGCGCTCGAAGATGGGATCCTGCGCGGCCTGCTGCGCGGCGACAGCGAGAAGTTTCAGTCCACCCTCCAGTACGCCCGGCGCGTACACAAGATGTACACCGACGCTCTGCTCATTACGACTGCCGACGAGCGTGCCAACCGCATGGAGGAGCTGCCTGACGACTTCGCCGAAGTCGCCTCGACCGTGTTCCTGCGCATCCTCACCAGTGGGCGCATGAACCCTCTCCAGGCCTCGCGGGCCTACGAGCAGGTGCCGGTGCGCCTCCAGCAGGGCACCTACGACCAGCTCGCGAACATGATGGCTCAGGCCGGCATGACGCGCGAGACGTTCGATCGCCTCTTCACCGAGCCGCCCAACATGGACGTGGTCCGCGCCCAACGTGCCGCGAGCTCCTCCAAGCAGGGTGAGGCCAAGCAGGACATCAACATCGACGCCCGCTGACCCCCCACCCCCCGCCCCCCCACGACCACTCCCGCCCTTCGCCCGATTGGCCCCTTGTCGAATCCGCCGCACACGCTGACCGTCGTCCGCGACGCCGACTCCGGTCTGGCCCGCGTGCGATGCGCGGATGGCTCGGTGCTGCCGATCGTGCACATCATCGGCATCGGGCGCAACTACGCCGCACACGCCGGCGAACAGGGCCTGACCCCACCCGAGCGCCCGATGGTCTTCACGAAGAATCCTGCGAGCGTCATCCTTGATGGTGAGCCGATCGTGCTGCCGCGCATCTGCGCCGATCGTGAGCAGGTGGACTTCGAGGGCGAACTCGCGGTCGTCATCGGACGCCGATGCCGCGACGTGTCGCCGGACGAGGCGTTGGCTCCCGGCGGACCCGTGCTCGGATGCGCGATCGCCAACGACGTCTCGGCCCGCTGGTGGCAAAAGGAAGGCTCGGGCGGCCAGTTCTGCCGCGGTAAGAGCTTCGACACGTTCTGCCCCCTCTCGCCCGTCACGCCGCTTGAGCGCGTCCCCGACCCGCGACGACTGACCCTCGAGACCCGCGTTAGCGACGAAGTGATGCAGCGCGGCTCCACGGCGGACATGATCTTCCCTGTCGCCACGCTCATCGCCGAGCTCAGCCGCGATACCACGCTCGCCCCCGGTACGGTCATCCTCACCGGCACCCCCGAAGGCGTCGGCATGGCGCGGACGCCGCCGCGGTTTCTGCGTGATGAGGACACGGTCGAGATCACGATCGAGGGTCTCGGCACGCTGACCAATCCGGTGCGTTCGGCCGGCGGCTGACTTCCCGGGCGACTCTGAACGCGGATGCTTCGGGTGCCACTGACCCGGCTCTGCGGGTCGGTGCTTGTTTCCCTACACGCGCTCGACCAACGCACTGATCTCGCAAAGCCGAGGTCAGCGGCACCCGGCACCCGGCGGGACACGCTGCACAAATAAAAAGCCCCGGACGTTCACCCGGGGCTTGATCATTCGATGCGATGTCAGAAGAGGCTCAGCCCTTCGACTCGTCCTTTGTCGACTCGTCGTTGCCCGTCTGCTCTTCAGCTTCGGGAGCGGCTTGCTCGTCGTCGGCGGGCGGTTCGGCGACGGCGGTCGCGCTCTCGGTGGCCGCGGCTTCGTTGGCCTTGCCGCCGCCCCAGCCCTCGGCGAGCTTGGCTGCGTACGCCGTGCGGTTGTCGGCCTTGCGACGGCGACGCGACAAGTTCCCGCCGATCTCCGGGCCGTCCTCGGCGCCGACGAACTGGAGGACGCAGATCTCGGCGGCGTCGCCGATGCGATGCACGCCGAGGCGAATGATGCGCGTATACCCGCCCTCGCGGTCGGCGAAGCGCGGCGCGACGTTCTCGACGATGTGCTTGACCAGCTTCGGCGCCTTGCGGACTTCGCCATAGCGGTTGCGCTCGACGGCGTCCCGGTCGGGGATGTCGAAGAACTGCTCGGCCATGTCGGCCTGGCGGTCGACGATGTTGCGCTCCTGGTCGGTCGCATCCTTGGGCGTGTAGAGCCAGTGGAACGCCTTGCGGTCACGCCCGAGCTTCTTCTCGATCTCGCGGCGGGCGTGGATGTCGCCTCGCCTGGCGATCGTCACGATCTTCTCGACGAACGGCTGGACGGCCTTGGCCTTCTGAACCGTGGTCGTGATCTGGCCGTGCTCGAAGAGCGAGGCGGCCATGTTGCGAAGGGTGGCCTTGCGGTGGGCGTCGGTACGCCCGAGCTTGTAGCCGGCCTTGCGGTGGCGCATGGCGAGGGCTCCAGAAAGAGGGTCAGCGGGTCGGACTCGTGGGCCGAGAGTTTAGCCCCCCGGCCGGGGTCACGCCCGGGCCGCGAAGCCCGGGCGCTCAGAAAGAGCCAGTCAGAGCAACGGGGTCAGAACGAGGCGGACTGCATCGGGGCCTGGTAGCCCTCGGGGAGGCCCATGCCCAGCGACAGGTTGAGCTCGGCCAGCTTCCGCTTGACTTCTCGCAGCGACGTCTTGCCGAACGAACGCACCTTGAGCAGGTCCGCCTCGGTCTTGGTGACCAGCTCCGCGACGGTCGCGATGCGGGCCGACTCGAGGCAGTTGCTGGCGCGGACTGAGAGATCCAGGTCGCCGACGTTCATATTGAGCTTGCGGATGAGCTCGTCGTCGACGGAGGCCGCGGCGGCGGCGTCGTCCGAGACGCGCTGGGCGCCGAGCTCGAAGTACTGGACGAAAGGGTTGAGGTGCTTGCGGAGGATCTTGCCGGCCTCGACGAGCGCCAGCTCGGGCGTCTGCGTGCCGTCGGTCCAGACCTCCATGGTGAGCTTGTCGTAGTCGGTCTTCTGGCCGACGCGGGTTTCTTCGATCTTGTACCGCACGCGCTGCACGGGCGAGTAGATCGCGTCAACGGGAATGACGCCGATCTCCTGCTCGTCCTGGTTGTTGTACTGCTCGGAGGCCGGGACGTAGCCCCGGCCCTTGCCGACGCGCAACTCCATCTCGAAGTCCACCGCCTCAGTGAGCGTGCAGATGACCATATCCTTGCTGGCGACGGTGATGGCGGTGTCGGCCTCGATGAGATCGGCGGTGACCTCGCCCGGGCCCTGAGCCGCCAGACGCATCGTCTTGGGCTCGTCGCCCTCGAGCTTCACGACGAGGTTCTTGACGTTCAGGATGATGTCCGTGACGTCCTCGAGCACACCGGGCAACGCCGAGAACTCGTGCTCAACGCCCTTGATCTTGACGGCTGTCACCGCCGCGCCTTCCAGCGACGACAGCAGCACCCGGCGCAGCGAGTTGCCGATGGTGTTCCCGAACCCGCGTTCGAAGGGTTCCACGACGAATCGGCCGTAGTCCTCGGTCGAGAACTTCTTGTCCTCGACGACCTGAGAGGGCAGTTCCAGCCCGCGCCAACGTACGCGCATGTCATAATCCTCAATCCGGCACCGGTTCCATTGACGAACCTCCCCGCGTGCTCACGGAAGCCGCCCGCATGCCGGTCGCGGGCCGCCCCTTCTTCCACACGAGGAACACCCCCCCTCGTCACCCGAAGTCCGCCCCCTGTTCGACGTCTGCCTCCCCCACCGTTCTGAGCGCTCGTTCAGACGCGCCGCTTCTTACGCGGGCGGCAGCCGTTGTGCGGCACCGGCGTGCGGTCTTCGACCGCGGTCACCTTGATGCCGGTCGATGCGAGGCCGTTGACCGCGGCTTCGCGGCCCTGGCCAGCGCCCTTGATGCGGACCTCGACCTCAATGACGCCCATCTTCCGGGCCTTCTGCCCGCAGGATTCGCCGGCTCGCGTCGCCGCGAAGGGCGTGCTCTTGCGTGAGCCCTTGAAGCCCATCGTCCCCGCCGAGTCCCAGGCGAGGGTCTCGCCGTTGACATCGGTGACGGTGACGAGGGTGTTGTTGAAGGTCGCCTTCACGTGGCACAGGCCCCGGACGACGTTCTTGCGTTGCTTCTTCTGACGCTTAGCCATGTCTGGTGTGTTCCATAGTCGCTCTGAGAGTGCGAATCAGCCCTTGACGCCCTTCTTGCCGGCCACCGTCTTCTTGCGACCCTTGCGGGTGCGTGCGTTGCACCGTGTCCGCTGGCCACGCGTCGGCAGGCCGCGGCGGTGACGCTCGCCCCGGTAGGCCCGGACCTCGCGCAGGCGCTGGATGTTCTGCTGCACCTGGCGACGCAGGCCGCCCTCGACGACGTACTCACTGTCGAGCAGGCCGTTGATCTGGGCGATCTCGCCTTCGGTGAGTTCCATGGCTCGCTTGTCGGGATCGATCGACAGCTTGACGATGATCTCGTCCGCGTATTTGGGCCCGATGCCGTGGATGTACCGCAGGGCGTAACGCACCTTTTTGCGGTCGGGAATGTCAACGCCTGAGATACGAGGCATGAAGCGTCTCCAGAAACCAATGAACCCGATCAATCCCCACCCTGACAGCCCCACCGCGTACTTCGCGGGCCGATCGATCGATCAGCCCTGCACCTGCTTGTGCTTCGGCTCCGACTTGCAGATTACGCGCACTTTGCCCTTGCGCCGGATGATCTTGCAGTCCGCACAGATGCGTTTGACGGACGAACGAACCTTCATGACAGCGGCCTTTCCAGCCCCGCCCGGCCCATCCACATGAGCCGCGGGAGCCATCGCCTCACCTCGACGGTGAGACACCACGTAAAATCGATCGAAGAGCCGCGCACAACAGCAGAACCGCTCGCCGGCGCGGGCAGAGACTGTAGCACGACTTCCTCAGCGCGTCAGGCTCAGGACCCCCAAATTTCCTGCGTATTGGCTTCATTCCGCCTCAGTAAGCACCATGGGGCCCCGCGCGGTGATCGCCACCGTGTGCTCGACGTGGCAGCCGGTCGACCCGTCCGCCGTCCGAACCGTCCAGCCGTCCGGGCCGACACGCACCGGCGTGGGCCTCGGCGGACCGTCCACCGGCCGATCCGATGCCGCTCCGAGCGTGCACAGCGGCTCGATCGCCAGCACCAGACCCGGCGTGAGCACGAAATCGCTGAACGCCCCGCCGCTCCAGAAGGACGGCACGCGGGGCGGCTCGTGCAACTCTCGGCCGATGCCGTGCCCAACAAACTCCCGCACGATGCCCAGTCCGAGCTCTGCCGCCCGGCGCTCCATCGCGATCGCCACGGTCGACCACGACCGACCGGCCGCGATCTGTCCGATGCCGTTTTGCAGCACTTGGCGTGTGCCCTCGAGCAGGCGTCGCCGGTCGGCGTCGCCTCTCCCGCCCTCGAGCAGGCGCGACTCCGCCCGGTCGGCGCACCACCCGTCGAGACGAAGGCCGACGTCGACCGACACGAGATCGCCAGCCTCCAGGACGCGGTCGCCCGGCACGCCATGCACGACTTCATCGTTGATGCTGATACACGCCGAAGCCGGGAAGGGCGGACTCTCGCCCTGGCGGTAGCCGCGGAAGAGCGATTCTGCGCCGGCTTCGTCGAGCAGTCGATCGACGTGCTCGCTGAGTTCGCGAGTCATGACGCCCGGGGTCGCGGCGTCCAGCGTTGAGCAGACGATCTCCGCCGCGAGCCGGCCCGCGCGCGCCATGGCGCGGAGGTCCGCCTCGCTCTTCAGCTTGACCCGTCCCCTGCTCAGTTGGAGCGTGGCCCGCGGATGCGCACGCCCTTGCCGCCGCGATCATCGGCGCCGAGGAAGCCCGCGTAGTTGCGCATCAGCAGGTTGGCTTCGATCCGCTGGATGAAGTCCAGACCCACGGAGACGACGATAAGCAGGCCCGTGCCGCCGAGGAAGTTGGCGACGATGAAGTCGATGTTCAGTTCCTTGTAGACGATCATCGGGATGACCGCGATGATCGCCAGGAAGCCGGCGCCGACGTAGGTGATGCGTTCCATCACCGTCTCGAGATACTCAGCGGTGCGGGGGCCGGGGCGCAGGCCGGGGATAAACGACCCGTTCTCGCGGAGCTGCTTGGACATGTCCTCGGGGTTGAACTGCACGGTCGTCCAGAAGTAGCTGAAGAAGTAGACCATCACGATGTACGCGAGGACGTAGGGCAGTTCGCCGATGTCGAACCACGTGCCGAGCTTGCTGGCGAAGCCGCCGCCTGAGTCGCCCATCGCCTCGCCGAGCCATCCGAAGACGACGGCGGGGAAGATCATGAGCGAGGAAGCGAAGATGATCGGCATCACACCGCCGTGGTTCACCCGCAGGGGCAGGTAGGAGCGCTGCCCGCCGAAGACGCGGCGCCCGCGGGTGTGCTTGGCCTGCTGCACGGGGATGCGGCGCTGGGCGACGGTCATCACGATGCAGCCCGCGACGACGAAGACGAAGGCCGCGACCAGCAGGATGAGGTTCATCCAGGTCAGTTGCGGCTCGGCCTGTGGCTGGATGTTCAGGAGATACGAGAAGGGCATGAAGCCGCCGATCTCGAGACCCGAGAGCGGCGAGTTCTGGATCACCCACATGATCGCACCGGGCATCTGTGTGAGGATGCCGGCGGTGATGATCAGGGAGACGCCGTTGCCGATGCCGTACTTGTCGATCTGCTCACCGAGCCACATGAGGAAGACGGTGCCGGCGGTCATGGCGGTCACCGCCATCACCCACCAGACCGGGTTGCCGGCCCAGTTCGGGTAGACGAGGCCCTGCGTCTGGATGAACGAGAGCCAGCCGATGGCCTGGATCACACAGAGGCCGACGGTGGTGTACCGCGTCCACTCCTGGATCTTCTGGAAGCCCGTGGGGCCTTCTTCCTTGAGCCGCTTGAGCGGCTCCCACGCCGATCCGAGGAGCTGGAAGATGATTGCCGCCGAGATGTACGGCATGATGCCGAGGCCGAAGATCGTCGACTGACCGAACGATCCGCCGGAGAAGGTCGCGACAAAGGTCGCCAGGCGTCCGAGGCCCGAACCTTCTTCGGTCGCCGCCTGGAACATGTCGCTCAGCGCCTGCTGGTTGATGCCGGGCACCGGGATCCAGAACCCGATGCGGTACACCACCAGCATGGCGATGGTGAACAGCACCTTGTTGCGGAGGTCCTTGATCCTGAAGATGTTGGCGATGGCCTGGAGCATGGCGGGTCCCGAGAAGGCGGTGGGCGGTCAGGTTCGTGCGATGGTGGGCCGGGGCGGCGTGGACGCCCGCGAGGCATCGCCCGCGGATGAATCCGAGTTTAGGCTCAGCCCTTGGCCTCGCCTCCCGACTTCTCGCCCTTGGACTTCTTCTGCTTGGCCGGCTTGTCGCCCTTGGCCTTTTTCTTGCCGCCCGCGTCGCCCGAGGGCGCGTTTTCCTTGCCCATCAGGTGGGAGAAGTCCTTGGCGGCGCGGCGCTTGGGCTTCTTGGTGAGGTTGGAGGGCGTTCGGTCGTCCGCGTTGCGGTCAACGCCTCGTACACGATCCCGACGCGTGCCGGTCTCGTGGACCGAGCCGCCGGCGTCGGTCACGCGCTTGCGCACCGAGTCGGAGACGCGCGCGGCGGTGATCTCCAGCTTCACGCTCAGCTCGCCCGCTTCGCCCATGTCGCCCAGCACCTTCAGCGGGCGCTTGGTGTCGCGGATGAGGCCCGCGGCGATGAGCTTCTCGGCGTTCACCTCGCCGCCGCCCGAGAAGTCCGGGTGCGCGATGATGTCGCCCAGGTTGACCGTCCAGAAGTCGATCGTGAACTGGGCGTTGGTGAAGCCGCGCTTGGAGGCGCGGCGGAAGTACGGCATCTGCCCGCCTTCGAACGCGTGACGCGACGAGAACCCGGCGCGTGAACCGGCGCCCTTATGGCCGCGGCCCGACGTCTTTCCCATACCCGAGGCACGCCCGCGGCCCACACGCTTGCGGGACTTGTACTTGCCGGCCATCGGCGTGATTTCGTGAATCATCATGGCGATCTGCTCCAGAGATGCGTGATGCGGTCGTGCTTCGAACGAACGCTCCAGGCCCGCGTGGCGAGCCGAGCGACCGGTGCGTCAGCCCGCCTGCTCGCCCTCACCTTTCTTCGCGTCGGTTTCCTTGGCCGTCGCCTCGGGCTTGGCGGCCGAGCCGCCCTCCTCCGAAGCGCCCTCGGGCGTCCTGGCTTCCTTGTTCGGACCTTCGCTCGCCTTGTCGGCGCCCTTCGGGGCGCCGGCCTGCGAAGCGTCCGAACCGGCGCCTTCGGTGTCTTCGTCCTGCTTGGTCGGCTTGACGAGGAACGCCTCGCCACGCTTGAGACGAACGTCGACCTCGGTCTCGCCGATCTCCACGCCGCGGAGCTCTCCGAAGTATTCCTTCGGGCGGAGCTGCTCGAGACCGTTCATCACGGCCTTGGCGACGTTCTTGGAGTTGTTCGAGCCGTAGGACTTGGTCATGCAATCGGTGATGCCCGCGAGCTCGAGCACGGCGCGGACGGTCGAGCCCGCGACGACGCCCGTACCGGGCGAGGCGGGCAGGATGCGGATCTTCGCGGCCCCGTAGCGGCCCGTCACCGCGTGCGGGATGGTCCCGCCCTGAAGATGGATCGTCTTGACGCCCTTTTTGGCGGCCTTCTGGGCCTTCTCGATCGCGGGCGGCACCTCGTTGGCCTTCGCGTACCCGAGCCCGACCTTGCCCGCGCGGTCGCCTACGACCACCATCGAGCCGAAGGAAAAGCGCCGACCGCCCTTGACGGTCGCCGCCGACCGGAAGACGCCGATGGTGTTGGATTCGAGTTGGCTTGATTCGTCGATGACTCGTCGCATGGTGGTGTCCGCGTGGGTGCGTGCTGCTGGGTGTCAGAGAGCGCGGTGTGTGTCGCCTCTAGGTGGCACCGGTCTCCGACCGGTGCATGATCGTCGATGGCTCAGAACGTCAGGCCGCCTTCGCGGGCGGCGTCGGCGAGCGCCTTGACGCGCCCGTGGTACCGGAAGCCGTTGCGATCGAAGACGACCTTCTCGAAGCCCTTCTCCTTCGCACGCTCGGCGATGGCCTTGCCGACGGCCTGCGCCGCCTTGACGTTGCCCGTGCCCTCGCTCAGGCCCAGCGCCGACTCCGTCGACGACGCCGCGCAGAGCGTCGTGCCCGCCATGTCGTCGATGACCTGAGCGTAAATGTGGTTCAGCGACCGGTAGATGCACAGACGCGGGGCGTCGGGCATCCCCACCACGCGACGGCGGTTGCGCGTCTTGCGGCGGGAGCGGGCGAGATTCTTGAACTTCTGCTTCTTCATGATGCTGACCGTTCCTCAATGGTGCTCGCGCAGTCTTAGCTGCCGAAGGCCTTGCCCGACTTGCGACGCACACGCTCGTCCGCGTACTTGATCCCCTTGCCGTTGTACGGCTCGGGCTTGCGTGCGGCGCGGACCTCGGCGGCGAACTGTCCGACCGCCTGCTTGTCCGCCCCCTGCACCTTGATGATCTGCTTCTCGACGGTGACGTTGACGCCCTGAGGCACCGTCTTCTCGATGGTGTTGGCGAAGCCCACCTTCAGCTTGAGCGTCTGGCCCGCCAGGTCTGCGGTGTAGCCCACGCCGACCACTTCGAGCTGCTTCTCGTACCCCTTGGTCACGCCCTCGACCATGTTGGCGATGAGCGACCGGGTCATGCCCCAATAGGCGCGCACCTCGCGCTTGTCGGCGTCCTTCTCGTCGATCGACACCGTGACGGTCTTTTCGTCCTCGCTCCAGGCGACGCTGACTTCCGGGCGGTGCTCCATCGTCAGCGTGCCGAGCTTGCCCTCCACGCTGACGGTCCGACCGTCGATCGAGACCTTGGCCCCGGAGGGCACGCTCACTGGTTTTTTGCCGAGTCGTGACATCGTCGTGCTCCTGACGACAGACGGTGTGATCTGCTCAATGGGCCTTCGGGGCCCGGTTTCGTACGCGGGTCGGTCGACGGGTCAATACACGGTCGCCAGCAACTCGCCGCCCACGCCCTTTTCGCGGCAGGCGCGGTCCGAGAGCACGCCCGACGACGTCGAGACGACGGAAATGCCCAGGCCCTGCAGCGGGCGCTCGAGTTCGTCCACCTTCTTGTACACGCGGCGCCCGGGCTTGCTCACCCGGTCGATGGTGTTGATGAGGATCTCGCCCGCCGGCCCGTACTTCAGGTGCACGCGGATCGCGCCCTGACGGCCGTCGTCGATCACGTCGTAGTCCGTGATGTAGCCCTCGGCCTTCAGCACGTCGGCTACGCCGCGGCACACCTTGGAGTTCAGGCAGTTCACCTGCTTCGCGCGGTTCCTGACCGCGTTGCGGATGCGGGTGAGCATGTCGGCGATGGGGTCGTTTACGGCCATTGCGTGTCCGTCCTAAAGGGTCGAGCTGAGTCCGTCGTCCAGCGAGGCTGCGTTTACCAACTGCTCTTGCGCATGCCGGGGACTTTCCCCTCCAGCGCGAGCTCCCGGAGCATGATGCGTGAGATGCGGAACTTGCGGTACACGCCGCGGGCGCGCCCGGTGATCTCGCAGCGGCGCACCGCCCGCGTGCTGAACTTCGGCGTTTTCTTGCTCTTGGCGATCTGAGCCTTGGTGGCCATTCGGGAACTCCTGCTGCCTCAATCGGTTCTGGGTCGAATCGGGGGCGGGGTGGGGTCGGGCGGGGAAACGCGGTTACTTCTCGTCGCGTTTGCGGAAGGGCATGCCCAACTCTCTGAGCACGAATTGGGACCGGGCGGGGTCCGAGTTCGAGAAGATGAAGTTGATGTTCATGCCGTGCGTGAAGTTGGTCTTGGTCATGTCGATCTCGGGGAAGACGCCCTGCTCGTTCAGGCCGAACGAGTAGTTGCCCGCCGAGTCGAACGCCTTGTCGGGCAGGCCCCGGAAGTCCTTGATGCGGGGCGTCGCCAGGTGGATCAGGCGGTCGAGGAAGTGCCACATCCGCTCGCGGCGGAGGGTGACCATGGCCGCCGAGTCGTAGCCCTCGCGGACCTTGAAGTTCGACACGCCCTTCTTGGCCTTGATCACGACCGGCTTCTGTCCGCTGATCTTTGTCAGCGTGTCGAGGATGGTGTCCTTCACGCTCGCGGGGACCTTCGTGCCCTCGAGGTGGCGGCCCATGTTCACGTTGATGACGATCTTGTCCAGCCGCGGCTGGGCGTTGCGGTTCTTGAGGCCGAACTCGTCGCCCAGCTTCGGGCGCACCTCGTCCTCGAACTGCGTGAACAGTCGGGGCGGGGCCTTCGTCGCGGCGCCGTTGCTCGTGTTGTCGGTGGCCGTCTCTGCCATGGTTCGTTCCTCCGGGTCGCCCCGGCTTTGCCTGCGTCGTTCAGGCCTTCTTCTTGGCCCCGCGCACCTTCGAGAGCACCTTGCCGCCCCGCACCGCGACGCGCTCCTTCGAACCGTCGTCGTTGATCCGGAACCGCACCCGCGTCGGCTTGCCGTCGACCGACGGCGCGACGTTGGAGATGTGGAACGAGCGGTCGACCTCGACGCGCCCGCCCTGGGGGTTGACGCGCGTCGGGCGGATGTTCTTCTGCATCGGGTCGATGTTGGGGCCCGAGACGACCACGCGGTCGGACTTGGTCAGCACGCGCTGCACCGTCCCGGTCTGCCCGCGGAAGTCGCCCGAGAGAATCACGACCTCGTCGCCCTTCTTCACGTGACGCGGCATGTCAGATCACCTCCGAAGCGAGCGAAACAATCTTCATGTACCCACGCTCGCGCAGCTCGCGAGCGACCGCGCCGAAGATGCGCGTCCCGATGGGGTTGCCGTCCGGCTTGATCAGCACCACGGCGTTGTTGTCGAAGCGCACGTACGAGCCGTCGCTGCGGCGCGTCGGGTAGGACGTGCGCACGATCACCGCCTTGACGATGTCGCCCGACTTCACGTCCGCGCCGGGCAGAGCCTTCTTCACCGAGCAGATCACCCGGTCGCCCACGCCGGCCGACCGGCGCGTGCTGCGCCCGCGGGCCGTCGAGCCGCCGAGCACGCGGATGACATACGCCTCTTTGGCTCCCGAGTTGTCGGCGACGGGGCACCGTGATTCCTGTTGAAGCATCGCTATGAGTCCTGATCACCTGCCCGCGCTGTCGCGCGGGCTTGCTGTTGAACCGTCACGCCCGGGACCGTCTCGCCCCGGGCCCTCCCCCGGCCCGTCTCACGCTCACGCGTCGAGCGGTCACTGCCGCTCCGGCGCCGAGTCCACCACCCGGAGGAGCTTCCACGCCTTGGTCTTCGAGATCGGGCGGCACGGTGCCACTTCCACGCGGTCGCCCAGCTTCGACTCGTTGTCCTCGTCGTGCACGTGCAGCACCGTCCGCTTGCGCAGGTACTTGCCGTACTTCGGGTGCTTGGCGAGGAACTCGACCACCACCTTGCGCGTCTTGTCGCGCTTGTCCGACTCGACCACGCCGATCCTGGCGCCCTTGGCCTTGCCCGATTCGGTCGAAGCCGTGGAAATCTCTGCGGTCTGTGCACTCATGCGCTCACCTCTTGGAGCTCACGCGCTCGGCGCTCGGTCTTGATCCGGGCGATGTCGCGGCGGGTCTTCCTGAACAAACTCGGGTCTTCGATCTTCTCGCTCACCGTGGCGCAACGGAGGTCGAACAGCTTCCGCTGCAACCGATCCTGCTCCACCGCCAGCTCCTCGGGCGACAACTTGCGGACTTCTTCACCGGTCATGGTCAACTGCTCCAATCACACGCTGATCCGTCGGCCCACGAACCGGCAACGCACCGGCATCTTCATCGCGATGCGGACGAGCGCCCGCCGAGCCGTGTCTTCGGGCACGCCCGCCAGCTCGTACAGCATCGTCCCGGGCTTCACGCGCGCCGCCCAGTAGTCCGTGTCCGCCTTGCCCTTGCCCATGCGGGTCTCGAGCGGCTTCTTGGACACCGGCTTGTCCGGGAAGACGCGGATGAAGATCTTGCCCTGACGCTTGAGGAAGTGCTGACACGCGATACGCCCCGCCTCGATCTGGCGAGCCGTCAGCCAGCACCCCTCCAACGCCTGAAGGCCGAAGTCACCGTACGCGACGAAGTTCCCCTTCGTCGCCTTGCGATCGCGCGTGCGCCGGAACTCCTTGCGGAACTTGACGCGTTTGGGCATCCGTGGCATGGCTCAACACTCTCCGGTCGGTCTCGCGGGCTCGCTCGCCCACGCTCGTCTCGACGTCAACTGTCCGACAACAATCCGCTTCAACACGCTCCGGTGATCAACGACGCCCGCGGGCACGGGCGCGGCCTCCCGCGGCGTCCGTCGACTCCTCGTCGTCGCCCGCCTCGAACATGCCCTTGTAGATCCACACCTTCACGCCGATCTGCCCGTACGTCGTCCGCGCTTCGGCGAAGCCGTAGTCCACGTTCGCCTGCAGTGACGACAGCGGCATCGAGCCCAGACGCGTATCGACGCGCCGGCTCATCTCGGCGCCGCCCAGGCGGCCCGCGATCAGGATGCGCACGCCCTTGGCGCCCGCCTGCATCGCGCCCTCGGCACGCATCTTCACGATGCGCCGGAACGACGCACGCTTCTTGAGCTGCTCGGCGACCGCCTCGGCCACGAGCTGCGCGTCCTGGTCGGGGTTCTTGATTTCGATGATCGAGATCGCGACCTTCCGCCCCGTCATGTACTGGAGCTCTTCGGTCAGGCGGTCCACCTCGGCGCCCTTCGGGCCGATCACCAGGCCCGGGCGGGCCGTCTTGATGATCACCTTGAGCTCCTCGCGGGTGCGCTCGATGTGGATGTCCGAGACCGCGGCGAACGGGGGCGTCCGGTTCAGACGCTTGTCCACGAAGGCGCGGATCTTGTAGTCCTCGACGAGCAGCTCGCCGTACAGCGCCTTGGGCGCGTACCAGCGGCTGCGGTGCGTCTGCGTGATCCCGACGCGGAAGCCGAACGGATGCGTCTTCTGTCCCATTTACTCAGCCTCCTCGACGCCGATGACGATGTGGCTCGTCTTCTTCTGGATCGGGTGCGCCCGACCGCGGTCCTTCGGGCGGAAACGCTTGATGATGGGTCCCTCGTCCACCCGGCTCTCGGAGATGACGAGGCGGTCGGGCGAAGCGCCGCCGTTCTCAGCGTCGGCGGTCGCCGCTGTCAGCGCCTTGCGGACGAAGACGCTGGCGCGCTTGGTCGAGAAGCGCAGGATCGTGTCGGCGTCGGTGACCGAACGCCCACGCACCAGGTCGGCGACCAGGCGCGCTTTGCGGGGCGAGGAGCGCGAGTAGTTGAACGTCGTCACGAAGCGCGCGATCCGGGTCGGCGCCACGCCCAGCACGCCGGCCATCGCGCGGACATCCTCGGCGGTCGCCCGCGGGTGATCGCGGCCCGACAGCCAGTTCCGAGCCTTGGCCAGCGCCCGGTCGTCTTCCTTGCGCCGGTCCGTGTCGCGCGGGAGGGCCTCGGCGAGCTGCTCCGCCGTCACGCCCTGCTCCCGGGCCACCTCACGCAGTTTGTTGCAGTTGATTCTCACGACTCGTGCCTCAAATCACTCGGTGTCCGAACGACGCCCGACCGCAGCGAGAAGAACCGGATCACCGGCCCTTCTTGATGCCTTCCTTCTTGTTCGTGTGCCCGCGGAACGTCCGCGAGGGCGAGAACTCACCGAGCTTGTGGCCCACCATGTCCTCGGTCACGAACACGTCCATGAACACGCGGCCGTTGTGCACCTGGAAGGTGTGCCCGACGAACTCGGGCACGATCGTGCACGCACGCGACCACGTCTTCAGCGGCTCGCGCTTGTTCTGCTGGTTGAGCTTGTCCACCTTGACGAACAGCCGCTCATCGACGTGCGGGCCCTTTTTCAAGCTGCGTGACATATCGCGATCCTCGCTCGGTGAAAGTCTTCCCGACTGGGAAACCCGCTCTTAGCGGAGCTGGCCGTACCGCTTGCTCTTGCGACGGCGGATGATGAGTTCTTCGGAGTGCTTCTTGCGATTGCGCGTCGAGCCGCCCTTGGCGAAGACGCCCGTCTTCGACACCGGCGCCCGCCCGCCCTTCGAACGCCCCTCGCCGCCGCCCAGCGGGTGGGTCGCGTGGTCCATCGCCACGCCGCGCACCTTCGGACGGCGCCCCATGTGCCGGCTCTTGCCGGCCTTGCCCAAGCGGCGCTGCTGGTGGTCGGAGTTGCCGACGATCCCCACCACCGCCCGGCACTCCTGGAGCACGCGCCGGATCTCGCCCGAGGGCAGCACCAGCGTCGCGTACCGGCCTTCCTTGTTCGTCAGACGCGCCGACATGCCCGCCGAGCGGCACATCTGCCCGCCCTTGCCGGGCTGAAGCTCCACGCAGTGCAGCGCGATGCCCGTGGGGATGTTCTTGATTTTGAGCATGGAGCCGGGCGTCGACTCGATGTACTCGTCCGAGGCCATGATCGTCGCGCCGACCTTCACGCCGCGGGGCGCCAGGATGTAGCGCTTCACGCCGTCCTCGTACTGCACGAGCGCGATGTGGCAGGTGCGGTTGGGGTCGTACTCGATGGCGATCACTTCGCCCTTGATGCCGTTGCGGTCGGCCCGCTTGAAGTCGATCTTGCGGTACAGACGCTTGTGCCCGCCGCCGCGACCCTGCACGGTGATCTTGCCGTGGTGGTTCCGCCCGCCCTTCTTGGGCAGCGGCTCGGTGAGCGACTTCTCCGGGCGACGCTTGGTCACCTCGGCGTGCACGTTCACCGACGCGTTTCGTCGGCCGGCACTGGTTGGTCTGTAGATTCGGATGGGCATTTCTCAAGCTCCCGCTTGCTGCTCAGAAGAGGTCGATCCGGTCGTCCGGATGCACGCGGACCATGGCCCGCTTGGTCGTTTTCCCGCTCACCGTGCCGTACCGCATGCGCCGGTTGCGCGACGTACGGTTGGTGGTGTTCACTCCCACCACGCGCACGTTGTAGAGCTCCTCGACCGCTCGCTTGATGTCGGTCTTCGTCGCGGTGCGCGAGACGAGGAACCCGTAGCGGTTGTGCTCGTTCGAGGCGAACGTGATCTTCTCGGTGATCAACGGCTTCTTGATGATGTGGATCGCTTCCATTACGCCGCCTCCTGCTCCATCGAGGTGCCGTCCGCCGCCGACTTGCGGGATGAATCGCGGTTCTTGCCGCCCTTGCCCGTGCGCGACGACGAGCCGTCGATCCACGCCTGCAAGTCCGACTTTGAGATGACCAGGTAGCGGTGGTTGAGCAGCTCGAAAGCGGTCAACTGCTCGCTGCTGCACAGCTCCACCTCTTCGATGTTCCGCGTCGCGAGCCGGATATTGAGGTTGTCAGCGGGCACCGCGACGAGGCACGAGCGGTCGATGCCCCACGCCTTGATCGCGTCGCGCATCGCTTTGGTCTTGGGCTGGGCCAGCGTGAGATCGTCGATGACCTTGACCTCGACGATGCGCTTGCCGTCCACCACGCCCCCGAAGAGCTTGGCGAGCAGCGCGCTGCGGTTGGCCTTGCGGCGCATCTTCACCGGCATGGAGAGCCGGTAGTCCTCGCGTGTTTTGGTCTTGGCGAACGCCCGCCCGCCGCCGCGACGGATGTTCGTGCGCACGGCGCCCATTCGCGCGTTGCCCGTGCCCTTCTGCCGGAAGAGCTTGCGGGTGGACCCATCCACCATTCCACGCGACTTGGTCCGGGCCGAGCCCTGGCGCTTGTTCGCGTGGTACATCACGTACGCCTGCTTGATCAGCGCAGGATTGACCTCGCCTCCGAGGGCGTCGGCATCAACGGGAAAGGTGCCGACCTCTTTCCCTTGCATGTTCAGAACAGGGATGTCCATTCCTGTGTCCTTTCGTCGCCTGACGTCGGGCCGTCTCGCGGCCCATTTCGCCTCGCCCGGAGCGTGCGCCGTTCTCGATCTATGCGCACCGCCGGGGTCGACTCGGCGTAGTAGTTCGTGCTGTGTCGCCGAGGGGTATCCGGATCCGCTCCGGACCGTCCCGGCCGCCGGTACCCCGCTCTTCGAGGGCCCGACGAATCGGCTGGAAACAAAGAATCGCGTGTGATGTAATCCGCACCACGCCGGCGAGACCGAACGACCGGACGCCGGAGGGCCGCGAGTCTAGGCCGGGAGTCAGCCCGCGGCCTTCTCCTCCTGCTTCGATTTCTTTGGTTTGTACAGGCGCGAGGGCTCGCGAACCTCTACCGGCTGCCCGTTGGCGCCGGGCACGGGGCCTTTGACGAGCAGAAGGTTGCGCTCCGCGTCAACCCGGATGACTTCGAGCGATCGCGTGGTGACGCGCTCGTTGCCCATCTGGCCCGCCATCTTCTTGCCCTTTTTGATCTTCGGGCCGGTACCGAGGTTTGTCGCGTGGCCGCCGATCGAGCCGGGGGAGCGGTGCTTGCGCTCGACGCCGTGCGACGCCTCCTGGCCGCGGAAGTTGTGCCGCTTCATCCCGCCCTGGAATCCCTTGCCCTTCGAGGTGCCCGAGACGTCGACGAAGGCGAACTTCTCGAGCTGTTCCACCGTCAGCGTCTGGCCCAACTCGAAGGTGCCCAACTCGTCTTCGGAGACGCGGAACTCGCGGTGATGCCGCTTGGGAGCGGTCTTCGCCTTGGCGTCGTGCCCAATGATCGGGAAGGTCGATCGGCGGGGCTTGAGATCATCGAAACCGATCTGGACCGCCGTGTAGCCGTCCTTCTCCATCGTCCTCAGTTGCGTGATGACGCAGGGGCCGACCTCGATCGCCGTGACAGGGATGCTCGCGCCTCCCTCGTTGAACACGCGGGTCATTCCGATTTTCTTGCCAAGCAGCGTCAGCGCCATGGCTGGCTCCCTTCGGCCGTTCGCGACTTCCCGCAACGGGTGGCATCGCGTCAGGCGGTTTCCCGGGGCGTCACGACCCGCGTGAAGCAGGGCCATGCCCGGATCGGCTCGTGCCGCCGGCGGGACGCCCGCCCGGAGCAGAGGAACCGGCTGGTGTGCTGAAGAAAAAACCGGGCCCCGCTGTCGCGGGGCCCGGTCGGGAGTTCGGTCAGGCCTTGATCTTGACGAAGACGCCGGCGGGGACGACGAGGCGGTTGAGCGCTTCGACGGTGCGGGCGTTGGGCTCGGTGATGTCGATGATCCGCTTATGGGTGCGGATCTCGAACTGCTCGCGCGACTTCTTGTCGATGAAGGGCGAGCGCAGCACCGTGTAGCGCTCGAGGCGGGTCGGCAGCGGCACGGGGCCGGCGACCTTCGCCGCGGTGCGCTTGGCGTGGTCGACGATTTCCTTCGCCGAAGCGTCGAGGGCCTGGTGGTCGTAGGCCTCCATCCGGATCCTGATGCGTCCGCCGGTCATGTAGTGCGCTCGCTGCTTGACGCCGCTCGTGACGGCGCGGGGAAAAGAATTACTCTTGGACACACGACAGGATGGGCCGATGCACCGCGTGGGCCGCTCGGGGAGTCGAGTCGGCGGCGTGCTCCGCCGGGCGAGGCCCGAGCAGGCCCGCCCTCGGCACGTCCAACGGTGTCAGGGGTCCACCACGCCCTCCTCGCAGAGGGGGAGGGGCAAGGATAATGCTCAACGCGTTGATGTCAAGCCCGCGGGTCGAGCGTTTTCCGGGCGTCGTTGGGGTGCATCTCCGATGCCGGCGGATCAACCGCCCACCGCGACTCGGACCGATAGGACGACCATGCCCATGACACGACTCGCCGTTTCCGTTCTGGCCGCCTCCTGCTTCGCCGCCGCTCCCCCCACTATCGGGACGGCCTCGGCTCAGCCCGGAGCGGGCGGTTCCGCGAACGTGGAGGCCGTGCCCCTGCAGCCCGAGGCGTTCGAGGTCAAGGCGATGGGGCTGAAGCTGTACCTGCCGGCGGAGAGCGGCGCGCAGACGGAGTTCGTCGCCGACGGCCCGGCGCGGACGACGATCCAACCGCCCAGCGGCCGGTGGGTGATCCAGATCGTCCAGTCGCGCTCGACGGACCACGAACTGACCACGGCTCAGGCGATGGACGCGGTGGTGCGTCAGCACGAGGCGTCGATCCGGTTTCCTTCGTCCGACCCGAGACAGGCGGTGACGCTGCTCGAGCCCTTCGATCGCGTCGACGACCTCCGCGTGGGCGGGCACGCGGCAACGCGGGCGTACATGCGACCGAAACCGCGCTTCGCCGATTTCGACACCCCCGACGGGCCGCTGGAACAGACCTACCCGCGCACGGGGTACACGATCGTTCGGACGGAGCCGGGCGAGTTCGTGACCTTCCAGTTGGACGCGGCGCCGCAGGAGTTCGAGCGTGCCCGAGCGATCTACGAGACGGTCATCGCGGCGGCGGAGTTCGACGACCCGCAGGCCGAAGCCGACGAGCGCCGAAGCATCCTGACCGCGGGCCGCCTGTTCATGGAGGACGTCACGCCCGAAGACCTCGACGCGGCGTTGTACGACGAGCCGCTGTGGCTGCGCGTGTACCGGCCCGCGACCAGCGGCGGCCCCGAGGACGCCGAGGAACTCGGCTACCAGCGCGTGGAGGTGCGCATCGGGCAGCGGGGCGAGTTGAACCCGTCGCTGCCCAAAAACCGCTGGGACGTCGAGCACCGCGAGTACGGCTGGCTGGTGCTGATCGAGGCGCGCATGCAAACCGACGGGCTCGCGCGTGACGGGTACATCGACTCGCGGGCGGCGTTCTGGCTGTCGCGCGATCGCCAGCGCGAGTTCTGGCGGGTGACGCTCGACATCTACAAGCCGGAACAGGACGACCCCAGAGGGCTCGTCCGAACTCGGGAACGATCCAAGTCGATGCAACTGGTGCGGCGCGCGGTGCAGACGCTGGTGCGGCATGGGCCGACCATCCAGGTGCGTTCCGACGTGCCGGGCGGCGCGCCCGAGCGGGCGGAGTTCACCGCCCCGCGTGCGCACTACCTCAGCGCCGTGGAGCGCTACCTGCTGCCGCGCGTCGTGGCCCAGAGCACCGAAGACCAGGCGGCGCTGTACGACCTGGGCTTCTACACCTTCGACGGCGCTCGCAGCGCCCTGAGCCTGCGTCGTGACACGTTCCGCACCGAGCCGGGCGGCGGCTGGACCCAGACCACGCGGGCCCGCGAGGACGCCCTGCCCTGGACCACGACGCTCGACGACGCCGGACGGATGATCACGCAGACCTTGCCGCCCGACCGCCTGCTCGAGCGCACCAGCGAAGAGCGGCTGGAACAGCTCTGGCTCAACAAGCGCCAGGACCGCCGCGGGCGCTAAGAGCGAAGCGGATCGCGTTGGCGAGGAGATTTCAGCCTTGGGCGTCGTCGGAGGCGGGCTCCGCCGGGGTATTGCCGCGCAGCTCTTCGGCGCGCTGGGCGGCGGTGTCGAGCACGCCCGAGGCTCCGGAGTAGGCCGTCGCCGCCGCCTCGCGCGCCTCGGCGATGGAGTTCTCAAGACGCTCGATCACTTCGTCGACGCCGGCGTCGCGACCCCGCTGATCACGCAGGTCCCTCGCGAGCCGGAGGAGGACGCGATCGACGCCGAGGCGGGCCTGGTGCGCCGAGGCGAGGAAGTGGGCGATGCTGGCGCTGGTGTTCGTACGAATGTCCGACGCACCCGCGCGCGACCGCGCCTGAGTCAGTTTGGCGATCGCGTCGTCGAAGGGGGTGAGGGCGGCCTCGTACCGCTCGAAGAGGGCTCCGAAGCGCTGCGTGGCCTCGTTACCGGCTTCGTCGGCCTGGCGACGGAGCGTGCGACGCTTCTCGTTGAGCCGCTTGGCGGCTTGCTCAGTGACGCGACGCGCATCGCGCGCGAACGCGATGCGCCCTTCGATGGCTTCGGCTTGCTGCTCGAGCCCCTCGATGCCACGCTCGGCCTCGCGGATCTCGATGCCGAGCAAGCCGGCCTTGCGTTCGCGTTCGTTCGCGGCGAGCGTCAACGCCCGCGACTTACGCACGACCGGGAGGCGCTCGCTCGCGGTGCGGCCCTCGATGGCGAAGGTGTTCTGCGAGATGCGGTTGCGCAGCTCGGCCGCTTCGCTCTGCAGCTTCTGCTGCCGGTCACGCAGGCCGTTGAGCTCGGCACGGGCTCGATTGAGCTCGGCCTGCACCTCCGACTGCTGCTCCTGGAGCTCGGCGATGCGCTGCGTGTCTTCCGAGAGACGATCCGAGAGATCCTGAGCGGCGACGGCCCGGGCGAGCGCGTCGACGCGCACGTATCGCTCGAGCAGCGAGGTGACGCGGCCGACCTCGTACGTCACCTCGGAAAAGCCCGAGCGGGCGTCAGACAACGCGAGCTGGCCCTGACCCGCGATCGCCTGCGCCGCGAGCAGGTTGGCCGCACCGGCGGCGGGAGCGTCGCGATCGGGCGAGCTCAGGTTGCTCGCGACCGCGGCGTACCGCGACGAGCGCTCGGCATCGGAGGTTTCGGGCGTGGTGTAGGCCATGACCGCCGCGGACTCGCGGACATCGAGCGCAAGGGCGTCGCCGCCATCGTCGCAGGCGGTCAGGCCGAGGCCCCCGAGGGCGAGCAGGACGGCAGCGGTTCGGACGTTCACGCTCGGACGGGGCATGGGCACGCAGCTCCTCAAACAGTCACGCGAATGGGCGCGGAAGATGAACGGGCGAGTGTAGCACGAGGGACGCGGGCCCTCGGACACCCCCATACGCGGTCGGGCATCGCCCGGGTTGCGAGCGATCGCACGCGTCAGCCGGGGTTGGTCCCCGCGGCGTCGCCATCGCGGCGCGCTTCCTGGCTGGGAGGCGGGCCGGCGTCCTCCTCACGCTCCTGGCGTTCACGCTCGCGGGCCTCGCGGGCGAGCCGGCGGATGTGCTCGGCCGGCATTTCGTACTCGAAGTCGTACCCCGGGCGGGGCTGATACACGCTCTCGAGCCAGCGGACGGCGGGGCGGAAGTGGCGGTCCTGCTGGTCCTTGAACACCGGGCGCCAGCCTCGCACCGGCGGATGAGGCCAGATCGCCTCGGTGCGCGGGAGGCCCATCTGCAAGAGGACTGAAAACTCGGGCTCCTGATAGTCGAGCAGCGGCAGACCCTCGGACGTGCGATAGGTCTCAAGGATGTACAGGTTGGTCGCGACGGCGCGCTCGTGGCCGGGATTGCGGTTGTAGATCAGGAAGTCCCCGCCGTCGCGGCCGCCGTGGCAATCGGTCGAGCCGCAGTTCGAAGTGAGCCAGCCCGCGTTCACGTTGTCGCGAAAGTGCTTCATGGAGGTCGGGAGCCCGGCGACGCGCACACGCGGGTAGAGCTCGCGAGCCCGGAGGCGGAACATGACCTCCAAAACGTCGCGGTCGGCCTGACGAAGAAACGCCTTGCGTCCCTCCTCCGAGTTGGGGACCAGACGGTCCTCGGCGTAACGCGAGAGCAGTTCCTGGCGGACATCGCGCGGCACCACTACCCGCGGCGGGTCGCGCAGATCGAGCTCGTAGACCTTCATCAGGTCGGCCTGTTCCTGAGTCAGCAGCGGGAAGGGATGGATCCGCAGCGCCGCGCGGGTGCGCCGGCGTTCGCGGGCCTCGAGCAGTTCGGGCGAGGGAGCCGCTTCTTCCTGGTTCTGTCGTCGCCGAAGCTCGATGAGGCGCTCCAGTTCGCGCTCGATGATGAGCGCATTGGCATCGGACGGCGCCAGCGCCTGCGCTTCTCGTGCGAGCTCGAGAGCCTGATCGAGCAGCCCTCGGGTCCGGGCCCAGCGGGCGAGCTCGAGGAGCTGGAGCGGGTCGGAATCGTCGACGAGGGTGCGAAGACTCCGAAGGCGCTCGTCGGCAGGGGGGAGCGTGATGAGGTCGTCGAGGGAGTCGATTTCGATGGTGGTCTGGACGCCGCCAACCTCCACGATGACCGCCGTCGGCGTGCGCGACACGTACGTCGCTTCGAACTCGTCGCCCGCACCGTAGACCACGAGCACAGCGTCACCGGTACTGGGCGGTGTGCGGTGGGGGTTGTCGCTGCCGGGAAGGGGTTGCTGGGGTGGGGCGGTCGGCTCGTCCGGGGCGGTCGGCGGCGGGGAAGCGTCGTCCTGCGCGTGGCTTCTGGGTGCGGTGACC